>NZ_SMKH01000340.1 GCF_004348515.1 Actinomadura sp. KC345 | reverse complement strand
GGATGCCGGGTTCGGGGTCGCCCGGGTGCCTCAGAGCGGGTGGAGTGAATGGCCTCGGACGTTCCTGAACCCCGGATTCTCGGTGCGGTACGCCTATGCGCGGGCCTGCTGGGTCGGGCGCTGGGCGGCCGACTTCGGGATCGGGGCAGGGAGTTTCCAGGGCGTCGCGGCCGAGGAGCTTGCGCTGGTGGGGGCGTTGGGGGACGTGCCGGGCCGAGCCGAGCAGGCCGAGCGGGAACGGGATGCCAGGCCGCTGTTGTTCTGTTTGGAGAGAGTGGCCGGGGCGTATCACGACGTCCATGAGCGGTGTCCCGCCGTGCCCAAGGGTGATGAGGAGCCCGGGGTGATACATGGGGGGCGGGTGGCGCTGGCGGAGGCCGTGAAGGTCGCCCTTGGCAACGGGCTGAACGTAATTGGTGAGACCCCTAGAGAGCGGATATGAGTCGAGTACATCCAGCTGGGCCCCTGCACGCCGATGTCCTGCCGGAGGACCACCCGGTGGGGCCGGCGGACGATCTGAATGCGCTGGAGCCCACTGTTTGGCCACGGGGCGCCAAGCGGGACGATGGTGTACTCACCGTCGGTGGTGTCGATGTCCGGGATCTGGCGCAGGAGTACGGGACGCCTCTGTACGTCTATGACGAGGAGGACGTGCGGAGCCGCGCCAGGGAGTATGTGGCGGCGTTCCATGACGGAGACGTGCACTACGCGGGCAAGGCGTTCCTCTGTGTGGCCGTGGCGAAGTGGCTGAAGGAAGAGGGACTCGGGCTGGACGTGTGCAGTGGGGGCGAGCTCGCCATCGCGTTGGCTGCGGGGTTCCCCACGGAGCGCATCACGCTGCACGGGAGCAACAAGGCGTCCTGGGAGATCGACAAGGCGCTTGAGGTCGGGGTGGGACGGATCGTCCTCGATTCGTTCGAGGAGATCGCCCGGGTGGGGTATCTCGCCCAGCAGAGGGGTGTCCGGGCCAAGGTGATGGTGCGCGTCACCACGGGGGTCGAGGCGCACACCCATGAGTTCATCGCGACCGCTCACGACGACCAGAAGTTCGGGTTCTCCAGGAGTTCCGGGGCCGCTCTGGAGGCGGTGCGGAGGGTCCTGGAGCTGAAGCAGCTTGAACTGGTGGGGCTGCACAGCCACATCGGGTCGCAGATCTTCGAGGTGGACGGGTTCGAGGTGGCCGCGCACCGGCTCGCCGAGCTGCTCGTCGCCATCAGGGACGAGCACGGCATCGAGCTTCCGGAGCTGGACCTCGGCGGTGGGTACGGGATCGCGTACGTGCCGGGGGAGGAGCCGCACGACCCGAAGTCCATCGCGGACGGGCTGCGGCAGATCGTGGCGCGCGAGTGCCGGGCCTACGAGCTGGCGATGCCGCGCCTGACCGTGGAGCCCGGACGGGCGATCGTGGGGCCGGGCGGCGTCACGCTGTACGAGGTCGGGACGGTCAAGGACGTCGAGGGCCTGCGCACCTACGTGTCGGTGGACGGCGGCATGAGCGACAACCTGCGCACGGCCCTGTACGGCGCGGAGTACACCGGGGCGCTGGCCAGCAGGTCGTCCGAGGCACCGCCCATGCTCAGTAGGCTTGTCGGCAAGCACTGCGAAAGCGGCGACATTGTGGTGCGCGACCTGTGGTTCCCCGAAGATCTTGCGGCGGGGGACCTGGTGGCGGTCGCCGCGACCGGTGCGTACTGTCGATCGATGGCCAGTAACTACAACTTCGTCCCGAAGCCGGCCGTGGTGGCGGTCCGGGACGGCAGGTCGCGCGTGATCGTCCGCCGGGAGAGCGCCGAGGATCTGCTGCGGCTCGATGCGGAGGTCGAAGCGTGAAACTCGGACTGCGCGTGGCGCTGCTCGGATGCGGCGTGGTCGGCACGGAGGTCGTCCGGTTGCTGAGCGAGCAGGCGGACGACCTGGCCGCGCGGGTGGGGGCCCCGCTGGACGTCGCGGGGATCGCGGTGCGGCGGCCCGACCGGGTGCGGGAGGGCGTCGACCCGGCGCTGCTGACGACCGACGCGCATGCCCTGGTGACCAGGGACGACGTCGACATCGTCGTCGAGGTGATCGGCGGGATCGAGCCGGCCAGGACCCTGATGCTGGAGGCGATGAAGGCCGGCAAGTCGGTCATCACCGCGAACAAGGCGCTGCTGGCCGAGGACGGGGCGACGCTGTTCGCGGCGGCGCGGGAGTACGGCGCCGACCTGTACTACGAGGCGTCCGTCGCGGGCGCGATCCCGCTGCTCCGGCCGCTGCGGGAGTCCCTCGTCGGCGACCACGTGCACCGGGTGCTGGGCATAGTGAACGGCACCACGAACTACGTCCTGGACCAGATGGACACGCACGGCGCGGGGTTCAACGACGCGCTGGAAGAGGCGCAGTCCCTCGGCTATGCGGAGGCCGACCCGACGGCCGACGTCGAGGGCTTCGACGCCGCGGCCAAGGCGGCGATCCTGGCGCAGCTCGCCTTCCACACTCCGGTGACCGCCGCGGACGTCCACCGTGAGGGCATCACGGAGGTGAGTGCCGCCGATGTCGCGGGCGCCCAAGGAATGGACTGCGTGGTCAAGCTGCTGGCCATCTGCGAGCGGGTTCCCTCGGAGGACGGCCGGAACGGCCGTGGCGTATCGGTTCGCGTCTATCCGGCGATGATTCCGCGGTCGCATCCTCTGGCGAGCGTCCGCGAGGCGTACAACGCGGTGTTCGTGGAAGCGGAATCGGCCGGTTCGCTGATGTTCTACGGCGCGGGTGCCGGTGGCGCCCCTACGGCGTCCGCTGTCCTGGGCGACCTGGTCGCGGTGGCACGGAACGTGGCCGGCGGTACACCCGGACCGGTCGAGGTCACCTACGCCGAACTCCCCGTCCTTCCGATGGGGGAGACGGTCACGCGCTACTACATCCAGGTGGACGTGACCGACGAGGCCGGTGTTCTCGCCACCGTCGCCGAAGAGTTCGCCAGGCACGGCGTCTCGATACAGGCCGTCCGGCAGGTCGGGCTCGGCGAGGAGGCCCAGCTGGTCGTGGTGACGCACCGGGCGCCGGACGCGGCGCTGTCCGCGACGGTGCAGGGCCTCCGCGGGCTCGACATCGTCCGCGAAGTGGCGAGCGTCATGCGCGTCGAGGGTGACGTGTGAGTCTCCGGGAACGATTCAGCTACGACCGATAGAATCCGGTCGACATCGCAGGTCATCCGAGGAGACCGACTTGAACGCGAACGCCCGCGCGTGGCGTGGCCTTATCGAGGAATACCGCGACCGGCTTCCGGTGACGGACGCGACACCGGTCGTCACGCTGCTGGAGGGCGGCACCCCGCTGGTGCCCGCCGGCCGGCTGTCCCAGCTGACCGGCTGCGAGGTGTTCCTCAAGGTCGAGGGCGCCAACCCGACCGGGTCGTTCAAGGACCGCGGCATGACGATGGCGATCAGCAAGGCCGCCGAGGAGGGGGCCAAGGCGGTGATCTGCGCCTCCACCGGCAACACCTCGGCGTCCGCCGCCGCGTACGCGGTCCGTGCCGGGATGACCTGCGCGGTCCTCGTCCCCAACGGCAAGATCGCGATGGGGAAGCTGGCCCAGGCGCTGGTGCACGGGGCGCGGCTGCTCCAGGTGGACGGCAACTTCGACGACTGCCTCGAACTCGCGCAGAAGCTGTCGGTCGACTATCCGGTGGCCCTGGTCAACTCGGTCAACAAGTACCGGCTGCTCGGCCAGAAGACCGCCGCCTTCGAGATCGTGGACGCGCTGGGCGACGCCCCCGACGTCCACTGCCTGCCGGTCGGCAACGCGGGCAACATCTCCGCCTACTGGATGGGCTACAAGGAGTACGCCGACGACAAGGAGGCGTCCAGGGCGCCGCGCATGCTCGGCTTCCAGGCGAGCGGCGCCGCGCCGTTCGTGAAGGGCGAGCCGGTCCTGAAGCCGCAGACCATCGCCACGGCGATCAGGATCGGCAACCCCGCTTCCTGGGATCTCGCCATCGCCGCACGGGACGAGTCCGGCGGCGCCATCGCGTCGGTGACCGACAGGCAGATCCTCGCCGCCTACAGGCTTCTCGCCCGGGAAGAGGGGGTCTTCGTAGAGCCCGCCTCTGCGGCGAGCGTCGCGGGCCTTCTGCAGGCGAGTGAGCAGGGCGGCGTCGCGTCCGGTTCCAGGGTCGTCTGCACCGTGACGGGCAACGGCCTCAAGGACCCCGACTGGGCGATCTCCGGCGCGCCCGCGCCGACCACCATCAAGGTCGACGCGCACTCCGCCGCTTCTGAGCTCGGCCTCACCTGAGGTGGGCTGGACGGAAGGGCCGGTGCGGGTACAGGCGCCGGCGACCAGCGCCAACCTGGGCCCCGGGTTCGACTCGCTCGGCCTCGCGCTCGGCCTGTACGACGACGTCGAGGTCGAGGTGACCGGCGGCGGGCTGTCCATCGAGGTGGACGGCGAAGGCGCCGAGGTCGCCGACCGGGGCGAGCGGCATCTCGTCGTCAAGGTCCTGCACCGGACCTTCGAGGTCCTGGACGCGATGGCCGGATCCGGTCCCGGCCGGCCGCCGGGGCTGCGGCTCCGGTGCCGCAACCGGATCCCGCACAGCCGCGGCCTCGGTTCCTCGTCCGCCGCGATCGTCGCCGCGATCGTCGCGGCCCGCGCGCTCCATCCGAGCGGCGGGCTGCTGGGCGACGACGCCGCGCTCCGCCTCGCGACCGAGATCGAGGGGCATCCGGACAACGTGGCGCCGTGCCTCGCGGGCGGCCTGACCGTCGCCTGGACGGCGCCGGGCGGCCCGCGGCTGGTGCGCCTGGAGTCGCAGGTCACGCAGGTCGTCGTGTACGTGCCCGAGCAGCGGCTGGCGACCGAGCGGGCCCGCGGCCTGCTGCCCGCGTCCGTCCCGCACGGCGACGCCGCGGCCAACGCCGGGCGCGCCGCGCTGCTCGTCGCGGCGCTCACCGGCGGCCTGGACGAGGGAATCCTGCTCGACGCGACGGAGGACCGCCTGCATCAGGACTACCGCGCTCCCGCGATGCCGGAGTCCGCCGCACTGGTCGGGCGGCTGCGCGCGGCGGGCGTCCCCGCGGTGATTTCCGGGGCAGGACCTACTGTCCTGGCCTTCACAAGCGCATCACAAGTTGATTCGATGGCTTCCGGAGTGGGTAATGGGTGGCTCAAGCACCCATTGGACGTCGCGACCCGCGGCGCACGCGTCACGGCCGGATGACCGCGGTCCCGGCCTGATGGCGGCACCGGGGCGGGGCCGTCGCGTCGCCCCCCGGCCGGTGCGGGCACCGGCCCGATCATGCTAGGTAAAATGCGAAGACATCGACCTCTGGGGAATAGCAGTGCGCCCTGGTGATGTTAGGCTGATTGCCGCACCAGATGCCCCGTTCGGGGCAGCGTGCTCGTCAGCCGCGCGTCGCCTGTCCGGCCCTTCGGTCGTGTCGGTCCCGCGTACTAGGCTTCCCGATACCGTGACAATCCGTTGTCCGGCATTCCAGCGAAACTTCGGACGTGGCGGAACCGGGAACACGCACGAGCGAACCGTCCCGTCCATCATCTGGCTGTGCCCAGAACACGCCGATCGCGGCCCGACCGCGATCAGCGGAGCCCGTTCCGGCGCCCCCGCCGGGCCGCACCACCGGGTCGACTGGCCGGAAACCGGCCAACGCCCGCGCCCTGGGAAGGACCCTTAGTGAGCGAATCCAGCGAACTCCTTACGGACGCATCGAGCACGGGAGCCGCGGACGCCGCCCCGGCCGACGCGGAGACCGCCACCCCCCGGCGTCGCCGGTCGGGCACCGGCCTGTCGGCCATGGTGCTCCCCGAGCTCAAGACGCTCGCGTCCAGCCTCGGCATCACGGGTGTGACCGGGATGCGCAAGAGCCAGCTCATCGCCGCCATCCAGGAGAAGCAGGGCGGCCAGGGGCAGGGCTCGGCGGGGGGCGAGCAGGGAGCCGCTGCCGCGACGGGAGGCGCAGCCGAGACCGCGAAGACCGAGCGTCCGCGGCGCAGCCGCGCCGCGGCGGCCAAGCACGAGCCGTCCGACGAGCAGGTCACCGTCGCCGAGGCCGCGCCGGCGGGCGAGCAGTCCGACCAGGGCGAACGGCAGGCGAGCGCCAAGACCGCCGAGAAGGCGGCCGACAAGGCCGAGAAGCCGGAGAAGGCCGACAAGCAGGACCGTTCCGAGCGCCAGGGCCAGGGCGGCGGCCGGCAGCGGGGCGACAGGCAGGACCGCGGGGGCTCCGAGGGACGCGGCGAGCGCGGCGAGCGGCAGGGCCGCGACCGTGACCAGGGCCGTGACCAGGGTCGCGACCAGAACGCCGAGGACGGCGAGTCCCAGGGCGGACGCGACGGCGGCCGGGACGGCCGGGAGAACCGCGACGGAGGCCGCGACGGCGGCGGGCGCCAGCGCCAGCGCGGCGGCCGCGAGCGCGGCGACCAGGGCGGCGGCGGTGGCGGCGGGCGCCAGCGCGGCCAGAGCCAGGGCGGCGGGCGCGACGGCGGCGGTCAGCACGACGATGACGACGGCAGCGGCCGGGGCCGGCGCGGGCGCCGGTTCCGCGAGCGCAACCGCGGCCGCGGCCGCGAGCGCTACGAGGAGCCGGTGCTCACCGAGGACGACGTCCTGATCCCCGTCGCGGGCATCCTCGACATCCTCGACAACTACGCGTTCGTCCGCACGACCGGCTACCTGGCGGGCTCCAACGACGTGTACGTGTCGCTGGCGCAGGTCCGCAAGAACGGGCTGCGCAAGGGCGACGTCATCACCGGCGCGGTCCGCCAGCCCCGCGAGGGGGAGCGGCGCGAGAAGTTCAACGCGCTCGTCCGCCTCGACACCGTGAACGGGATGGAGCCCGAGCAGGCCAAGACCCGCGTCGACTTCACCAAGCTGACCCCGCTGTACCCGCAGGAGCGGCTGCGGCTGGAGTCCGACCCGGGCATCCTGACGACCCGGATCATCGACCTGGTGTCGCCGATCGGCAAGGGCCAGCGCGGCCTGATCGTGTCGCCGCCCAAGGCCGGCAAGACGATGGTGCTCCAGGCGATCGCCAACGCGATCACCAAGAACAACCCGGAGTGCCACCTGATGGTCGTCCTGGTGGACGAGCGCCCGGAAGAGGTCACCGACATGCAGCGGACGGTGAAGGGCGAGGTCATCCACTCGACCTTCGACCGTCCCGCCGAGGACCACACCACGGTCGCGGAGCTGGCGATCGAGCGCGCCAAGCGGCTCGTCGAGCTGGGCCACGACGTCGTCGTGCTGCTCGACTCGATCACCCGCCTGGGCCGGGCCTACAACCTGGCGGCACCCGCGTCCGGACGCATCCTGTCCGGCGGTGTCGACTCGACGGCCCTGTACCCGCCCAAGCGGTTCTTCGGCGCGGCCCGCAACATCGAGAACGGCGGCTCGCTGACGATCCTCGCCACCGCGCTGGTGGAGACCGGATCCCGCATGGACGAGGTCATCTTCGAGGAGTTCAAGGGCACCGGCAACATGGAGTTGAAGCTCAACCGGGCCCTAGCCGACAAGCGGATCTTCCCCGCGGTGGACGTCGACGCGTCCAGCACCCGCAAGGAGGAGATCCTGATGGCCCCCGAGGAGCTCCGCGTCGTCTGGCAGCTGCGCCGCGTCCTCCACGCACTCGACACCCAGCAGGCACTGGAACTCCTCATCGAGAAGATGAAGGAGACGAAGTCCAACGCCGAGTTCCTCCTCCAGGTCCAGAAGACCACGGTCTCCGACGACCGCTGACCCGGCCCGCAA
>NZ_SMKH01000033.1 GCF_004348515.1 Actinomadura sp. KC345 | reverse complement strand
GATCTACACCCTAGAGTTCGTCGGCAGCGTCAGTTGTGTATAAGAGACAGCTGATGCGGGGGCCGGCCACGCGGGCGCTCTTCGGGATCGCGTGTTCCCAGGTGCGCTGGCAGCTTCCGCCCATCACGATGAGGTCGCCGTGTCCCAGTTCGTGGCGGATCGTCCGGCCGCCGCCGCGGGGACGCAGCAGCAGGCTCCGCGGCGTCCCGACCGACAGGATCGCGACCATCGTGTCCTCCGTGGACCCGCGCCCGATCCTGTCGCCGTGCCAGGCGACGCTGTCGCGGCCGTCCCGGTACAGGCAGAGGCCCGCGGTGCGGAACGGCTCGCCGAGTTCGGCGGCGTAGTGGCGGTCGAGGGCCGCCTTCGCCTCGTCCAGGACGGGGTCGGGGAGGGGGTCGCCCTCGTCGTAGAACGCCAGCAGGCGCGGCACGTCCACGACCCGGTCGTACATGCGGCGGCGGTCGGCGCGCCAGGGGACGGACGTGTGCAACCGCTCGAACAGCGCGTCCGCTCCGGGGATCCAGCCGGGCAGGACGTCCACCCAGGCGCCGTGGGCCAGCCGCCTCCGACGTGCCGAACTCAGGGGACGCGGACCGCTCTCGTCCGTATCGTCCAGCAGCGACCCTTGGAACATGTCTCCACTCTAACGTCCATGGTCAAACATACGTTCGATCATGGACGCGCCGCGCTTCGGGCGGCGGAAGACCGCAAGCGCGGGGAAGCAGATCAATCGCTATGTGGCTCCGGCTCGCCGTACACATCGCGTTCTCGTGGTGACTGCGCTGGAAGGACCGGTCCACATAGGGCCACTGGTCAGGCCCGCGCTATCTCCGCGGGATGAGGAGATCGAGATCGGCCCGCGTCACCCGCGCCCGGTCGGCGACCCCGTCCCGGCCGGTCCCGGCCTGGCCGACGATCTCGATCGCCCGGGTCAGCATCGTGGGCTGCTCAAGGGACCTCGCCCCTCCCGGCTCCTGGCGCCGCCAGCCGCGGGCGCTCATCGTGCTCATCGCGTTGCGGTACGCGGTCTCCGTCATGATGCCCAGCGTGCGTGCCCGGTAGAGGAGTGCGGCCATGCTGACGCCCCACGCCTCTTTCAGTTCGGCCAGCCGTTCCCAGTCGGGTTTCGCGGGCAGTTCCCCGGAGATGTCCTCCGCCGGCATGAGGAATTCCGCCGCGAACCTGTGCGCCTGGTCCTCGACGACCTTCTCCCCGGGCTCGGCGTCGGCGTGCATCACCAGATGACCCAGCTCATGGGCCGCGTCGAACCGGTTGCGCCAGTAATCGCCCTTGGCCGGATTGAAGAAGACCATCGGCCTCGGATGGATCCCCGCACTGAACGCGTCGACCCGCTCGGCGGCCTCCGGAAGGACGAGGACGATGACGCCGTGCGTCTCCAGCAGACGGACGACGTGCGGCACCGGGCCATGCCGGTCGAGCAGCGACTTCCTGGTCAGCCGCGCCGCCTCGACCGGGCCGCTCCCGGCGATCTCGTCCGGTGAGACCGGGTACTCGGGCAGATCCACCTCGGGGAGGTCGACGAGGTCCTCAAGAACGGCGACCACGTCCGTGGCGATGCGCCCGTAGGCGAGGGCCTGGTCCCGCTCGATCTGGCTCGTCGACCTCAGTGAGCGGAAGTGGGCACCGTCCATGGAGACCGGGCTCCGGCCGGCCTGGAAGAACGCGACCGGCACCCCGAGCGCGATGGCCAGCCGCCTGATCGTCGGCTCCCCAGGCCGCTGCACGCCCGCTTCGAACTGCCCGATCGCCTTCGGCGTCGTCCCCACGGCCTGCGCGAGCTGGTTCTTGCGCAGCCCGCGGAGCCTCCGGGCAAGCGTCAGCCGCTCGCAGTCGAACAGCACCCTGCGCCACCCTCTTGCTAGGCCGTCTTCGTCTCCCCGCGGAGCCGCATGGGGACGTCGTCGTGGTCGTCGCCCCAGAGCGGCATCGTCCGCTCGACGAGCTTACGACGTGGATCGGGCCCGATGGCGTCGTCCAGCTGCTTCACCCAGTGCCAGGCGGTACCCCCGTCCGCGTTCCACCTGGGCCGGCCCAGGAAGAGCTCCATTTCCAGCGGCTCCTCGCTGGCGCTGTGCGCGAGGACCAGCGTGACGACGCCGGGCGTGTCGTGGGCTTCGAGCCCGCCGAGCGGCAGCGTCAGCTGCGGATCCTCGACGTAGCCTTGCCGCGCGACGGCCTGCTTGGTGGGACTGTCGCGGTCCCACCGGATCCCCCTGACGTTGCCGAACTCGTGCCGCTTGAGCAGCACCCGGTAGGGGCCGTAACGCCATCCGGGCGACCCGTTCAGGTCGTCCCGGACGACCAGCCGCGCCAGGTCGCCCTTGTCGAACACGCGGTCGAGGTGCGTCTCCAGCAGCTCGAACGCGCCGACCCCGTACGTCCGCTCCTTGAACCCCGCCGCCCGGCTCAATCCCCCGAACAGGACGAGCGTCGCCTCGCGGTGGGCCTCCCGCACCCCGTGCAGGAACCCCGCCGCCAAGAGCTCGTCCCAAGCAACCCGCTCCTCAGCCACCCCTCGACGATAACCGCGGGCTCCGACATTACGAGCAGCCCTCGAACTGGGGCACCTCCTCGACCAGCTTGAGCCCGCTGGGCCCGAACCACTTGCGCAGCAACTCGGACGCCGTCCCGTCCTGGTACATCGTCGTGATGGCCTTGTTGACGGCTTCGCACCCGTCGATGTCGCCCTTGCGCATCCCGACCCCGTAGTGCTCGTCGGTGAACGGCGAGTTGACGATCTCCAGATCCGGCGCGGCGAACCCCGCCAGGACCAGATCCCCGGTGGAGACCGCGTCCACCTGGCCCCCGCGCAGCTTCGCCACGCAGTCGCTGTAGGACGACCCCGGGACGAGTTTCGCCGGGATGCTCAGCCCGACCACCACACGCTCGGTGGACACCGACCCGCTCGCCTGGCACATCCGCCGCCCGGCCAGGTCGCGCACGCCCCGGATCCGGGTCTCGCCGCGCCGGACCATGACGTCCTGGTGCGCGACGTAGTAGGGCCCGCCGAAGGTGACGAGCTTGGCCCGATCCGGCGTGATCGAGTAGGACGCCAGCACGAGATCGACGGCGCCCTCGTCCAGCTTCTTCTCCCGGTTGTCCGACCTGACCTCGCGGAACTCGACCTTGGAGGCCCCGATGTGGCGGGCGATGTACGTCCCCACATCGACCTCGAACCCCGTGAAGCGGTCGTTCTCCTTGAACCCGAGCCTCGGCTGGTCGCTCTTGACGCCGACCACGATGACGTCGTTCCCGGTGATGGACGCCTCCGCGGCCGTACACCCCACCAGCGCGAAAGCAAGGACCAGAACCCCCATGAGGCAACGCACAAGCCATGACTAGGGCCCGAACCCGACCGGCAGATGAACAGCGGAAGATCGATTACCAGCGGCGGATGAAACGATCGTCCCGCCGGACGGGCGCTGCGTTCCCTTGCCGCGAACCTCAGGAAGGCTCGGCGGGCCGCCGTCAGGTGTCGATGTCGAGGCCGGCCGCTTCTGCGAACGCCTCCAGTTGCTCCAGGTAGTGGGCGAGCGACTCGTGCCGGACCGTCAGGTTGATGTGGGTCGCGCCCGCCTTGCGCGACGTGGTGATGACCTCGTCCACCTGGCCAGGGTCGTTGACGGGATCGAGGCGCCCGCCCGGAGTGAGGACGACGTCGAAACCCTCCGGCGGCTCGTGCCGGTCCAGCATCTCCCGCATCAGCTCCGGGGTGGGCCCCCGGAACGACACCGGCGCCGGGGACCAGCCGTCGCCGAGCGTGACCGCGCGCCGCAGGGCGCGCTCGCTGTGCCCGCCGATCCACAGCGGCACCCGGGCCTGCAGCGCGTGCGGGTCGACCACCATGTCGTGGAACGCGTAGTACGGGCCCTCGTACGACACCACCCGGCCCGACAGCCCCGCCCGGAGCGCCTTGAGGGCGTCGTCGGCGCGCGGCCCGCGGTCCTCGAAGGGGACGCCGAGCAGGTCGAACTCCTCCTTCAGGTTGCCGACCCCGAACGCGAGGATCAGGCGTCCGTCGCTGAGGTGGTCGAGCGTCCCGTACCGCTTGGCGATCTCCAGGGGGTGGTAGAAGGGCAGCACCAGCACGTACGGCAGGAACCGGAGCCGGCGCGTCCGTCCCGCCAGGAAGGAGAACGTGGCGAGGGGATCGTAGAAGCGTTCCCCGCGCGGCAGCCCCGGCGGCACGGCCACATGGTCCGGGCAGGTCATGAACGCGTAGCCGAGCCGGTCGGCGGCCTGCGCCACCTGGAGGAGCTCGGCCGTCCCGGCCTCGGCCTCCCACGCCGGGCGCCTGCCCGACAGCGCCACGATCGGCGAGCTGATCCCGACCTTCACGCGCCTGCCTCCGTTTCCCGTAGCTTCCGCTGGAGCCGGACCAAGGGGTCGTCGGCGTCACGGCTGCCGGACGGCCCCGCGGCCTCCTTCGGCTTCAGCCGTCCGGCGTCGGACCTGGTCCACTCCCGGACCGCCCACCGTTCGGCGATGGCCCACCGGCCGTCCCGCCGGGCCATGTGGTCGACGAACCGCACACCGGTGGTGAAGTTGACGCGCGGGTCGTCGGCCGGCTCACCCCAGTGCACCGAGGTCCCGTACGCCTCGCTGATGGCGGTGTCGCCGAGCAGTTCGACGAGGTGGTTGGCGACGATGTGCATCGTCCCGCCGAGCCGGGCGCGCAGCTTGGGCTCGACCCAGGCGATGTACTCGTCGAGGGTTCCGTCGAAGCCGGTGTGATGGTCGACGGCGTCCGGGTGGTAGGCCGACCGGACGAGGTCGAAGTCCAGCCGGTCGATCCCGCGGCAGTACCGCAGCACGACGTCATGGATCTCCTGGCGGTCGGACCACTCGCTCCTTGTGGCGCCCATGCCCGCGAGCGTCCACCAATCACCGCCCGTCCACAGCCCATATCCCGCTCTACGGGACGACCCTGGTTCACTGCGGTGTATGGACACTGAGGATCTGGAGCCGGTACGTCCTTTCCGCTGGAATCTGGTGCGCCGTCAGCAACTCGGTTCGCTGCTGGACGGGGCCCCGGAACCCGACCTGTGGTTCCTCGACGAGCTGGTCGCCTGCGCGGCCAAGGTGCTCGCCCGGTGCGCCGATGGCGAGGTGTACTTCGTGGGCCGTTCCCCCGACAGCCTTTTCGACCTGCTGTCGGGGGCGTTGGCGGACACCTCCTGGCAAGGACGCCTGCACCAGCTCCCGTTCTCACTGCGGTGGGGCGCCGAGGATCTCTCCGGGCCCTCGGTGGCGCAGTTGCGGGCCAACCTGGCCGCCGCCGGGCTGTCTCCCCACCGACTCGCGCGCGGGGAGCGTCCGCTGGTCTTCACCGACCTTGTCGCGAAGGGAGGAACCTTCGAGAGCCTTTACACGCTGCTTCGGGACTGGATCGACGACGAGCGCGCCCAGTGGGACGTCATCCGCCGTAAAGTGCGCTTCCTCGGCATCACGTGGCGCACCAAGACCAGCCCGAACACCTGGCGATGGCAGCAGAAGTCGGAATGGACGGGCGATCTGCCGCGCAAATCTATCGTGAACATCTCACTCCACGGTGCGGTGTGGAGCTACCTGGGCAACGACCAGAAGAAACTCACGGTCTCCTTCAACGAGCAGCGATGGTCTGCGGACTCGGTAACGCGGCCCCGCCATGATGAGGACACCCGGCGTGCCCTCGCGGAAGCCGTCGCGCTCGTCGAGGCCGGCCGTACCCGCGAGGTGCGGAACGGCCTGGTTCGTCACATCACCGAAGAGCCCGCCGTCGCGGAACGCTGGGTTCGGGCCCTCGTCTCCGAACTGTCCCGGTGAGGGAGGCGGACGCTCCTGGCTTTCAGCGGGACGTGCGCAGGGAGGCGTCCAGGTCGCTCATGAGTTGCGCGACGCGATTCTTGCCGGTCGGCGCCGGAGGGTAGCGGGAGATCACGGCGACAAGGGTGGGAGTGGCGCGCTGCCGAGCCTGCTCGATCAGCATGTCTCCGACCGCGGGATCCCCGCCCGCGTCCAGTTCGCCGATGCGCGCGGCGCTCGCGGCGGCCCGCAGGATGTGCCCTACCTGGGTCGCCCGCGAAATCGGGTGCAGGTACGCGGCGGACGCGGCATCACCGGCGGCCCGTGCGGCGAGGCGTGCCGCTTCGGTGCCCGCCTCCTTCGCCGCTCGGTGCGCGTCCAGTGAGGTGACGCGCTGCAGCTTGGACCTTTTCGCGCCGTTGACGAACTCCCAGGCGGCGTCGAGAGCGGCACGCGGGCGAGGGTCACCGGGAACGGCCTCCTCGAACACCGGAAGCACGTCCTGGGCACTCTCGGCAACGTAGCGCGCCACGACCCGCAACTCGTCCATGGTCAGCTCGAAGTCCCCGGACACGGTCGTCATGCTCCGATCCTCCCACCGGAGGGATGTTCTTCAGCGGGATCCACGAGCGCGCTGGGTCCTCAGGCTGGAATAGCGGGAATTTCCGCGGGTGCGGGGTCGGCGAGGATCGAGATCACCGCGTCCCGTCCCGCACGGTTGGCGCCGATCGTCGACTGCGACGGGCCGTAGCCGATCACGAACAAGCGCGGTTCGTCCAGCGATCTGCCGTTGGCGACGCGGATACCGCCGTGCCGGGTGCGCAGTCGCAGGGGAGCGAGGTGCCTGAGTTCGGCGCGGAATCCGGTCGCCCACAAGATGACGTCGGCGGGCTCGAAGGAGCCGTCCGGCATGCGTACGCCGTGCTCTTCGATGCTGGTGAACATCGGATGCCGTACCAGTACGCCCCGTTCGCCGGCCCGTTCGGTCCACGGCGTGCGAATCATCCCTGTCACGTGCACGATGCTCTGCGGAGGCAATCCCTCGCGGACGCGCTCTTCCGCGCGGGCGAGCGCTTCGACGATGGTCGGGGTGGCCAGCCCGTCCTTCCACTCAGGTTCGGTGCGCGTCACCCACAACGTGTCGGCGACGCGCGATATCTCTTCGAGCAGTTGGGTCGCGGAAATCCCCGCACCGACGATCACGACGCGCTTGCCCGCGAACTCCTCGGCCGAGACGTAGTCGTGGACGTGGAGCTGCCGCCCGCGAAAGCTCTGCATGCCGGGATAGTTCGGCCAGTACGGGCGCGTCCAAGTGCCAGTGGCGTTGATGATGTGCCCGGCGGACCAGGTCTCGGAATCCGTCTCGACGATCAGTGCGTCATCCATTTCGTCCGCCGTCGTGGCGCGCCGCACAGCGGTCACGTTTACGGGACGCTGCACATCGAGGGCAAAGCGCTGCTCATAGTCGGCGAAGTACGCGGGCAGGACGTCGCGGCTGGCGGCGTCCGGATCCGCGGGCGGCACGGGAAGTCCCGGGAGTTCGTAGATGCCGTTGACCGTCGCCATCTTCAACGAGGCCCAACGATGCCGCCATGCGCCGCCGGCAGCGTCCTCCGCGTCGAGCACCACGAAGGTGCGATCGACGCCCGATGCCCGGGTAACGGGAACGAACCCGCGCCGCTGCAGGTGATAGGCCGCCGACAGCCCCGCCTGCCCGGCACCGATCACGAGAACATCGACCGACCGCATATCCATGCAACCCGCGCGGGAAGACGATCATTCCATTCGCGACCAGGACGGACGCGTCTCAGGTTCGGCTCGTTTTGCGGGCCCGAGTTGCCCGCTCCCGACTGCTCTTTACGGGCGTGGCCTTCCCTTCCGCCACGAACCTCTCGTGCTGCTGCCAGCCCTGAAGCCATTTCCACCCGGCTCCCAGAGCCGCCGTGGTGGCCGCCACCATGAACGTGGTCACCTGCGCCTCGTCCAGATGGGCCCCGGGGACGAGTTGCGCGACCACTCCGGCCAGCCATCCGGCCGCCACCGCGAAGACGGGCGTGAAAAGGGCGACTCCGCGCCCCAGCCACGACGCCTCACCGTCCGGCCCTTGGCCCTCGGTGCCTTCGTCCGGAAGACCCTCGCCATCCACCATGAACACACTCCCGGTTGGGGGCGGCAGGCAGTGCAGGGACGGCCCGCCGCGTACGTTGACTTCGCCCACCCAAGCGTTCTGTGCAGTCCGTTCGCCATGCCGCGGAAGACCTACATCGGTCACCTCGGTTACGCGCAGTCCCAGTAGAAGCGCCCTTCGTGCCCGTCGGGGCTGAGGAACGCGTAGCCGGTGCCGCCGCCGAAGTTCAGGGCGTACGGCTCGCCGTCCCAGCCCTCTTGGCCGTCGAGTTGGAAGAGGAAGCGCCAGGGCGGCGGCACCTCTATCCGGGGCTGCCAGAAGTTGGGTTTGCCCCCGAAGTAACTGCGTGGTGGGAAGACCTCGGTCTCCGGGAGATCGAGGTACTCGCCGGCGAGTTCGGCTTCCCAGCAGGCGATCTCTTCCTCCAGGACGCGTTCTTCGACGGGATCCAGTGGGGAGGTCTCGATGTGCAGCTCGACCGGCACGTGCTCGTCCCAGCTCTCGCCGCGTCGCCAGAGGGAGGGGCCGGTCTGCGCGTCGGTGATGGTCAGGAAGTCGGGGATTCGTCCGGCGGGTTGAACGAGCAGGGCATTGTCCCCGCCTTCGGGTGCGAACGAGGACGCGGTACCGTCATCGGTGATGAACAGGTAGGCCATCCGGTTCTCTTCGCCCGGGACCGGGAACTGCCCGACGAACTTCATGGGAGTGCCGTACGCGCGGGACAACGGCCAGCGAGGATCGTCAAGCCACACCGGTTGCCCGCCCAGTTTGGCGACCGGACCATCGGATCGGCGCCGCCGCAGGCCGGAAGGTCATCTGCAGCCGGGATGAGAGCCAAGCGTCAGAGGTTTGCCGTCGGTCCGCGTCCCCATGCCCGTCCACTGATTCGATCTCCCCACGGATACGCGTCCGGACTCAACTTAGCCGAGCGTCCGGGCGGCCAGCTGTGCTGCTGACCAACCCTTCCCTCTCGGCCGCGTCCGGTCGGCGACGGCCTGCGGTTTCACTCCGTGCTTGTCTCCGCCTGGGTGGAACGGCCGTCGTCCTTGGCCAGCGCCCGGGTGAGCGAGTCGCCAGCAACGTCACCGCTGCCATGGTCGCTCCACTTCCACATACGGCAATGTATCCGGATACCGTGCTGTATTTTGAGGTGGTGACAAGGGAGACGCGCGCTGAGCGGCGCCGGCGAACACGTGAGGAACTCGTCGCGTCGGCGATGCGGCTGTTCGCGGAGCGCGGGGTCGCTTCGACCTCGGTCGAGGCCATCGCGGAGACGGCCGGGTACAGCCGTGGCGCATACCACAGCAACTTCGAGACCAGGGACGAGATTCTGGACGACGTTGTCGCTCGCGTGGTCGGGAGCCTGGGGCCAGAACTTCTCGCCACACTTCGCGGCCAGGGCAGCGTCCTGGAGCGGCTGGCCGCGTACATCCGCGGATTCCTTCAGTACTGCGCGCGGCGGCCGATGGAAACGCGCGCCTTGATCGCAGTCATCGCCCACCGCACGACAGCGGTGGCGGATCTCTACGACGAGCTCGTGAGGGCGTCCCTGTCCGACATTGTCGCGCTGTTGGAGGAAGGGCAGCGCAACGGCGAGCTGCGTCCGTTCGACCCCGTCATGATGGCCGGGATCATCCGCCGCACCCTCGACGCCGAAGGGCTTCGAGTCGCACACGGCGCTCCCGTGGACGCCATCACAGACGAGCTGATCGCGACCTTCACCCGAGCGACGTGCTCGGCCCTTTGAAAGAGGCTGAACCCGTGCCCACCCGCACTTACCGCCAATTGGTGCTGCGAGAACGTCCCACCGCCGGCATCACCCCCGACACGTTCGCCGAGCAGAGCGCGCCCGTGCCCGCGCTCGCCGAGGGCGAAGCCCTGGTCGAGGTCGTCTGGCTTGGAATCGACGCCACGCAGCGCACGTGGCTCAACCCCGACGCCACCTACACGGCACCGGTCGGCATCGGCGACGTCATGCGGGGCAGCGGCGTCGGGCGCGTGGTGGCGTCCCGGAACCAGACGCTGCCGGAGGGACAGTGGGTCTACGGCGACCTGGGCTGGCGGGAGTACGTCGTGGCGCGCGGCGGGGGCCTGTTCGGCGTCAACCCGGTGCCGGACGGAATCGACCCGCGCCACATGCTCACCGTCTTCGGCGTGAGCGGCCTGACGGCATTCGTCGGGATGTCCCGCGTGCTCGACGTCGCGGCCGGGGACACGGTCCTGGTGACGGGCGCGGCGGGCAGCGTCGGCTCCCTGGCCGGGCAGATGGCGCGGCTCCCCGGCGCCCGGGTCATCGGCACCGCCGGCTCGGCCGAGAAGGTCGCCTGGGTGATGGACGTCGCGAAATTCGACGCCTGCGTGGACTACCGCACCGACAACGTCCCGGACGCGCTGCGCGACTTCGCCCCCGACGGCCTCACCGCCGTCTTCGACAATGTGGGCGGTGTGCTGCTGGAGAACGCCCTGGACCAGCTAGCCCTCCATGCGCGCATCGCACTATGCGGCTCGATCTCGTCGGGCTACACGGCCGCAGGATACGGCGCGGGCCCAGCGAACTACATGCAACTCGCGTTCCGACGAGCCCGCATGGAGGGCTTCATCTTCCTGGACCACCAACCCGACTTCCCCGAAGCACTCGCCCGCATTGCAGGCTGGGTAGCGGCAGGCGATCTGCACTGGGCCGAGGACGTCATCGACGGCCTCACCAACGCCCCCACCGCCCTGCAACGCCTCTTCGACGGCGCCAACCTCGGCAAACAACTCGTCCGAGTAAACCCCGGACGCGGCTGAGCTGAATACCCATAAACAGCAACCCCGCTTGCCACACGGATAAGGGCGCGACGGCAACCGTTCTGAGAACTCGAAGTCCGGCCGCCCCGGTGGTGACCTTTCAGGCGCGTCCACGGTCGAGTACGTTCACTGCGACCACCCTCCTGCTGTGCGCGACAAGTTCCCGTCACCTGGACGTCTGCTGTCACACAGGCTGGTGGCATGAGCAGGAGCAGCCTCGGTGCTTACGCGGCCTGGTCGGTACCTCGGTTGCTTTCGTGTCGAACGGGGGGACCACACGACCTTCAAGTTGCCCTGGGGAGAAGACGCATCGGCTTTCGGTGTATAGAACGCTGACTCAAGTGGGCCCCGGTCAGAGAGTCGGCGACGACCGCGGCCGCTGAACCGCCGCAGCCCCACCAAGCCGAGCCGTCAGCCCGAGCCCTTGATGCGCTCGACGAGCCTCGCGAATGCCTCGGACGTGAGAGCAAGGTGCCCGCCCCCGGGGTCCTTGCTATCGCGCACGCCGATGCTACCTGTGAGCTGGGCAATCTCAACGCATTGGGAAGTGGTCCCATCCGAGGAGTGACTGCTCTTACGCCACATCGGAGTTGTCACTTCAAGGTCTCCATCAGTTGTTCGATCAGAGTTCGGGAGCCGCCGATGGGGAGGGCGACCGCGCCGATCTGATCGAACTTTACTGCAAACCTCTCAACTTCTGCGGGGTCGGCTACCAGCCGTCCTCCATGGGAGGCGTCGACGTATCCCACCTGTCCCTCCCTCACCTTGATGATCTTGAAGGAGCCGTCGAGCCCAGGGTTCGCGCCGGCGGCGTTTGGGACGACGCGTAGGAACACGTTGGGCAACTCGGAGAACTCAAGGAGCTTGCCGAGTTGTTCACGCATCACTGATGCGCCTCCGACCAGGCAAACCAAGGCGGTTTCGGCCAACAGCACCCACACGTCGGGCGGGCCCTTCGCGGTCAAGACGCGCTGACGCGACATCCGAGCACTCACCGCGCCATCAAGGTCAAGCCCAGGTTCGCGGCCCTCGACCAGAAGCGCTCGTGCGTACGCGGGCGTCTGGAAGATGGCGGGGACGAGTTGACCGCTGTAGACCTTCATGGACGAAGCGCGGGCCTCGAACTCCGTGAAGCTCTTGAACCACGTGGGGTCGTGCCCCTGGCGGGCATACCAAACCATGATCCCGAAGTGGCCGCCGGTGTTCCACGCTTCGTCCAGTACGGCCGCCTGCTTCTCGTCGAGCTTGGCTTCCCCGTTCTCGAGTCTGGAAATTGATGAGCGTGCGCAGTTGAGGAGCTTCCCCACGGCGTCTCCCGTAAGACCTCGTTGCATGCGATGGAACCGCAGCGAGTAGGCGATCCATGCCCACATCGAAGATCGCGGATCCGGGGATTCGTTGATGTTCACAGAGCCCCCTCCAGACTCGCCAAGTTCCGAAGTTCCATCGGAACAGTCAAAGGCTAGGCCAAGAAGTACAGGCTGGGGGGCGAAGAAAGAACCCTGTGACCTGCGAGGATGGCCCCAAATGGTGCAGATTGCACAGTCTGGACAAATGTCAGTCGGTCATGCCGCTGATATAGCGCTGGGAGGCATGTGCGCCTGGCGCCTCCCCACCGACGCGAGTTGCGCTTCGGTCGCCCGTTCCCTCCTCAGCATCGCCATGACGACGCTCGGCCTGGACCGCGACACGACCGACGACGCGGTCTTGGCCGCCAGCGAACTCGCCACGAACGCCCTGACTCACGCCGGTTCCAGCACTCCGACCGTCCCGCCCGAACTCTGGCTGTGGGCCAGAGTCACTCCGAGGCCGCAACTACTGATATCGGTCTTCGACGCATGCCGCTCGTCCTGGCCCGACACCACGCCCGGCGACCTGCTGGACGACCACGGCAGAGGCATCAGCATCGTCGCCCTCCTCGCCGAAGCCTGGGGAGCACACCCCTCCCGCTCCATCTGCACTGGAGGCATACCAGGCAAGGCCGTCTGGACAGCCTTCCCTCTCAAAGGCACCTGGCCCGACGCCCGGACGACCGCCCCACCGATGCTCGCGGCCCGCCACATGGCCGCCATGCTCACCGCACGCGGCGTCATGAACACGACCCACCGCCACGGCCGAGGCGTCTCTTTGGTCACCGTCCCCATCAACACCACGGAGGAGGTGAACATCTGGATCGAGCCTAGCCACCTCAGCTACACAACCCCCACCGGCACCCGCCACCGCCGCCCCATAATCGACCTACAAGACACCACCGAAATCCTCGTCTGCCACATCGGACAGAGCCGCGAAGGTGATCGGTAGCGCTTCTCCTGGCCTCCCTTGGCACCGGTGTCGATCTCTACCTGGTCCTTCATCAACAGGAAAGTATTTCCCGAAGTTCTTGAGGGGATGGCCAGGTGCGCGTTTTATCAAGTCTGCGATGACTCATTCTGTGGCAGTTCGAACAGAGCAGCGCGAGATCTTTCAGTTCCGTAATGGATGGCCCGATCTCGTGTAGCGGAATAATGTGATGGACCTCGATGTACCCCTGCCCGTGCTTGCCAAATTTCTCGGCAAAATTGAAATCGCAGACCTCGCATGCGAGTGGAAGTCCAGCTTTGAGTGTTGCTTCGATCTTCCGCTTTCTCAGCTTGGGATCACGTTCTCTGTAACGGTGAAAACGTTCGAGAACACGACCCTCGTCGGCGCTTGGGTTGGGATCACCTGTGGGATGAGGGTCGATGGCTTCCATGAGATCTGGATCTCCCGAGGCCAGTATCTCTCTGATCCTCTGCGCTGCCGCTAGCATCTCCTGCGGTCGTTCGATAAATGCACTGACCGTCTCCTGTGTAAGCCAGCCACCTTTCGTGGTTCTGCCGGAGTAACTCGGGTGGGCAGTTGCGATATCTGCTGTCTTGCGCTGAATGCTGCTGGGGTTCCTAAAGTCCTCAGTGCGTGTCCCCAGTGGGTGGATGGGGAGGAGTTGAAGTAGATCTGACAACTCCAATGCGCGACTGTCGTCCTTCTTGATCTCCTTCCAATTATTTTCATATACAAGGGCGCAAGCCAAAATTAGCTCGTCCCAAGTCCAGTCGGGAGATCTCAAAGTCCTCACTTCTTCCGATTTCCTGCTCTGAGTCCGCTCCCCTCTCCGGAGTGCTGGTGCTCTGTCTGGCGCGTTCACCCAGGTGCCCCAGTTGGTCGGTGCTAGCTGGTTCGTCTCGTCTGTAGCGAGTGTTGGTGTGCGCCGTGCATTGATCCAACGCCAGTCGAACTGATCACCTTCTGGCGCCAGATCGAGTAGCGACAGCTCAAATTTGTAATTTGGAAATATTTTCCTGGTGGTTGGGTCCTCCTGCTTTACGGGCGTAAACTTTGTCGATCACGCCAAGTCCGCAGAATTCAAGGTAGCCTTTGGTTTGGCGGTTGTGTTCAACTGACCTGAAGATGAGCAGAGGAACCGCTGTCGCGCGTATTTCTGGCCTGTCGGAGCGATGTGCTTCGGCAGTCAACAAGAGGGTCCCATTGCCACGGGTGCCCCCGAGAGGAACAGTTGTACTAGCACGGTGATCACCGTAGTAGACAACTTTTCCCCTCTTCAGGTCGATTTCGTCGTCCCATGGCGTTTTCGAGGACCCTGCTTGGAGGGGGTTGGAGCGGAGCAGGATCACTGGCCTTCGCTGGCCGTCGGGTGCGGAAACCCGTGCGGGATGGTCGATGCCACGGTTCATGATGAGTCGTGGAGCGCCTGGCAAGGCCGTCAGGTTGAAGAAGTTCCGACAGCCATCGAGGTGCTCGGGTTCTGGAGTGGGCGGCTCGGGATAACGAACAACCTGCCCAACCGTGAGCATCGTGGGTGCGTCCATGGCTCTGATTGTGCCCACATGTGCTGACATTTTGGACGCGATGCAGGTCGCGGCATCCATTGAAGCGTCCAGATTCGGCCACCTCAGGGAGATGGGTGGCTTTGCTGCTTGCCAGGTGGTCAGGGCTGGGGCGGCCATCTTGGAGGGGCGCGTCCGCCTCCCGCTTGCGCTCCGGACCGGTGGGTCCGTTGTGGATCAGCAGTGCGTGGACGTTCGGTACCCGGACGGGACGTCGCCGCGCTCGACCTTGTTCTGCTGGACTCGGGCCAGTCCATTTCGGTGGTGATTTCAAGTTGGGTGTGGCCGGCGTCCGTCCGCAGACGGCGCAGTTTCTGGACTGGCAGTCGATGGCGGACGGTCGTGGAACTGGTCGTGGTCAGCCGGGCAGCCCGGGGGTGTCGCCGGTGTCGGTGGGCAGGGCGGTCAGGGCGAGGTTGGCGATGTTCAGTAGGTCGGGTGTGGTGGCGCCGTCTCGGGCCTGTTGGGACATGCCTTGGATTACGGCGGCGAAGTAGCCGGCCAGGGCGTCGGGGTCGGCGTCCGGTGGAAGTTCGCCTTGCTCCTGGGCAGCCTTCAGGCGGGACTTGAAACGCCCAAGGTTGGTGTTTCGGAGGTCGCGTAGGTAGGTCGCTACGTCGGCGTCCGTGACGTTCGTGGCGGCGCTGACGATCAGGCAGCCGGTCGGGTGGGACGGGTCCGAGTAGGTTGTCGCGGCCTCGTGGAGGATTCGGGTGAAGGCGGCGCGGGCGGTGGGCTCCTGGTCCAGGGCCTTGCCGACGAAGGCGCCTTCCGGGGAGCGGCCGTAAGCCTCTACGGCCTCCCTGAACAGGGACTTCTTGTCACCGAAGGCGGCGTAGAGGCTGCCGGGCCTGAGGTTCATCGCCTCGCCGAGTTCGCCGACTGACGTGGCCTCGTAACCGCGTTCCCAGAACAGCCGTGTGGCCTGCACCAGGGCGGTGTCTCGGTCGAAGGTGCGTGGGCGTCCTCGTGCCATGGCTTCATTATAGAGCGTTCGCTCAAGAAGTCGTGCTACGGTTTTTGTTGAGTCATCGCTCAACAAATGAGGAGTCGACATGAGCGTGTGGGAGCTGGGTGGCAAGGTCGCGCTGGTCACCGGTGGCAGTAGGGGCATCGGACGGGGGATCGCTGAGCGGCTTGGCCGGGATGGGGCGGTAGTGGCCGTCGCCTTCGGTCGCAACCGGGCCGCAGCAGACGAGGTCGTCGGGCGGATCCGCAAGGATGGTGGCCGCGCCTTCCCGATTCAGGCGGAGCTGGGCAAGCGTGGGGACGCGGCCGCGTTGTGGGCGTCCTTCGACGCGGAAGTCGAGCGGCACGCGGGGCGGGAAGGCGTGGACATCATCGTCAACAATGCGGCCATCGGCCGCAGTTCCGGGCTGGACTCGCTCACGGAGGACGAGTTCGACGAGCTTTTCGCGGTGAACGTCCGGGCGCCGTTCTTCATCGTTCAGCAGGGGGTGCGGCGGCTCCGGGACGGTGGGCGGGTCATCAACATCTCCAGCGGCACCGCCTATCTGGCCATGCCGGAGATCATGGCTTACGGCGCCACCAAGGGCGCCTTGGACACGTTCACTCTCAACCTGGCCAAGGAACTCGGGCCGCGGGCGATCACGGTCAACTCGGTGGCGCCTGGAATCGTCGACACCGACAACAACGCGGGGTGGTTGCGGGGGAATGCGGAGGCGGAGGCCTACGCCTCTTCGCTGGCCGCGTTGGGACGTGTCGGGCAGCCCGAAGATATTTCCGGTGTCGTCGCGTTTCTCGCGTCCGATGACGCTCGTTGGGTGACCGGCAGGGTCGTCGACGTGACCGGAGGTGCTGGATTGTGACCGGTCGACTGGCTGGCGCGCGCTTGACCTCAAGTTAGCTTCTGGTCTTACGGTGGTCGTATCAGTGATCATGATGGGAGTGCCGTAGATGACTGCTCAGGGGATTTCGGATGCCGGACTTGCCGGCCAGCCGGCTGCCTACTGGACGGGGGTGGCCTACGAGGCGCTCATTGCGTACACCAGGGCCTGGCAGGCGGAGCGTGGCTACAGCCAGCCTCAGTTCTGGCTGCTGCGTAACCTGTCGAAGAACGACCTCTCGCCTGACGGCGGTGGTATGACCATCCCGGAACTCCAGCAGGCCATGAGTTCCTACCTCAGGTCCGAGGACGACCTGGAGGCCGAGGCGGAGGTGCTGCTGGAGCGCGGCTGGCTGACCCGTGGCGGGGACGGGCGCTGGTTCATCAGCGAGGCGGGGGAGGCGGCCCGCGTTGATATCAAGCAGTACGCGCCGACGATTCGCGACCGTATTCACGAGGGGATTGACGACGCCGATTACGTGACTACTCTGAAGGTCCTCCAGCAGATGATCCGGAACACCGGCGGTGCCTTGGAATAGCGCGGTGACGGTCCGCAGGGGAGGAGCGGGTGGCGGGTCCTCGCTCTTCCCCGCTGGATGAGTGGCGGGTGGCCTCGTCCAGACCGGTGGGAGTAGAACACGTTCTTGTCTTCTGGCGGGCGGGCGAGCATGGTAGAGCGCATGGATCTGGTGACTCTGGAAGAGATTCGGCGGCTCAAGTACCGCTACCTGCGCTGTGTCGACCTGAAGCTGTGGGACGAGTTCGCCGACGTGTTCACCGAGGACGCCGTCGCCGAGTACGACACCCCTGTGCTGGGCAAGGTGCTCCGGCTGGAGGGGCGGGACGCGATCGTCGAGTACATGCGGGGCAACCTCGGCCCCGACAAGATCTCCACGCACACGGCCGGTGCGCCCGAGATCGATGTGGACGGGGACCGCGCGACCGGCACCTGGGGGCTGGACGACTCGATCATTCTCATCGAGCAGCGGCTGCTCATCCGGGGGGCCGCGTTCTACCACGACGCCTATCGGAAGTGTGAGGACGGGCGCTGGCGGGTCGAGAAGACCGGGCACAAGCGCACGTACGAGTACATCGTGTCGCTGGACGACATGCCCAGTCTCAAGTTCACCGCGGGGCTCCCCGATTCCCAGTGACCGGGACCGGTGTTGACGCTGGCTAGAACGAGTTCTAGCGTCCGTCCGACGATGGGCCTTCGCGGCGCGGGTGCCAACCGCGCAGCGCAGGGAGGCTCCGTCTACCCAACGCGATGACGCGAATCCCAGGGGAGTCCGGTGGCCATCGAATCAGCCGCAGGTCAGACCAGTGAAGCCGCCTCGGCCACGCGATCGTTCGCCGAGGCGGTCGCCGAGGCCGAGCGGATCATCCGTGAAGCGCCGCACGTCAAGACCGACCAGGATCTCGCGGAGGGGCTGGACTACCTCGCCGGGAGCATCAAGGCGTCCTTGCACATGGTGCAGGCCTACCAGCACGACTATCCGTACTTCGCCTCGTCCACCGGGCCCTACACCAAGCTCGGTCTCGACAACCCGGACACGCTCTACTTTCACGCTTATATCCGGGACGACGCGGAGTACGTCGTCACCGGGCGGCGTGGTACGACCGCTGATCTGAGTTTCCAGATCATGAACGGTGACTACTCGCCCGCTCAGTCGCCCGACAGCCTCACCGCGTTCGATGACCGCGAGCTGGACATCGCCGAGGACGGGACGTTCCAGCTCACGTTCGGGCCGCCCAAAGAGGACGCGGGCCCCGGCTACGTCCCGGTGGCTCCTGGTTCCGCGATGCTGATCGTGCGTGAGGTGTTCAGCGACTGGGAGAACGAGCGGCCAGGGGAGATCCGCATCCATCGGGCCGACACGCTCGGCACGTCCCCGCCGTCCGTCCCGTCCGATCGTATGGCTCGGCGGTACGCGGTGGCCGGGAAGATGCTGGTGGCGCGGATCCGCACCTTCCTCGCGTTCCCCGAATGGCATTACCTGAAGCTGCCGGTGAACACGCTGACCGAGCCGCGCGCCACGCCCGGCGGGCTGGCCACGCAGTTCTCGTCCGTCGGGCACTACGACCTGGCCGACGACGAGGTCATGGTGATCACCGCGCCGGCGGCCGACCGGGAAGTGGCCCCCTACCAGGGGTTCCAGCTCGGCAGCATGTGGTACGTCTCGCTCGACTACATCAACCACCAGACCAGCCTCACCGCCGACCAGGCGCGCGTGGACGAGGACGGCATGATCCGGTACGTCGTCAGCGAGCGCGATCCCGGCCTCGCCAACTGGATCGAGCGCACCGGGCATAGTCGCGGCTATCTCCAGTTCCGGTGGCAGCGGCTCACTCGTGACCTCACCCCCGAGGACGGTCCGACCTTCGAGGTGATGCGGTTCGACGAGCTGCCGAGCCGCCTTCCGCATTACGAGCGGCAGCGGGTCACCGAGCAGGAGTGGAAGGAACGGATCACCGCCCGGCAGGTCGCGGTCGCCAAGAGGATGCTCGGCTGATGGCCCCGGAACTCCTGGAAGACCGCGTCGTCGTGATCTCCGGTGTCGGGCCCGGTCTGGGACGCGGCCTCGCGATTCAATGCGCAAAGGCCGGCGCCGATGTCGTGCTCGCTGCCCGCAACGAGGAGCGGCTCAAAGAGGTCGCCAAGGAAGTCGAGGAAATCGGCCGTCGTGCGGTCGCCGTCCCGACCGACATCAACGATCCGGCGGCGGCCGAACACCTGGCCGAAGCTGCGCACAACTCGTTCGGACGGGTCGACGGCCTCGTCAACAATGCCTTCGCGACCCCGCCGCTGAAAGACCTCACCAAGGTCGACCTCGACGCGGTCAGGCGCGGATTCGAGACGAACGTCCTCGCCGCCCTCCACCTCACCCGCCTCTTCGTTCCGGCCCTCGAAGAGGGCAACGGCTCCGTCGTGATGGTGAATTCGGCGGTCCTGCGGCATTCCCGCAGGACGTTCGGCGCCTACAAGATGGCCAAGGCCGCACTTCTCGCCATGGCGCAGAACCTCGCGACCGAACTCGGCCCGCGCGGCGTCCGCGTCAACACGATCGCCCCCGGATATATCTGGGCCGACAACCTCAAGTGGTATTTCAACCACCTCGCCAAGAAGCGCGGCGTCACGTCCCAGCAGATCTACGACGAGAACGCCGCGACCACCGACCTGGGCAAACTGCCGGAACCCGACGAGGTGGCCGACGCCGTCGTGTTCATGCTGTCGCCCTTGGCCCGCGCGATCACCGGGCAATGCCTGGACGTCAACTCCGGCGAATGGCACCACTGAGAAAGGCGCACGGATGAGCTCAGGCCGCGACGGCGTCGGCACGGTCGAGGACCTTCACGCCTCCGCCCGCAAGATCACCGGCATGGAGGACTTCGGCGAGGGCGACTACCTCGAAGGCTTGAAAGTCCTCCTGGAGTCCCTGGCCAAAGACGCTTCGCTCACGCCGCTCGGCAACAAGGCGCAGCGCGCGATGGTGCGCGGCGCGCTGGCCGCGCGGCAGTTCTCCGAGGCGGCCTGGCGGCGCCACCCCGAGCACGCCGACGTCCCCATCGAGCGTCCCGTCTTCGTCACCGGCCTGCCGCGCACCGGCACCACCGCGCTGCACCGGCTCCTCACCGCCGACCCCGCCCACCAGGGCCTCGACCTGTGGCTCGCCGAGGTGCCGCAGCCGCGCCCGCCCCGCGAGACCTGGGCGGACGACCCGGTCTTCCAGGCCATCGACGCCGGATACCGCCGCCACCACATCGAGAACCCCGAGTTCATGGGCGTCCACTACATCTCGGCGGACTCCGTCGAAGAGTGCTGGCAGCTCCTCCGCCAGAACATGGTGTCGATCTCCTTCGAATGCCTGGCCCACCTGCCGACCTACTCGTCCTGGCTCGCCGGCCAGGACTGGACGCCCGCCTACCGCAGGCACCGCCGCAACCTGCAGCTCATCGGCCTGAACGACCCGGGGCGGCGCTGGGTGCTGAAGAACCCCAGCCACCTGTTCGCCCTGGACGCGCTGCTGGACGTCTACCCCGACGCGCTGATCGTCCAGACGCACCGGAACCCGCGTACCGCGATGGCGTCCATGTGCAGCCTCGCCGCCCACGCCACCGAGGGCTGGTCGGACGTCTTCGCCGGCGCGACGATCGGCCGTGACCAGCTCGAACTGTGGAGCCGCGGTCTCCGGCAGTTCCGCGCCGAACGGTCCAGGCACGACCCCGCGCAATTCGTGGACGTCCACTACGACGACTTCATCCGCGACCCGATCGGAACGGTGGAAAACGTCTATCGGCACTTCGGGCTCCCGTTCAGCGAAGACGCCCGGACGGCGATGGCGGATCTCCACAAGGAAAGCGCCACCGGCGCCGCCAAACCGGCCCACCGCTACGCCCTCGAAGACTTCGGCCTGGCCCCCGACCAGGTGGACGAGCAGTTCTCCGATCACGCCTCGGACTCGACGACCTAGAACCAGACGGCCGCTGCAGGCGGACGACGTCCGGCACCCCTCACCCGTCGTCCATCAGGAACGGCGCCACCCGTCTCTCAGGCCGGACTCGGAGACCACGTGGGGTGCCCCCCGACGTAGCCGTCTACAAGTCACTTGATTCGCCCGTCTAGTCTTCGAGGTCGCCGCGCATCTGACGCATGGTGGACGCGACGGCGGTGTGACTGAAGGTGCGACCCTGGCTCGATGTGCCGGCGCCGGAGATCGGCATGATCGTTCCAAATGTCACTCTCGTGGCCCATGCGCAGATCGCGGTCTCGTATCCAGCGCGTGGTGGTTTCCGATAGCGGATCGTGGCGCAGACGGCCTTACCGGAGCCACCGGCGTCGTCCAACGGGATGACGCCGGCAATGGACCCCGAATCGCCGAGTCCCGAGGTCGCGCTTACACGGAAGCGGCTGGGCAGTTCATCTGGGTCGAAAATCTGGTCGACGCCATCCCCTCCGACGAACATGTACTTCGCCGAACCGTTTCCATACACGGCCATATGCTTGCCGGGGTTGTCGCCGCCGGTGGCGTGCTTGATGATCGAGCGCTGGAACTTGAGTTGCGGGAGGAGGCGGTCGTCGAATTCAGCGTCGCGGTCCCGGACCTGATCCCCGGCGCGCGGCGGCGGTGGCGTGACGATATGGGGCGCCGAGGTGACGACGACCATCGCGCCCACCATGATGGCCAAGCCGAAGAACACCACTGTTCCGACGACGACCAATCCGAGGATCGGCCCCCTGCGGGGTGAGCGGTGGGGTTGCGGTGTTTGGCGGTATGGCACAGGAATGGCGTTTTCGGCGGGGTGAGGCGGCCTGTCGGGAGTCGGTGGGGGGTTCCAGTTCATCCAGTCCGTGCCTCCTTCTACGGGTGTCGGCCGCCGCGGTCCGCTGTGTTTGGGTCCGTGCTGAGAGCGGTGTTCGTGGTGGTGCGTCCGAGCAGTCAAGCGGACGGCGGCTTCAGATCGGCTTCGTGCGTGGTCATCTGGGCCCTTGCTCCGCAGAAGCGAAAGCCCGAAGGAAGATCGCCCGGCCATCAGGATCGCCATCGACTTAACGCTCCGAATGTAGAAGGTTAAGGGCGAGTGGCGGCGCCGTTAATTCTTGGTGGAAAGTGAACCTGGGGTCATGAAGTCGGCGGGCGACGCTTGACGGCCGGCTTTGTATCCGGACGGTAGCGGATGGCCTCGCCAATCGGGTGGGGCCGGCCACAGGAACCTGGCCAGAAACCAGATTTTAGGAGCAGAGATGCTGCGTAGACTGCAGGCCCTCTTTTTCCGTAAAAGTGTCTGCCTCAAGAGCCCGACCGGCAAGCACGACATGAGGCGGGCAGCTCACAACGTCGCTCGCTACGAGTGCAAGTACTGCGACTTCTACCAGAAGCGCGACTAGTTACCGGCCGCGTCCACCGCATCATTGTGGGGCGCCGGAGTACGTGGCGCTTTCGGTCGGCTGGCCCGACCGGAAGCGTCTTCTTTATCAATTGGCCTGGTTGGAAGGTCCACGTTGCCGCTCCTCCTGGCTTTTCTTGATCGCCTGCTTGTCCGCCTTGCCCAGGCCGCCGGTCGATGCGAGCGAACGGGAAAGTTCTGTTATCTGCGCGACCTCGTCGTTCGACCACGGCCCGGGGGGAGTGGAGGAGCTTGTCTTTCCGCAGGACAGCGGCCCTGGCGGAGGGGAGTCGTCCACCGCGTGGCGGGTGGCGAGTCGGCAGTGGATGGGAGCCCAACGGGTCGTGGCCTCACTGTTGCGAGGTCGTGTTCGCGGTCCGGGTGGCCGGTAAGGCGTGCCGAGAGGCGAGGAGAGCAGTCTGCGGCAGGGGTGGGTCGCTTAGCCGAGCCTTCACGTGGGCTTGGCTTATCGATGCGGTGGTCCGGGTAGGGCTCCTGTGCCATCATGTCCGGTCAGGTACTGGACGCTGCTTTCCCGAAGTGCACTTTAGGGGACGAGCCCTATGACCGAACCGGTCCCGCCGGCGCGCAGGAATCGCGCGAGCCTGACCTACAAAATCCGATACGCCGCCCAGAACCCCGACAAGATCAAAACCTACCTGGCCCGGACGGCGCGCGATTGGAAACTGCGCGTCTCCAGCCGGGACCACGTGGCCTACTACCGGGCCGTGATGAAGTCCGACACGGCCAAGAATCCGGAGGCCGCGGTCGGCAGCCGGTCCCATGAGCGCTGGCTCAAGCTCGGCCAGATGCAATTCGACTACCTGGTCAAGCACGGTCTCAAGCCCGATGACCGGATGCTGGAGATCGGCTGCGGGAACCTGCGGGCCGGGTGGCGGTTCATCGACTACCTCGACACCGGCAACTACTACGGCATCGACATCTCGCCCGACATCCTTCTCGCCGGGCAGAACACGCTCGTCCGCCAGGGGCTGGGCGACAAGATCCCGCACATGACGCTCGTCAACGACCTCAAGCTGCGGTTCCTCCCGGCCGACCACTTCTCGGTGGTGCACGCGCACAGCGTCTTCAGCCACTCGCCGATCGACGTCATCGACGAATGTTTCGCCAACGTCGGACGCGTCATGGTCCCGGGAGGCTTCTTCGACTTCACCTTCGACCGCACCGAAGGGACCGAACACCACGTCCTGCGGGAGGACTTCTACTACCGCACGGAAACGCTGACGGCACTCGCCGAAAAGCACGGATTCACCGCCCGCTTCATGGACGACTGGGAAGAACTCCCGCACGGCCAATCCAAGATCCGCATCACCAAGCCGGGGTAGCCGGCCCGCGAACCACGGCCGGCGCCATGGCGTCCAACCCGGCATGAGACGACGCGGAATTGCGGTCGTCGTCGGGGTGGTCGCGCTGCTGGCCGCGGTCGGCGGCGCGGTGGCGTCGCTGGGCGGTGGTCCCATTGGGCCGACGGGCAAGGCCGGCAAGATGGTGGACGCGGAGTTGCTGGAGTTTTTCCAGTACGGCGGCGCCGGATTGCCGCAGATGGCGACCGTGCTGCGCAGCCGTACCGATGCGAAGGCCGTGCGCGCATGGTTCTCTACGTCGCGGGAGAGCGAGATCGAGCGGTTCCAGGAAGCCGCCCTTGAACGCGACTACGGCCGGGAGGCCGTCGTGGTGTTCTCCTTCGGCAGCGGGTGCACCAGCGCGGACGGCGTGCGCCTGGCCGACTACGGTTCCGGGCAGCTCGGCCCGGAGCTCACCGACACGAACACGTACGAGACGTGCACCGCGCCGTTCGACAACCTCGCCGTGTTCGCGGTGGACAAGGCCAAGGCGCCGGACGACGTCGTCCTGGCCGGTGCGCGCACAGGGCGGCCCGATCCGGTGAGCCCCGCGGAACTCGTGGAGTTCGGGGAGCTGGACGACCGGCCGCGCGGCTCCGCGAGGGCAGCCGAGGTGAGCCAGCCCGACCAGTTCGAGGACTTCGTGAAGTCGCTGCCCGGGGACGCCGCGTCCCGGCTCGACGCCGACGCGAGCACCCGCGGTTCCGCCTATCGGCGCTTCGCCTTCGTGCTGTCCGGCTGCCGTGCCGAGACCGCGTTCATGGTGATCGACCCGGAGCGGCTCACCGCCGAACCGGACGGCGGGGGCGGTGCCCGATGCGAGGAGCCCGAGTACTACTTCGCGGTGTTCCAGATCGAGGCGAAGTACGTCCCGGCCGAGGCCGAGATCGGGTGAGCGACGCCCGGCGTCCGGTTCGGCGGCGACTGGGAGCGGGCACAGTTGGGAGCGGGCACAGTGTGGCGCCGGGAGCCTTGACGCCGTCCCCGCAAGATCGGACGCTTTGGGCCCGGATGATCGCCAGAAGGGTCCGTTCCGATGTCGCGAAGGCTCATCGCGCTGCTCTGCATCCTGCTGTTGTCCGCTTCGGTCGTGTCGCCCGCGCACGCGGACGGCCGCCGCGACCGGCCGCGTCCCGTGGTGTTCGTGCACGGGTTCAGCGGCTCCGCCGGCCAGTTCGAGACCCAGGCGCGGCGCCTGGCCTCCAACGGATACCCGGACCGGTACATCGAAGCCCACGAGTACGACTCGACGTTCACCGTGACCACCGTGGAACAGGTCTTCGCGTCCCTGGACGACCGCATCGCGCGGCTCCTCGACGAGACCCGCGCAGACCAGGTGGACCTGCTCGCCCACTCACTCGGCACCTCCCTCATGCAGAGCTACCTGCGAAGCTCGGCGGAGCGGGCGGCGAACGTCGCGCACTACGTCAACCTCGATGGTGCGACCTCGGACAGCCTGCCGGGCGGGGTCCCGACGCTGGCCGTGTGGGGCGAGGGATCGACCGACCGCCGGGTCGAGGGCGCCGAGAACGTGTACTTCTCCGGGCAGGCGCACACCCAGGTCGTGACGTCGCCGGAGACGTTCTCGACGGTCTACGAGTTCCTCAACGGGCGGGCGCCGCGCACGACGTGGATCGTCCCGGAGCGGCACATCTCCCTGTCGGGGCGCGCGGTGCTGTTCCCGTCCAATGTCGGCGCGGCGGGGACCCGGCTGGAGATCTACCGGGTGAACCCGCTGACGGGTAAGCGCCTGTCCCGCCGGCCGCTGGCCGCCTACGAGCTCGGCGGGGACGGGGCATGGGGGCCGTTCAAGGCTCGCGGCAACGCCCACTACGAGTTCGCGGTCGTGTGGAACGAGGAGTCCGTCCACCATCTGTACTTCCAGCCGTTCCTCCGCAGCGACCGGCTCGTCCGGCTGCTGACCAGCCGTCCCGGCGAGGGCCTGTCCGGGCTCGTGGAGACCGGCGACCGGCACTCCGCCCTCACCATCAGCAGGAACAAGGAATGGTGGGGCGACCAGGGCGGGGACGGCGACTCGCTGCGCGTCAACGGGCGCGAGATCCTGAACGCCGCCAACGCCCCGCGCACCAAGCGCGCCATCGGGATCTTCGCCTACGACGCGGGCGTCGACGGCGTCACCGACCTGACCGAGCCCATCCCGGCGTTCTTCTCCACGCCGTTCATCACCGGGATGGACGTCTACGTTCCGGCCGGGCGGCGTCCCACCTCGATCGTCGCCCGGCCTCGCGGTGGCCAGGGCCGCATCGACGCGCTCGCCGTCCCGAGCTGGACCTCCAGCGAGCACCGCATCTCCGTCCAGCTCAACGACCACCCGAACTGATCCCGTCGGGGAGGTTCGCGCCGCTCTCGCGCCGGAGGCCGGGGCCGGGTTCGCCGGCAGGGGATGTAGCTTACGGAGATCACGGCCGCGATCGTCCGGGGCGGGGACGCCCGCGGTGTCCGCATCGACCGGCTCTCCGAACGCGGCCGCCGGACGTTCCGGGCGCCCACCCGAGGCGCCGGACGAACGGCGGTCGAGGCTGGGCGCTTCTGGACGCCGAGAGCGGGCGGATCGCGAGCGCCAAGAGCCCCCGGCTCTGGCGCGCCCTCCTGACGATGGCGGCGGTGGCCGACGGCCACGCGATCCGGATCGTCCTGCCGGACGGCCGGACGGTGCGCGGCGGCGACCCCGGCGCCGACGCCGAGCTGTCCGCGGCGATCGGCCGCCGGGTCACGCTCACCGATACCCGTCCCGACGGTGCCACGCTGGCCCGCGCCGTCCCCGACCAGGTCCTCGCGGCCGGGGTCGCCGCCGAGGTGGAGGACGAGGAGGTCGTCCTCGGGCAGGGCTCGCCACCCGGCACCTTCGTCGACTTCGCGCCCGTCCACCTGGTCGGCACGGCGACGCTGGACAGGATCGCCGAGGCGGGGGGAACGCGGCGTCATGGAGGCCGCGCGGTACCGGCCCAACATCGTGCTCGACACCGGCGGCCCGGGTTTCGGTGAGAACGACTGGGTCGGCCGCGACCTGGTGGTCGGCGAGGCCGTCCTGCGGGTCATGGCGCCGACGCCGCGCTGCTCGGTTCCGACGCTGGAGCACGGCGCGTTGCCCCGCGACACCGGCGCGTTGCGGGTCCCCGCCCGGCTGAACCTCGTCGAGCCGCTGCCCGGGCTCGGGCCGCGTCCGTGCGCCGGCGTCTACGCCCAGGTGGTGACGCCGGGGCGGGTGGACGTGGGGGACCCGTTCCGCCTCCTGTGAACCCGCGGCGGAACGGCGAGATCGCGACTCCTTCTTCCGGGTGCCGCGGCTGCTCGCGACCGTGCTCATGCCTGTGGACTCACCGGTCCCGGCGCAGAACGACACTCCGGCCTCCGAAACGCCGGACCCGTAGAGGTGTCAGGCGTCGCGGCGGTTCAGGGCGGTGTGGGCGGCGACGAGTGCGGCCACCGCCCAGGCGGCGAACACCAGCAATCCGACCGCCGGTGGGTAGGCGTCGGATTCGCCGCGCATGAACGTCGCCCCGGCGACGGCGGGCATGTAGTCCGCGACGCGTTCGAACGCGGTGATGTTGCTCGCCTGGAGGCTGGCGGGCACGACCATGATGACGAGGAAGAGGACGATCAGCGTGCTCACGGCGCTGCGCAGCAGGGCGGCGACGCCCACGGAGAAGACGCTGATCAGGGTCATGTAGGCGCCGACGGCGAGGACGTCGCCGAGCCAGGCGGCGGGCTTGAGTTCGCCCCAGTGGCCGAGCAGCGGCAGCGCGCCCAGCGATCCGGCCACCGCGAGGACGATCCCGGTCACGCCGCCGATGACGGCCACGACCAGGGTCTTGGCCGCCAGCATCTCGCCTCTGCGCGGGATCCACTGGAGCGTCGCGCGGATCGTCCCGGTGGAGTACTCGCTGGTGACCAGCACCATCGCCAGCCCGATCAGCACGAACTGGACGAGGTCCACCGCGCCGATCGCGATCGTCCCGATCCCGATGACGCCGCTGTCGTCCGCCGGGTCGTCGTTCTCGTTGGAGTTGACGGTGAAGATGGCGAGCTGGAGGCAGGCCAGCCCCATCAGGACGGCGGCCCCGAAGAGAGTCCACCAGGTGCTGCGGACGGTCCACGCCTTCGTCCACTCGGCGGCCACCGCGCCCGGGAGACGGCCCCCGGCCGGGGGTCCCAGCGGGCGGCCTCCGGTCGCGGTGCGGGGCGTGCGGTCCTCGGTGGCTGCGGTCATCGGGCCTCTCCTTGGGACACGGACGCCGTGAACTCGACGCTCCCAGCGGTCAGTTCCATGTAGGCCTGCTCAAGCGTGGCGTCCTGCGGGCTGAGTTCGTGCAGGAGGAGCCCTAGGCGGTGGGCCAGCTCGCCCACGGCTTCGACGGTCGTGCCCGAGAGCAGCAGCTCCCCGGGCGAGACCGTCTCGGCCCGGACGCCGTGCCGCTCCAGTTGGGCGACCAGTTCCCGCAGGCCCTCGGCGTGGGGGCCGCGCACCTTGACGCGGTGCCGGGAGCTTCCGGCGAGGATCTCGGCGATCGGCGCGTCGGCGATGAGCCTGCCCTTCCCGATGACCACGAGGCGGTCGGCGGTCATCTCCATCTCGCTCATGAGATGGCTGGACACGAAGACGGTCCGGCCCTCCGCGGCCAGGGAGCGCATCAGCTCGCGCACCCAGCGGACGCCGTCCGGGTCCAGGCCGTTCACCGGCTCGTCGAACATCAGGACCGGCGGGTCGCCGAGGAGCGCGCCGGCGATGCCGAGCCGCTGGCCCATCCCCAGCGAGTACGTTCCGGCCCGCTTGCCCGCGACGTCCGCCAGCCCGACCAGGCCCAGCACCTCGTCCACGCGCCGGCGGGGGATCCCGTTGCTGCGCGCCATCGCGAGCAGATGGCTCCGGGCGCCGCGGCCGGGGTGCAGGGACTTGGCCTCCAGCACGGCCCCGGCCTCGCGCAGCGGGTGCCGGAACTCCGCGTACCGGCGGCCGGAGACCAGCGCCGCGCCCGCGGTCGGCTCGTCCAGGCCGAGGATCATCCGCATGGTCGTGGACTTCCCCGCTCCGTTCGGCCCGAGGAAACCGGTCACCAGGCCCGGTTCGATCTTCAAGGACAGGTCCGCCACGGCGGTCGTCCCGCCGTAGCGTTTGGTCAGCCCGGAAAGGGTGATCATGCGCGCTCCCAGTCGTCGTCTACCGGCAACCTAGGAAGCGGCGGGCGGTGCGCGCAGTGCCCGATCGCCACCCGGCGCACCCGACGAAAGTCAGGTGCGCCGGGCGGACCGGGGTGGTCAGGCCAGGTGGGCGGCCGTGACCGAGACGTCGACCTCGCCCGCCGGCTCGACGCCCATGGCGGCGGCCAGCTTGCGGAGGACCCTGGCCTCGTCCGGGCGGGTGCGCCGCTCCAGGGTGCGGGCCAGCGCCTCGTAGGCCCAGCCGTTGGACGGGTCCAGGTCGACGAGCCGGCGGAAGGCCTCCTCGGCGCGGCCGAGCTGGGCGCTGTGGAAGTAGGCCCGGCCGAGCAGCTCGACGGCCGCCCGGTTCTCGCCGTGCTCCGCCACGATCGGGGCCAGGATGCGCGCCGCCCCGATGTAGTCCTTGGAGTCGAAGAACAGGGTCGCCCGCTGGAACTCCTCGTACACGGTCATCGTGTGACCCCCTCTTCGTCGATTCACCCGCAGGAACCGCGGCGGCGGCCTGGTTGTTCCTGGCATGTGAACTGGGGGTTCGCTTTGACCATGAACGAACTTAGGTTTACCTTCCCTGCAATGGGGACTCTGCCTGAAATGCGCGTGGTGGCCAGCGAAGCCGAACTCCGCGAGATCGTGCAGGAGCCCGGCCGGTTCGTCATCGACAAGGACATCGGCCGGATCGACGAGCACGCCCGCACGATCATCGCCCACTCGCCGCTTCTGCTGCTGGCGACGTCGGATTCGGACGGCACCTGCGACGTCTCCCCTCGTGGCGACCCCGCCGGGTCGGTGCTGGTCCTGGACGACCACACGCTCGTGCTCGCCGACCGTCCCGGCAACCGGCGGACCGACAGTTTCCGCAACCTCCTGCGCAACCCCCGCGCCGGGCTCCTGTTCCTGGTGCCGGGGATGAACGAGACCCTGCGCGTCAACGGCCGCGCGACGCTCGTGTCGGACGCGCCGTTCTTCGACGACCTGGAGGTCCGGGGCAAGCGCCCGCACCTCGCGGTCGTCATCCAGGTCGAAGAGCTGTACATGCACTGCTCGAAGGCGTTCCTGCGCTCGTCGCTCTGGAAGCCCGAGACCTGGCCGGACCGCACGTCCCTGCCGACGCTCGGCCAGATCACGAAGGACCAGATCGGCATCAAGGAGGTCACGGCGGACGTGATCGACGCCGACCTCGCCCTGGACGCCGAGAACAACCGGTACTGACTCAGCCGGGCTCCGCATCTCCGCGCTCGCCGAGCCAGTAGGCCAGGCGCCCGCGGCGGCCCACCGCGCGCAGGCGTCGCTCGGCCGTCTCCCGGACGGCCTCGGTGGCCACGATGAGGATCTCGTCCTCCTCGGCCAGGACGGTGGTGGGCCCCGGCACCAGGGCCGCCCCGTCGCGGATGATCAGGCTGACGACCGCGGCGGAGGGCAGGCGCAGCTCGGCGATCTCGACCCCGTGCAGGCGGGAGCCGCGCGGGATCGTCAGCGTGAGCAGCTCGGCGCCGAGCACGTCCAGCGGGGCGGCCTCGACGTTCACCTCGCGGGCCTGGCCCGGCTGGGTCACGCGGAGCAGCCGCGCCGCCCCGGGCAGGCTCGGTCCCTGGATCAGCGTGAACACCACGACCAGCACGAACACGATGTGCAGCAGCTCCAGCGCGCCGTCCACCCCGGAGACGATGGGGAAGGTGGCCAGCACGATCGGCACGGCGCCGCGCAGCCCCGCCCAGGAGAGGAACGCCTGCTCGCGCCACGGGACGCGGAACGCCGGAAGGCACACCAGCACCGAGATCGGCCGCGCGACCAGCAGCAGGACGAGCCCCACCACGATGGCCGTCACGATCGCCTCCGGAAGCTCGCTGGGGGAGACCAGCAGGCCGAGCATCACGAACAGGCCGATCTGGGCCAGCCAGCCGGCGCCCTCGGCGAACGACCGGGTCGCGGCGCGGTGCGGCAGCCGGGAGTTGCCCAGCACCAGCCCGCACAGGTAGGCGGCGATGATGCCGCTGGCGCCCGCCGTCCCCGCCGCGGCGAACGCGATGACGCCGAAGCCGACGGTGGCCAGCGGGTAGAGGCCGGTGGCGGGCAGCGCGATGCGCCGCAGCGCGGCGACGCCGAGGCGCCCGGTGATCAGGCCCATGGCCGCGCCGGCGGCCAGCTGGTAGACCAGGTTGCCCGCGACGTATCCGGGGCCGGGGAGGTCGCCGGCGGTGCTGAACACCAGCACCAGGATGATGGTGGGGGCGTCGTTGAGGCCCGACTCGGCCTCCAGCAGGCCCCGGACCTTGGACGGCAGCGGCAGCGACCGCAGGACGGCGAACGTCGCCGCGGCGTCGGTGGACGACACGATCGCGCCGAGCAGCAGCGCCAGGCGCCACTCCATCCCCAGCAGCAGGTGCGCGCCGGTCGCGGTGAGGAGCATCGAGACGGCGACGCCCGCGGTGGCCAGCACCCCGGCGGGCGCCAGCAGCCGCCGCATGTCGGCCCATGACGTGGACAGCCCGCCTTCGATGAGGATGAGGCCGAGCGCGCCGGTGCCCAAAGCCTGGGCGAGCTGGGCGTCGTCGAAGTTCAGGCCCAGCCCGCCCTCTCCGAGGATGAGGCCGAGGGCCAGGAAGAACAGCAGGCTGGGCAGCCCCGCACCGTGCGCGACGCGGGCCGCGGTGATGCCCGCCAGCAGGACGGAGCCGCCGACCAGCAGCACCATGTAGAGCTGCTGCAAGGTCATCCGCGCCATCCCCTGCCGTCGCCGTTGGCCGTCATCGCGTTTTTATCAGCGTGAAAGGTGTGTCTTCCGGCTGGGGGGAACCACCTACCGGTGATCCGGTGGAGTGGGTCATCGGTGACTACCGACTGTAATGGAGCCGACCGCCATGGCCGAGGACGTGCGCTTGGGCAGGGTGACCACCCAGATCCCCGCGCGCATGGACCGGCTGCCCTGGTCGCGGTTCCACTGGATGATCGTCATCGGGCTGGGGACGGTCTGGATCCTCGACGGGCTCGAGGTGACGATCGTCGGGTCCGTCGCGGCGCGCCTCACCGAAGAGGGCAGCGGCGTCGCCATGACCCCGGCCCACATCGGGTACGCGGCGGCGATCTACGTCGCGGGCGCGTGCTCCGGCGCGCTGCTGTTCGGTCAGCTCACCGACCGGTTCGGCCGCAAGAGGCTCTTCATCATCACGCTGGTCGTCTACGTCCTCGCGACCGTCGCCACCGCGTTCGCGTTCGCGCCCTGGTACTTCTTCCTGTGCCGGTTCGTCACCGGGATGGGCATCGGCGGCGAGTACGCGGCCGTCAACTCGGCGATCGACGAGCTGATCCCGGCCCGCGCCCGCGGCCGGGTGGACATCATCATCAACGGAAGCTACTGGCTGGGGGCCGCGCTCGGCGCCCTCGCCGCCGTGTTCTTCCTGAACACGAACTTCTTCGCCATGGACGTCGGGTGGCGCGTGGCGTTCGGGGTGGGCGGCGTCCTCGGCTTCGTGATCATGTTCGTCCGGCGGCACGTCCCGGAGAGCCCGCGCTGGATGTTCATCCACGGACGCGAGGGGCAGGCCGAACGGCTCGTCGACGGGATCGAACGCGAGGTCCGCGAGGAGACCCGCCAGGAGCTGGACGAGCCGGGCGAGAGCATCACGGTCCGGCAGCGCAAGACGATCCCCTTCCGGGAGATCGCCAAGGTCGCGTTCAAGCTCTATCCGCGGCGGGCGGTGCTCGGGTTCGCGCTGTTCGTGGGTCAGGCGTTCCTGTACAACGCGGTGACGTTCGACCTCGGCACGATCCTGAGCACGCTGTTCGACGTGGCCTCCGGGACGGTGCCGTACTTCTTCGCCCTGTTCGCGCTCGGCAACTTCCTGGGGCCGCTGCTGCTCGGACGGCTGTTCGACACGGTCGGCCGCAAGCCGATGATCTGCGGGACGTTCTTCATCTCGTCGGCCCTCACCATGGTGCTCGGCCTCCTCCTGGTCGGCGACGGGCTGAACACGTGGACGTTCATGGCGATGATCGGCGTGACGTTCTTCTTCGCCTCGGCGGGCGCGAGCTCGGCCTACCTGACGGTCAGCGAGATCTTCCCCATGGAGACCCGGGCGCTGGCCATCGCGTTCTTCTACGCGATCGGCACGGCCGCCGGCGGCATCACGGGCCCGCTCCTGTTCGGCAGGCTGATCGACACCGGCGAGGGGAGCCTGGTCGCGATCGGGTTCTTCATCGGCGCCGTGGTCATGGCGCTGGGCGGCGTCGCCGAGCTGTTCTTCGGCGTCCGCGCCGAGAAGGCCTCGCTGGAGAGCATCGCCCAGCCGCTCACCGTGGAGGAGGCCGAGGAGGAGGAGAAGGAGAGCGAGGAGCCCGTCCCGTCCGAGAAGGCGCGCAGGCAGGAGGCGCGGCCGGAGCGCCGTCGCGCGCTGGAGGCGCGGCACCAGGCCGAGGAGCAGCGGGCGCGTGCGGCCGAGCACCGCGCCGCCGTCCACGAGTTGAAGCCGCGCGCCGACGAGGGTGATCGCGGCGCCGCCGAACGGCTGCGGGTGGAGGAGGTCCTCGCGCAGACCGCCGAATGGGACGCCGAGCGCCTCACCGAGGAGGCCGCCGCCCACGACGAGCGGGTCGACGCCGAGGACGCCCGGACCGACGCCGAACGCCGCGGCGCGCTGGAACGCGCCGCGGCGGCGGACGAGCGCGCCGCCTCGCTGCGGGAGCGGATGGCGGCGCTGTCCGCCGAGAGCCGGCGGGACGCGGAGTCCCACGCGGCCCTCGCCGAGGCCGCGGCGGAGCGCGCCCGGGCCCGCGAGCAGCAGTCGATGGCGGCGGAGACCCGGGGCCGGGCGGGCGGCCTCCAGGGGATCGAGGCGCAGATCGCCCGCAACCAGGCCGAGACCTTCGACGAGTGGGAGAAGATGCACGACGAGCTGGCGCTCGCGCACGTGGCCCGCGCCGAGCGGGACGAGGACGCCGCCGCCCGGCACGACCGGGAGGCCGACGTCCACCGGCTGCGCGCCGAGTCCGCCGCCGACCGGATGGAGGCCGCGCAGCACCGCTCCGCCGCCGAGTCCCTCGCCGCGCAGGCGGGCACGGCCGAGCAGGCGCGGCGCGAGCGCGACGCGGCGGCGGAACGGCAGCGGGAGGCCCGGGAGCGCGACGAGCGTATCCGGGAGCGCGTCCTGCGCCGCGAGCGCCGGGAGCGCACGGGGCTGCGCCGCCTGCTCCCCGGCCCCGGCAGGACCTTCTACTCACCGGGGATGATGGGGACGGCGAGCCGCTGGTCGCCCGACACCGGCGTCGTCCTGGACCGCGAGATCAACGCCATCTCGCAGGCCCTCTACGAGCACGGGGCGATCAGCCGCGCCGAGCTGGCCGACCTGGTCGGCGCCCGCTACTGGGGGCCCGGCCGGTTCCGTGCCGCGCTGCGCGAGGCCGTCCACGAGGGACGGGCCGTGCCCCAGGCGCGCAACCGGTACGCTCCGCCGCCCAGGCCCACCGACGCGAACTCGGACTGACCCATGATGCGCTGCCTGCTCCTCGGACATGACCACCGCTTCACCGCCGAGGGCGAGACCATGCGCTGGCACTGCGCCCGCGGGTGCGGGACCGGCGGCGAGAAGGTCTACCCGACCGCGTCCGACGCCCGGCGCTACGCCCGGGCCTTCGACCGCAAGGACACCGAGGACGCGGGCAAGCGCGCCCCCCTCATCGGCCTGTTCCCCCTGCGCCTGCTCCGCGCCATGCGCGGCCGCCGAGACGCCTAGCGACGGGCTCCCGCTCGACCCGGGCTCGCCGCGGTGCTACTTTCGGAACATGTTCGAAAAGTTGAGAACGGAGGCCGTCCGGCCAGGGCTCACGCTCGCCGCGGTCGCCGTCGTGCAGTTCATGGTGTCGCTGGACCTCTCGGTCGTGAACGTCGGACTCCCCGAGATCGCCGCCGGGCTCGGCTTCGGCACGGCGGGTCTGACCTGGGTGATCCACGCCTACGCCCTCACCTTCGGGGGGCTGCTCCTGCTGGGCGGCAAGGCCGCCGACCGGTACGGCCGCAAGCGGGTCCTGCTGCTCGGGCTCGGCCTGTTCGGCTTCGCCTCCCTCGCCGGGGGCCTCGCCCAGGAACCGGGCCATCTGGTCGCCGCCCGTGCCGCGCAGGGCATCGGGGCCGCGGCGCTGGCGCCGGCCGCGCTGTCGCTGCTGGCCGCGACGTTCCCGTCCGGGAAGGAACGCGTCCGGGCCTTCGGCGTCTGGAGCGCGATGAACGCCGCCGGCGGCGCCCTCGGCGTCCTGATCGGCGGCCTGCTCACCGAGTACGCGGGCTGGCGCTGGGTGATGTTCGTGAACGTGCCGATGGTCGCGTGCGCGCTGGCCATGGCGTGGCGGGGCATCGCGGCCGGGCCGCCTCCCGTCCGCGGCGGCCGTCCGGACGTGGCCGGCGCCGTGCTGGCCACCGCGGGCATGACCCTGCTGGTGTTCGGCGTCATCCGCACCGACCAGTACGCGTGGACCTCCCCGGTCACCCTGGCGAGCCTGGCGGCGGCGGCCGCCCTGCTGGCCGCGTTCGTCCAGGTCGAGCGGACCACCACCCGCGAACCGCTGGTCCGGCTCGGCCTCCTGGCCAACCGCTCGGTCGTCGGCGCGAACGCGTTCATCCTCCTGGTCGGCGCGGCCATGGCGTCGGCCTTCTACTTCGTGTCCCTCTACCTCCAGCGGGTCCTGGAGAACGGGCCGGCGCTGACCGGCGTCATGTTCCTGCCGTTCGCCCTCGGGGTGGTCGCCGGGTCCGTGCTCGCGATCAGGCTCGGCTACCGGCTCGCGCCCCGGACCCTCCTGATCACCGGCGGGTTCCTGACCGCGGCCGGGTTCGCCTGGTTCGGCCTGATAAGCCCCGACGGCGCCTTCCTCACGGACGTGCTCGGCCCCTCGGTCCTCGCCGGCGTCGGCTTCGGCCTCTGCCTCGGACCGGTCACGTCCATCGCGACCTCCGGCGTCGCGCCGGAGGAGACCGGCACCGCCTCGGGCCTGCTCAACAGCGCCCGCCAGATCGGCGCCTCGCTCGGGCTCGCCGCCCTCGGCACCGCCGCCCACCACCGCACCGGCGACGGCGCCGGGCCCGCGGCCCTCAACGACGGCTACGCGCTCGGCCTGACGCTCGGCGCCGCCCTCCTGCTCGCCGCCGCCGTCATCGCCCTCACCATCCTGCGCCGGAGCGGCCCGACGGCGGCCGGCCAGGCCGGCGGCCTCGACGAGCCCGTGCCGGCTACTCCTTCGCGCCCGGCGGCTCGGGCGGGAAGCGAGCGTCGGACCACTCCCTGACGGCCTTGCGGCGCATCGCGATCCCCGCGGCCAGCGCCAGGCCGTTCCCGCAGACCGCCGCCCACGCCGTCACGGTGGCCACGGGACGGCCCCCTCCAGACGCGGTAGAGCAGCGCGTACCAGGCCGTCACGACCAGTACCGTGCCGATGCCGAACGCGAGCGCGCCCGCCGAACTCCGGTCGCGTTCGAGCAGCACCATGACCGTGGTCCATGGCACGGCCAGGTAGGGCACGCCGAGCCAGATGGACGCGGGCCGGCCGGGAGAGTCATGCGACAGGATTCTCGCCGACCGGCCACGTCCCTGCCAGTGGGTCAGAGCGGATACTGCGGCGGTTCGCCGCGCATGGTGATCCAGCGCGTCTCGGTGAACGCCTCGATGTTCGCCGCCGCGCCGCCGAAGCGGGAACCGGTGCCGGATGCCCGCACGCCGCCGAAGGGTGCGTTGGCCTCGTCGTTGACCGTCTGGTCGTTGATGTGGACGATCCCCGTCGGGATCTGCTCGGCCACGGCCAGCCCGCGCATGACGTCCCGGGTCACGATCCCTAGCGAGAGGCCGTACTCGCCGGCGCCGGCCAGCTCGACCGCCTCCGCGACCGACGCCACGCGCGTGACCGGGGCGACCGGGCCGAAGACCTCCTCGGCGAAGGCGGGGGAGGTCAGGGGGACGTCGGCCAGCACCGTCGGCCGGTAGAAGAGCTGCTCGTAGGTCCCGCCGGACGCCAGCGCCGCGCCCTGGTCGACGCTCGCCGTGACCATGCCGTGGATCTTGTCGCGCTGGCCGGCGTCGATGACGGGACCGAGCGCGACCTCCCCGGCGGACGGGTCGCCGACCGGGAGCTTGCCGGCCTTGGCGGCGAGCCGCTCGACGAAGTCGTCGTAGAGGCGGTCGGCGATCAGGTGGCGGCCGGTGGTCATGCAGATCTGGCCCTGGTGGAAGAACGAGCCCCAGGTGGCCAGGTTCACCGCCGCGTCCACGTCGGCGTCGTCCAGCACCAGCATCGCGGAGTTGCCGCCGAGCTCCAGGTGGGCGCGCTTGAGGTGGCGGCCCGCCAGCTCCCCGATGCGGCGGCCGACCGGGGTGGAGCCGGTGAAGGAGATGACCCGGACATTCGGGTCGCTGGTCAGCGCCTCGCCGACGTCCCCGCCGCCGGGCAGCATCTGGAGCACGCCCGGGGGCAGCCCGGCCTCCTCGAACACGCGGGCCATCAGCGTGCCGCCGGTGACCGCGGTGCGCGGGTCGGGCTTGAGGACGACGGCGTTGCCGAGCGCGAGCGCCGGGGCGACCGAGCGGATGCCGAGGATGATCGGCACGTTGAACGGCGAGATCACCGCGACCACGCCGGCCGGCACGCGCCGCGCCATGGACAGCCGCGGCTCCTCCGACGGCAGCACCTCGCCGATCGCCCGGCTCGGCAGGCCGGCCGCCTCGTAGCACTCCTCGGACGCGACGTGCAGGGCGAACCCGGCCATGCCGGGGACCGCCCCGACCTCCCGGACGTTCCAGCCGCTGATCTCCTCGGCGTGCCGCTGCCACAGGTCACCGGCCTTGCGCAGGACGGCGGCGCGGGCGGTGTGCGGCAGGGCGGCCCATTCCCGCTGCGCCGCGGCGGCGCTCGCGGCGGCCTCGGTGACGTCCTCGGGGGTCGGCTTCCCCATCCGGCCGATCTCGCGGCCGGTGGCGGGCTCGACCACCGGGTAGTCGCCGCCGTGCCCGGCGGTCCACTCACCGTTCTTGAAGAGTCTTCCCTGCCAGTCGACGCTGTCCAGCAGTCCCACGGCGGTTCCTCCTTCGTGTCAGTGCTCGGTGCTCCATGCGCGGCTGAGCCGCCTCGGACCCGGCCGCAGGCGTGGCCACGACCGGGGGCGCGAACTCAGCCGGGGGCATCGGGCCTCCGCACGTGATAGCCGATGGGGAACAGGCTAAGCCCCGTCCGGTCCCCGGACACTCGTGTGCCGGGGTCCAGATCATTGGCAAGGCGTTGCCGATTCTGTGGCCAGGAACGGTGGTAGCGCCGGGAGGGCCGGTGAGTATCGGAGGTAGATGTCCACCGGAGGGCGGCCGAAGTTGGGGGAATGGCTGGTCCGGGCCAGGGCGGAGGCGACACCGGTCTACGGGCTCGCGATCACCCTCGGCCTGGGCCTCCCGCTGGTCCTCGGCCTGCTGACCGACCGGATGGACCAGGGGACGCTGGGGGCCATCGGAGCGTTCCTGCTCGCCTTCGGCGGTGGCCGCGGCGGCCCCTACGGGAAGCGCGCCCGGTCCCTGGCCGTCTCTCTCGCGGTCGTCGTCGCCGGCGGTGCGCTCGGCGGGCTGCTCGCGGGCCACCCATGGGCGACCGTCGCCGTTCTCCCGGTCGTGGTCGTCCTGGCGGCCTCGGTCTCGTGGATCGGGCCGCCGGCGGCGTTCGCCGTGCTGCTCACGTCCGTCCGGCCGCCGCCCGGGCACCCGCCGGAGAACATGCTGCTGATGGGCCTCGGCGGGCTCTGGGTCGCCCTGCTCCTGCTGTCGCCCTGGCCGGCCCGGCGGCTCCGGCCGCTGGACGACGCGCTGGGAAGGGCCGCCGGCTCCGTTGCCGAGTTACTCGACTGTGTGGCCGGCGACCTGGAGAGGTCCGCCTGGACGGGGGGCGTCCACTCCGCGGGCACCTGTGACTGGGGGATGTCCCGAAGGCATGTGGACACCGCCTTGGGTGATGCCGCCGCCACCTCCCGCCTCTACCGCGGCGAGGACGGCGCCCAGGAGGATCTCCAACCGCAGCAGATCCTCGACACGTTGCGCCGGATCGTGTGGGAGACCGTCGGACTGCACGCCCAGATCCATGTGCTCGTCGACAGGGGGCCCGCGCCGGACGCATGGCGCTCCGACGCCACCGACGCGATCCGCGGGCTGGCACACGGCGTCCGGTCGCTGTCCACGGCGCTGGCACGGGAAACGGCGGCGCCGGCCCGCCGGACCGTTCCCGAACTCGCACACCACGCACGCGACGGAACAGGTGGCGGGGCCGTCCCGCGACTGATCATCCACTCCGTCGACCGCATCGACAGCGCCCTGGAGTCGGCCCGGGACGAACTCGGTGACGGACTGCGGCCGGCTCCCTCCGTCCACTGGAAGCGGCCGCGGCTGGAACCCGGCGAGACGGCGGCCTCCCTCGTCCGCGAGATCCGGGAGCGATCACCCCGCTTCCGGCACGCCGCGCGCGTCGCCGTGCTGGTCACGGCGGCGATGGCGATCACGGCGGCCTTCCGGCTCCAGCACGGGCAGTGGATGGCGGTGACGGTCCTGGTCAGCCTGCGCGACACCTACGGCAAGACCGTGCCACGGGTCGTGCAGCGGATCATCGGCAACACGGTGGGCAGCATGATCGCGGCCGTCGTGCTGGCCGCCGCACCCGCGCGCCCGCATGTCGTCGCGCTGATGCTGGTGTTCGCGCTCGCGGGATTCACGCTCCGGCCGGTCGGCTACGTCGCGTGGACGATGTGCTCGGCGCCGCTGCTCATGATGCTGATCGATCTCACCGAGGTGTCCCGCTGGTCCGTGGCGTTGGACCGGATCGAACTCGTCGCCGCCGGAGGCGTGATCGCGGCACTGGGCGCCCGCGTGCTCTGGCCCCGGGGGACCGCGCGGCAGGTGCCCGCCAGGACGACCGAGCTGCTCACGGCGATGGCGGCGCTCACCCGCGCGGCCGCCTCGGTGCTCGACGGCAGGCGGTCCGACCTCGACGTCGACGAGATGGCCGCCGCGGGGAAGGCCATCGACGGTGTCGCCGACGCCGGGACCAGGCTGGAGGACGAGCCGGTGCCGGACACCGTCCAGGCCGGGCAGTTGCACACGGCGGTCCGGGCCTCCCTCCGCATCCGCGACCGGCTCATCGCGGTAACGGACCTGGCCTCGGAGAACGCCGGCGAGAACGGCCCGTCCGCCCGCACACTCGACCGCCTGGCCGACGCCCTGGAACGCACCGCCACCCGGCCCGCCCCCGAC
>NZ_SMKH01000339.1 GCF_004348515.1 Actinomadura sp. KC345 | reverse complement strand
CCCTCCACCAGGACTGGCCATCGTGGCGCAGGACGGCCCCCCACAGCGCCCGCTGGACGAGCAGCGTGAGCGTACCCGCGACGATCAATCCGGCCAGGTTGACGGCGAGCTGCAGCAGCGACCCGGTGATCTCGCTGCCGTGCCTGAGCGCCATCGCGACCGCGAGGTTGCCGGCCGCGGGCACGGTGGTGACGGAGATGAACACCCCGACCAGCGCCGACGACTTGCCGGCGGTGAGCGACAGCACCCCGGCGGCCCCGCGAGCAGCGCCACGATGAACGACCAGCGGTCCGGGCTGTAGATGAACGCGGTGAGCGGACGCTGGTCGGGCAGCCGGTCCAGCTCGATCACCCCCGTCCACCGGCCGACGAGCGCGCACACGTAAGTGACCGCGATCGCGACGGCGAACCCGACCGCCAGCGCGCGCACCGCCGCGGTGACGTGCCGGACCCGCGGCCGGACGACGCCGTAGCAGATCGCCGCGATGGCGCCGAAGTCCGGCCCGAGCACCATCGCGCCGACCACCAGGACCGGCGAGTCGATCAGCACCGCGATCCCGCGGCGGGAGCGCGTGGCCACGACACCGGCACATACGGTTTGATCAGTTGTCGTTACTTATACCGATAAGCAGGGCGGCGAGGGCATGATGCGGACGGCTGTGGCGGGCCTCGTGCTCGCCGTCCCGCTGGCGGCGGGCTGCGAGGCGAGCGTGGGCCTCTCCGAGAGCGGCGACGGGACGAAGCCCGCGTCCGGCGAGGAGGCGAGGGCCCGCGCGGACCTGTCCGGGCTGCGCGTCGCGTCCGAGGGCGACGGCGACGGCTACGAGCGGGAGAAGTTCGGGACACGCTGGAAGGACATCGACCGCAACGGCTGCGACCAGCGCAACGACGTCCTCGCCCGGGACCTGGAGGACGTCGGCAAGGACGGAGGCTGCATCGTCATGACCGGCCGCCTCCGCGACCCCTACAGCGGCAAGGAGATCACCTTCGCCAAGAGGGACGCCGCCGAGGTGCAGATCGACCACCTCTACCCGCTCGCGCTCGCCTGGCGGATGGGCGCCTCACGCTGGAGCGAGGACCGGCGGGAGAGGTTCGCCAACGACCACGGCAACCTCCTCGCCGTGTGGGGCGTGCCCAACCAGCAGAAGAGCGACTCCGGTCCGGGCGAGTGGAAGCCGCGGAAGGGCTTCCAGTGCACCTACGCGGTCAAGTACATCGCCGTCGCCAAGAAGTACTCGCTGCCGATCACCCGCGCCGACCACACCGCCCTCGAAGACTTCCTTGAGCGCTGTTAACAGCGACACCAGCCACCGTCCCAGCCACGCAACGACCAAAACCACTGCGATCGCGTCCGAAGGCAGGTTACGAGCGAAGCGAGAAACCTGATCGCGAAGCGAGCCGCCAAGGCGAGTTCGAAGCGATGCAGCGATCGCACGCAGTGCCCGCCGAAGGAAGGCCCTCCAGGGCCTGACGCCAAGGGCACTGCGATTCAGCGCAGCGTGGTGCGGACGACGGTGGCGAGGTGGTCGGCGACGGACTGCGCCTGGCTCTCCGAGGCCGCCTCGACCATGACGCGCACCATGGGCTCGGTGCCGCTGGGACGGATCAGGACCCGGCCCGTCTCGCCGAGGTCGGTCTCGGCGGCGGCGACGGCGGCGGCCAGCTCCGGTGAGGTCTTCGCGCGGGTCTTGTCGACGTCCTTGACGTTGACGAGCACCTGCGGCAGGCGGGTCATCACCTTCGCCAGCTCGTCCAGCGGGCGGCCCCGGCGGACCATCGCGGCCAGCAGGTGCAGTCCGGTCAGCACGCCGTCGCCCGTCGTCGCGTGATCCAGCATGATCACGTGGCCGGACTGCTCGCCGCCGAAGCCGAAGCCGCCGTCCCTCATCGCCTCCAGGACGTACCGGTCGCCGACCGCGGTCTCGACCACGGTGATCCCGGCCTCCCGCATGGCGAGCTTGAACCCGAGGTTCGACATCACGGTCGCGACCACGGTGTCGGCGGCCAGGGCGCCCGTCTCCCGCAGCTCCAGCGCCAGCACCGCCATGATCTGGTCGCCGTCCACGACCTCGCCGGACGCGGTGACGGCCAGGCAGCGGTCGGCGTCGCCGTCGTTGGCGATGCCCGCGTCCGCGCCGTGCTCGGCGACCGCTCTGCGCAGCGCCTCCAGGTCCGTGGAGCCGCAGCCGGAGTTGATGTTCAGGCCGTCCGGCGCCGTCCCGATCGTGAACACCTCGGCGCCGGCGCGGCGCAGCGCCTCCGGCGCCACATCGGAGGACGCGCCGTTCGCGCAGTCGACCACGACGCGCAGGCCGTCCAGCGACACCGGGACCGTCGACAGCAGGTGCGCCACGTACTGCTCGACCGCGCCGTGCGCCTCCCGGACCCGGCCGACCGCGGCGCCCGTCGGCGGTTCCCACGCCTCGCCGAGCCGCGCCTCGATGCGGTCCTCCAGCTCGTCCGGCAGCTTGTGGCCGCTGCGGTCGAAGAACTTGATGCCGTTGTCGGGGGCCGCGTTGTGCGACGCCGACAGCATCACGCCGATGTCGGCGTGCAGCTGGTGCGTCAGGTAGGCGACGGCGGGCGTCGGCAGGATGCCGAGGCGCAGCACGTCCACCCCGGAACTGGCGAGGCCCGCGACGACCGCCGCCTCAAGGAACTCGCCCGAGGCCCGCGGGTCGCGGCCGACCACCGCGAGCGGCCGGTGGCCTTTGAAGGCGCCCTGCTCGCCCAGCACCCGCGCCGCGGCGACGGACAGGTCCATGACGAGCGGTGCGGTCAGATCGCGGTTGGCGAGCCCTCGCACGCCGTCGGTCCCGAACAGACGAGCCACAGTTCAACTCCCGATATGGCGAAAGGCCGCGCCGGAGCAGGCGGGGAGCAGGCCCTACCGGCGCCGCGCGGCCAGATCCGGTGGGCACCGAGTCTGCCATCCCGCGCGGAGCGCACGCGCCGCACCGGCGGGGCCGGTCCCGGACGGCGACGGGAGACCCGGGCCCTGGAAAGCGGACGAGCCGCCGCACCCGTCGCTCCGGCCACGCGGGCCGGGTGCGAGAAACTCCACGGGGTGCGACGGCTCGTACCGTCGATCAACGCTTGCTGTACTGGGGAGCCTTGCGGGCCTTCTTGAGCCCGGCCTTCTTGCGCTCCGGCACCCGCGCGTCACGGGTGAGGAAGCCGGCCTTCTTCAGCGCCGGGCGGTGCTCGATGTTCGCGAATTGCAGCGCGCGGGAGATGCCGAGGCGCAGCGCGCCCGCCTGGCCGGTGGTGCCGCCGCCGTTGACGCGGGCGAGCACGTCGAACTGGCCCTCCAGGCCCAGCAGCACGAACGGCTCGTTCACGATCTGCTGGTGGACCTTGTTCGGGAAGTACTGGTCCAGGGTGCGGCCGTTGATCTTCCACTGGCCGGTGCCGGGGACGATGCGGACCCGCGCGATGGCCTGCTTGCGGCGGCCGGTGCCGGCCGCGGGGCCGGTGGCGACGGGCTGGCCGAGGTAGCTCTCGCCCGCGGCCTCGGGGGACTCGGTGCTGTACTCGGACGGGGCGTCCTCGTACGAGTCGAGCTGCTCGGTGCCCGGCTCGACGGTCGGCTCTGTGGTCTCGTCCACGGTTCTCCTCGGGTGTTCTAGCCAGGGCGGCGGGCCCGTCCAACGGGTGCCCCGGCGGCCTCGTGTTCCAGGGAGCGCACGATGAGCTCGTGCGCGGGGGTCACTTGACGATCTGGCTGACCTGGGTGATCTCGAACGGCACCGGCTTCTGCGCCTGGTGCGGGTGGTCCGGCCCGGAGTAGACCTTCACCTTGCCGAACATCTTCCGGCCGAGGGAGTTCTTGGGCAGCATGCCCTTGATCGCCTTCTCGACGGCCCGCTCGGGGTGCTTGGCGAGCAGCTCGGCGTAGGTCACCGAGCGCAGACCGCCCGGGTAGCCCGAGTGCCGGTAGGCCTTCTTGCGCTCGGCCTTGTTGCCCGACATCGCCACCTTGTCGGCGTTCACGATGACGACGAAGTCACCGGTGTCCAGGTGCGGGGCGTAGATCGGCTTGTGCTTACCCCGAAGCAGCTGCGCGACCTGACTGGCGAGACGGCCCAGCACGACATCGGTCGCGTCGATGACGTACCACTGACGCTCGACGTCAGCGGGCTTAGGGGTGTACGTGCGCACGGTCGTCAGCCTTCGTTTCTCGTCGACTTCTCAGCGGTTTCGATGCCGCCCGCCCTCACGGGCGCGCGGTCCTTTACTCAGCGGAATCCTGCTCGCGCCGATCAGAAACCACGTCCGACCTGGCGCTCCGGGAGGCCGGGGCCCGAACCGGGATTCGCGCCGACAGCGCGAGCAATCCGGGGCACACCGACACGTAGTCGTATCGCCGGGACGCCCGCACCGGGCAGGCGTCGACGCACACAACAAACACGCAGGATACTCGGCTTCGCACCCGGGGGTCAAAACAGGCCGCGCGCGGCGGCTCCGGCCGCTTTTCGGCGCAGCCCACCGGCGGGTCAGGGAACGGTCAGCGGCCTAGTGATCACCGCGTGTAGCGGTCTTGCTCTTTTTCGGGCGATCTTCGTAACCGCGTGTACATAACGGGATATGGTGCCCGGCGACCGGTCCACGCCGGCCCTGCCGGCCCGCACACGGGAGCCCCCGCTGTCTACTCCCCGCAGACCAGGCGAACCCGCCGGACGCCCTCGGCCCGGATACACCGGGCGGGACGGCGCCCCAGCACGTGACGCCGCCGCGCGCGGCGCCTCCCCCTCCCGCGACCCCCTCGTCACCGGTGCCGGTCCACGGCGCGCCGGGCACCGCTCGGGACCTCCGGACGACGGCCGGAGGCAACACCCGGGCGGCAGGCCGCCGGGCAAGGGGCGCAAGCGCTCGCGGGCGAAGAGCGTCACCGGAATCGTCGTCGCCATCACCGCGTCCGGCCTCGCGGTCAGCGCCGGCGTCGCGATCGACCGTCTCGTCCTGCCCGAGATGCGGTCGGAGAAGACGTCCGCGTCCGGACCCGGCGCGAGCCCGTCCACCGTGATCCCGCCCGGCCCGCAGAGCGAGTCGCCGGCGGTGACGGGCAACGGAACCGGCGGCGGGCAGCCGTCCTCCGGCGCCGGCCCCACGCCGACCTCGGCGGAGCGGACGCCGCCGCTGAAGTCGGTGCGCGACCCGGAGAACCCGGCCCCGGCGCCGTCCAGGTCCGGCGAGCCCCCGACCTCGAAGCGGCCGTCCGGCGGCGGATCCACCACCGGCGGCGGCTCGGGCGGTTCCGGCGGCTCGGGCGCGTCCACGGCGGGCCAGTCCGGTCCCGAGGCCGCCGCGGTGTCGCTCACCAACGCCGAGCGCGCCAAGGCCGGCTGCCCGGCACTGCGCGTCGACCAGCGGCTCGTCACCGCGGCCCGGAAGCACTCCGCCGACATGGCGGCCAACGACTACTTCTCCCACACGTCGCAGAACGGCGACAGCCCGTGGAAGCGGATGGAGGACGCCGGCTACCCGAGCCCCGGCGCCGAGAACATCGCCAAGGGCCACCCAACCGCGGCCGCCGTCGTGAAGGGGTGGATGGACAGCCCGGGACACCGGGCCAACATCCTCAACTGTGATCTGCGCGCCATCGGCGTCGGCCGCGCCTCAGGCCCCGGCGGACCCCTGTGGACGCAGAACTTCGGCTGGAAATGACCTGCCCCGCTCCCGGATGTGACCTTCGGCAAATCACCGGCGTCCGGTTCGCCCCCATGTCATGGTGGGTGTTCCGAAGGTCCAGAACCTTGAACGAGGAACGGTAAGGTCCCATCCATGTATCCGGGCGATCAAGGCAACTCCGGCGGCGAGCCATCCCGGCAGCCGCCGCACACGCCGTACGGACCCGGAGCCGAAGTGCCGCCGTACGGCCGTGACAACGACGAAGCCCCCTTCGCGCCGCGCGCCGAAGGGCCCGGCGCCGGGCCGTTCGGCGGAAGGCCGTCCGGCGGCGAGCCCTTCGGCGGTGAGCCTTTCGGTGGCGGATCCTTCGGCGGCGAGCCGTTCGGCGGGCCCGCGGACCAGACCGCCGCCGCGGGCGGCGGCGCCTGGGGCGACGAGCCCGTCGCCGGGAACGCGCACGGCGCGTTTCCCGCCGGCCCCCCCGGGCCCCCCGGCGGGTTCGGGGATCACTACGGCCCCGGCGAGGGCGGGCCGCCCATGCCGTCCGACGCGCCGCCCCGGCCCGAGAAGCGCCGCAACCTGCCGCTGATCATCGGTGCCGCGGCGGTCGCCGGCCTCGTCCTCATCGGCGGCGGCATCGGCCTCTCGTCGGTGCTGAAGGGCGACTCGGAGGAGGAGGCGAAGCCGTCCCGGGCCGCGGCCACACCGACGCCGACCCCGACCCCGACGAAGCCCGTCCTGACACCGGTGAAGCTCAAGACCCGCGCCACCGACCCCAAGCCGCTGACGCTCAAGGAGGTCTTCGGCAACGGGAAGTTCAACGCACGCGGCCACAAGTACGTGCGGACGGCCGTGAACCACAAGCGGAGCTGCACCGCCGCCGTCGGCGGCAAGGAACTGGAGAAGTACCTCAAGGCGGGCGACTGCACGCAGGCTCTGCGCGCCACCTACGCGCTGACCGGAGGCCGGCTCAAGGGCCAGCTCATCGGCAGTGTCGGCGTGTTCAACCTCAAGTCCGAGGCCGCGGCCAAGCTGGCCGTGAAGGCGGCCGCCGACGACGACGCCTTCCTGCAGGCGCTGCCGGGCAAGAAGGGCATCTCCAAGACCAACGGCAGGGGCGAGGCGCTGGGGACCTCCCAGGCCCGCGGCCACTACCTGCTCATGACGTGGGTGCAGCGTCCGGACGGCAAGAGAATCACCAAGAAGTATCATTCGGCCGTCCGCGTCTTCGGTGCCGAGATGGTGAAGGGCAGCAACCTGGCGGTGGCCCTGCACTACAGGGAAACCGAAGGCAAACCCCTCCAGAAGTGACCGGTTTGAATACCCTCTCTGCCTATGTCTGGACCTAGAGACACCCGGGAGTCCGCCGAGTCGGCGGGGGCGTCCGCCGTCCCCGCCGACTCGGCGCCGCCCAGCTTCGGCGGCGCGGTCCCTCCGGCCGACGACCCGCCGCCGGCGGACGAGGCCGCCCCCGCCGGCGAGGCGGGGGCCGCGGCGCCCCGGCTGCCCGCGTTCGGGCTGCAGGCTCCCTGGTGGGCCGCCGAGTCCACGGAGACGGCGCCGCCCCCCGAAGAGACGTTCCCGGCGGAACCGTCCGACGAAGACCCGGCCCCCGAAGCCGCACCGGCCGCCGCCGAGACCACGGGCATCCAGGTCGGGACGCTCGTCGCCGGTGTCGGAGTCCCCAACGTCGACTCCCGCCGGGCCGTCCCCGCCGAACCCATCGTCAAGCGGGCGACGGCGTCCGGCGACACCGACCCCGACGGCTTCCCGGCCGTTCCCCCCGAGGACGGCCCGCCGGAGGGCGCCGACACCCCGGAGGTCGCGGAGACCCCGGCCCCCGACCAGACGGAAACCGAGACCGCAGCGGACGACACCGCCGTGGAGAGCACGGCGGACGACCGTCCCGCCGAAGACGCCCCGGCCGCCCCGGGAGAGGCCGCGTACGCGTCGCAGGCCGCGGCCTTCGAGCGGGCCAAGGAGGCCGAGAACGCCTCCACCGCCAACCTCGGGCAGGTGCTCGAACCGGACGCGATCCTGCCGGTCGGCGTCACGCCGCCCACCGGCAGCGGCCCGTTCCCCCACGCCGCCGCGGCCGCGGGGATCGGAGA
>NZ_SMKH01000338.1 GCF_004348515.1 Actinomadura sp. KC345 | reverse complement strand
CACCGTAGCCCGCCCGCCCCGCACGGGCGAAACGTTTTCCGGCGGTCCCCGCTTAGAACGCCCTTCTCCCGGACGGCATTCCGCCGGCCGGCCGCCCTTGTTCCGGTGGCCCCGAAAGGGCGGTCCGCGCGTGCGGGACGATCAGCCGGCGCCGTACACCGGCTCGGGGGCGGGGGCCTCGGCCAGCAGGCCCGTGACGACCTCGCCGACCTCGGCCGGGTCCCACCGGGCGCCCTTGTCGGCCGCCGGGCCGTGGCGGAAGGCGTCCATCACGCAGATCCTGCCGCCTTCGGCCTCGAAGACCCGCCCGGTCACGTCCCGCGACCCGGCCGAGCCGAGCCACACGACGAGCGGGGAGACGTTCTCGGGCGCCATGGCGTCGAACCCGCCCTCCGCGGGGGCGGCCATCGTCTGCGCGAAGACCTCCTCGGTCATCCGGGTCCGGGCGGCGGGCGCGATCGCGTTGACGCCCACCCCGTACCGGCCGAGCTCGGCGGACGCGACGAGCGTGAGGCCGACGATGCCCGCCTTGGCGGCCGAGTAGTTGCCCTGCCCGACGCTGCCGAGCAGCCCCGCGCCCGACGAGGTGTTGACGACCCGCGCGTCCACCGGCCGGCCGGCCTTGCTCTCGGCGCGCCAGTACCGCCCGGCGTGCTTGAGCGGCAGGAAGTGGCCCTTGAGGTGGACGCGCATGACGGCGTCCCACTCGTCCTCGGCGAGGTTGACCAGCATGCGGTCGCGCAGGAACCCGGCGTTGTTGACGAGCGTGTCCAGCCGGCCGAACGTGCCGGTCGCCGTGGCGACGAGCGCGGCGGCGCCGGTGTCGGTGGCGATGTCGTCGGTGCTCGCCACGGCCCGTCCGCCGAGCGCCTCGATCTCCCGGACGACGTCGTGCGCGGGCCCGCCGGAGGCGTCGCCGGTGCCGTCCCGCGCGACGCCCAGGTCGTTCACCACGACGAGGGCGCCCTGCCGGGCGAACTCCAGCGCGTGCGCGCGGCCGAGCCCGCGTCCGGCCCCGGTGACGGCGACGACGCGGTCCTTGCAGATCATCGTGACTCCTTCTCGTCCTTGTTGGCGGTGGCGGCGTCCAGGAAGGCCGGGCGCTCTCCCCCGCCGTGCAGCAGCATCTCCGTGCCGGTGACGTAGGCGGCCAGGTCGGAGGCGAGGTACACGCAGGCGGCGCCGACCTCGTCCGGCGTGCCGAGGCGGCCCATGGGGACGGTGCGCCCGACCGCCGCGATCCCCTCCTCGTCGCCGTAGTGCAGGTGCGCGGTCTCCGTCCGGATCATGCCGAGGACGAGCGTGTTGACCCGGACGTGCGGGGCCCACTCGACGGCCAGGGACCGCGTCAGGCTGTGCAGCCCGGCCTTCGCGGCGCCGTAGGCGGACGTGCCCGGCGAGGGGCGGACGCCGCTGACGCTGCCGATGTTGACGACCGAGCCGCCGCCTCCCTCCAGCATCCGCGGCTGGAGCACCCTCGACATGATCAGCGCGGACGTCAGGTTGAGTTCGATGATCTTGACGTGGGTGCGCAGGGCGCCGTCGGTGAGCGGCAGGAACGGTCCGCCGCCCGCGTTGTTGACCAAAACGTCCACGCGTTCCAGCCCGTCGGCGAACGCCTGCGCGGCGTCCGCGTCCCGGGCGTCCAGCGACACGAACCTCGCGGTCCGGCCGTTCGCCTCGGGCAGCGACTCCGGCTCCCGCCGGGCGACCGCGACGACGTCGGCGCCCGCCTCCAGGAACGCGCGGCTGATCCCGGCGCCGACCCCGCGCACGCCCCCGGTGACCACGGCGGTCCTGCCCTCCAGATCGAGCGTCAGTGCCATCCCGCCTCCTCTGTGCGCTCTGCTACCGTCTGTTCTAACAAATGTTTGGTGGAAAGGTAGCGCATGGGAGTCTCCACCACGACCCTGGACGGGGTCGCCGAGATCGTCGTGGACGCGCCGCCGGTCAACGCCCTGACCGTCGCGGGCTGGTACGAGCTGGCCGACGCGGTCCTCGCGGCGGGCCGCGACCCGGGGGTCGGCGCGGTGCTGCTCCGCGCCGAGGGCCGGGGATTCAACGCGGGCGTCGACATCAAGGAGATGCAGAACACCGAGGGGCACGGCGCCCTGGTCGGGGCCAACCGCGGCTGCTACGCGGCGTTCGCGGCCGTCTACGACTGCGAGGTCCCGGTCGTCGCCGCGGTCCACGGCTTCTGCCTCGGCGGCGGCGTCGGCCTGGCGGGCAACGCCGACATCGTGGTCGCCTCGCAGGACGCCTACTTCGGCCTGCCCGAGGTCGACCGGGGCGCGCTCGGCGCCGCCACCCACCTGGCGCGGCTCGTCCCGCAGCACCTCATGCGCGCGATGGTCTACACGTGCCGCAACGTCACGGCCGAGGAGCTGCACCACCACGGCTCGGTGCTGGAGGTCGTCCCGGCGGACGAGCTGCGCGGCACGGCGATGGAGGTCGCCGCGACCATCGCCGCGAAGGACCGGTACGTCATCCGGCGCGCCAAGGAGTCGCTGAACGGCATCGACCCGGTCGACGTGAAGCGCAGCTACCGCTACGAGCAGGGCTTCACGTTCGAGCTCAACCTGGTCGGCGCCGGCGACGAGCATCGCGACGCCTTCGTCGCGAAGGGGGCGAGATGAGCAAGGTCGTTTCCATCGAGGAGGCCGCCGGGGCGCTGGAGAGCGGCATGACGGTCGGGATCGGCGGCTGGGGGTCCCGGCGCAAGCCGATGGCGCTCGTCCGGGCGATCCTCCGCTCCCCCGTCACCGACCTCACCGTGGTGACCTACGGCGGGCCGGACGTGGGCCTGCTGTGCGCGGCGGGCAAGGTCCGGCGCCTGGTCACCGCGTTCGTCACCATGGACTCGGTGCCGCTGGAGCCGCACTTCCGCCAGGCGCGGCAGTCCGGGTCGATCGAGCTGACCGAGTACGACGAGGGCATGTTCATGTTCGGGCTGTACGCGGCGGCGCACCGGCTGCCGTTCCTGCCCACCCCCGCCGGGCTCGGCTCCGACGTGCTCAAGGTCAACCCGGAGCTGAAGACGATCCGGTCGCCCTACGAGGACGGCCGGGAGCTCGTCGCCGTCCCGGCCCTGACGATGGACGTGGCGCTCGTCCACATGAACCGCGCCGACGCCCGCGGCAACGCCCAGTACCTCGGGCCCGACCCGTACATGGACGACCTGTTCGCCAAGGCCGCGGACCGCACCTACGTGTCGTGCGAGCGGCTCGTCGACACCGCCGACTTCGCCAAGGAGGGGCCGGTGCAGTCGCTCCTGATCAGCCGGTCGCAGGTCGCGGGCGTGGTGGAGACGCCGAACGGGGCGCACTTCACCGACTGCGCGCCCGACCACGGGCGGGACGAGGCGTTCCAGAAGTTCTACGCGCGGTCGGCGGCCGACCCCGGCGAGTGGGCGGCGTTCCAGGACCGCTTCCTGTCCGGCGACGAGGCCGCCTACCAGGACGCCGTCCGGGTCTGGCAGGAGGAATCCCGTTGAGCACCACCCCAAGAGACACCACGGGCACCGTCACGCGGGCCGAGGTCTGCGCGACCGCGTGCGCGGACCTGTTCCGGGGCGACGGCGAGATCGTCGCGGCGGCGGTGGCCGGGTTCGTGCCGATGCTGGGCTCGCGGCTGGCGCGGGCGACGTTCGAGCCCGATCTGCTGACGACCGACGGCGGCCCCGCGCTGAGCGCCGAACCCGTCCCCCTCGGGGCCGCGGCGGCGACGGCCGAGGGCTGGCTGCCGTTCCGCGACCACCTGTGGCTCGTCCTGAACGGGCGGCGCCACGTGGTGATGGGGCCGAGCCAGATCGACGCGCACGGCAACACCAACATCTCGTGCATCGGCGACTGGGAGCGCCCGCAGCGGCAGCTCCTCGGCGTGCGCGGCGGGCCCGGCAACACGCTGCTCAACACGACGAGCTACTGGGTGCCGAAGCACTCGGCGCGGGTGTTCACCGCGAAGGTCGACATGGTGAGCGGCGTCGGCTGGGACCGGGGCGCGCACGAGATCCGCGCCGTGGTGAGCAACCTCGCGGTGCTCGACTTCGACACCCCGGACCGGCGGATGCGGCTCCGCTCGGTGCACCCCGGCGTCACCGCCGACGACGTGGTGGCCGCCACGGGCTTCGAGCTGGCCGTCCCGGACGAGGTGCCGGAGACGCGGCTGCCGGACGAGAAGGAGCTCCGGGTCATGCGCGAGGTCCTCGACCCGAAGGGCCTGCGGGAGAGGGAGGTCCCCGCATGACCGGTCAGGTGCTCGACACCCCCCTGACGCGGCTGACCGGGGTGCGGCACCCCGTCGTCCAGACGGGCATGGGGTGGGTGGCCGGTCCGCGGCTCGTCACGGCCGTGGCCGACGCGGGCGGCCTCGGGATCCTGGCGTCGGCGACGATGACGCTCGACCAGCTCGCGGACGCGATCCGCGCGGTGAAGGAGCGCACGGACGCGCCGTTCGGCGTCAACCTGCGCGCCGACGCGGGCGACGCCGGCGACCGCATCGATCTCCTGATCAAGGAGGGCGTGAAGGTCGCCTCGTTCGCGCTCGCGCCGCAGAAGGAGCTGATCGCCGAGCTGAAGGACGCCGGGCTCGTGGTGATCCCGTCGGTCGGCGCCCGCCGGCACGCGGAGAAGGTCGCGGGCTGGGGCGCCGACGCCGTCCTGGTGCAGGGCGGCGAGGGCGGCGGGCACACCGGTCCCGTCGCCACGACGCTGCTGCTCCCGCAGGTCGTGGACGCGGTGGACATCCCGGTGATCGCCGCCGGCGGCTTCTTCGACGGACGCGGCCTCGCCGCCGCGCTGGCCTACGGCGCGGCGGGCGTCGCGATGGGCACCCGGTTCCTGCTGACCTCCGACAGCTCGGTGCCGGACGCGGTCAAGCGGGTGTACCTCGAGACCGGCGAGACGGTGGTGACCCGCCAGGTCGACGGGATGCCCCACCGGGTGCTGCGCAGCGACCTGGTCGACGCCCTGGAGCGCTCCGGCCGGGCCGGCGGGCTCGTGCGGGCGCTGCGCAACGGGGCCCGGTTCAAGAAGCTGTCCGGGATGACGTGGCGCGAGATGCTCGCCGACGGGAAGGCGATGAAGCACGGCAAGGACCTGTCGTGGTCCCAGGTCCTCATGGCCGCGAACACGCCGATGCTGCTGAAGGCGGCGATGGTCGACGGCCGCCCCGACCTCGGCGTGATGGCGTCCGGGCAGGTCGTCGGCGTCATCGACGACCTGCCCACCTGCGACGAGCTGATCGGCGCGATCGTGGAGCAGGCGGCGGAGGCGATCACCGCCCAGCAGGCGCTCCTCGCGCGCCAGTGCGGATGACCACGAACGTCGACCGGGTCGCCACCTCGTTGACTTGCGGCGTGTTGTTGCTTTCGACGCGCTCATGACGACAACACGCCGCAAGTCAACGCACCCGGTGAACCTTGGTGGACACCGCGCCAGCGAATCAGTACCGGTCGCCGACCGCGGCGGGAAGGCCGTCCAACTCGGCCAGGTCGGCCGCGGTGAGGTCGAGGCCGGCGGCGCCCGCGTTGTCGTGCAGGTAGCGCCGCTTCTTCGTGCCGGGGATCGGGATGACGTGCTCGCCCTGCGCGAGCGTCCAGGCGATGGCGACCTGCGCCGGGGTGGCGCCGTGCCGTCCGGCGACCGCCGTGACCGCGTCGACGATGCGGAGGTTGGCCTTCAGCGCGTCCTCCTGGAAGCGCGGGTTGCCGCCGCGGAAATCGGTGGACTCGAAGTCGGCGGAGGTGATCGTCCCGGTGAGGAACCCCCGCCCGAGCGGGGAGTACGGAACGAACGCGGCGCCGTTGGCCGCGCACCAGCCGACGACGTCGTCCGGTTCGCCCAGCGGGTCACGGGTCCACAGCGACAGTTCCGACTGGACGGCGGCCACCGGGTGGATCGCGTGCGCCTCGGCGGCCTGCGCCACGCCGACCTCCGACAGGCCCAGCCGGCGCGCCTTGCCCTCGGCGACCAGCTCCGCCATCGCGCCCCAGGTGTCGGCCAACGGCACCGCCGGGTCGACCCGGTGCAGGTAGTACAGGTCGATCACGTCGGTGCCGAGGCGGCGCAGGCTGTCCTCGGCGGACGCCTTGACGTGCTCGGGCGTGCCCCGCCGGACGAGCCCGAGGGTGCTCGGGTCGTCGACCACCAGGCCCGTCTTGGTCGCGACGACCGCCTCGCCCCTGCGGCCCGCCAGCGCTCGGCCGACGAGCGACTCGTTGTGGCCGTCGCCGTACGGCTGTGCCGTGTCCAGGAACGTCACGCCCAGGTCGAGGGCCTCCCGGATCAGCGCGACCGACGCCTCGTCGTCCCGTTCCGACTCGGTGTAGGCCCAGCTCATCCCCATGCAACCGAGCCCCACCGCGCCGACCGGCGTACCCGCGAACTCGCGCTTCCTCATCGTTACTCCTTTCGTCAGGGACGGATGCTCAGGCCGGTGCCGCGTCCAGGCGGGAGGGCCCGGCGACGGCGGCGACGAGGCCGCCGTCCACGATCAGGTCCTGGCCGTTGATGTACCGGGCGTCCGCCGAGGCGAGGAACGCGACCGCGCCCGCCACCTCCTCGGACGTGCCGATCCGCCCGGACGCCACCTGCGCGCGGATCGCGTCCGCCTCGTCCTCGGGGACGGCCCCGCGGTACATGGGCGTGTCGATGTAGCCCGGGCTCACCGAGTTGACCCGGACGCCCCGCGGCCCGAGTTCCGCCGCCAGCGTGCGGGTGAGGCTCTGCACGGCGGCCTTCGTCGCCGAGTACAGCGAGCCGTCCGGCAGTCCGCGATGCAGCGTCCACGACGCGTTGACGACGATCGCGGCGTCCGCGGCCAGCAGCGGCAGCGCCTTCTGGACGGTGAAGAAGACGCCCTTGAAGTTGACGTCGACGGCATGGTCGAAGGCGGCCTCGGTCATGTCCGCGGCGGGGCCGAACACGGCGATCCCGGCGTTGGCGAAGACCACGTCGAGGCGGCCGTGCCGTTCCCGCACGGTCTCCATCAGCGCGTCCAGGTCCGGCAGGCTCGCCGCGTCGGCGCGGACCGCGAGGACCCGGTCGCCGCCGGCCAGGTCCTTGACCGCCGCGTCGAGGCGTGCCCCGTCGCGTCCGGTGATGACGACCCGCGCCCCCTCGTCCAGCAGCCGCCGGGCGGTGGCGAGGCCCATTCCGCTGCTCCCGCCGGTGATGAGCGCGACCTTGTCTGCGAAGCGTGCGTTCTGTGACATGCCGACCAGCCTGCCGGTCGTCCCGGAAGGGCGGCAGAGTCCGCTCATCATGGGTCTGCGACCACCACCCTCGGGTTCAGCTCGCGGCGGCCAGCCCGTGCCGCGCCGCCAGCCGTTCGAGGCGCTCCCGCGTCCCGGTCTCCGGCTGCGGGTTGTACAGCACGAGGTCGTGTCCGGGATGGTCGGCGAGCGGCAGCACCGTCGCCTCGAAGATCAGCTCGCCCGCCTCCGGATGGCGGATCCCCTTGACCGCCTGCGCCCGCGCGCTGACCTCGTGCCGGTGCCACAGCTCCGCGAACTCGGGGCTGACCGCCAGGAGGTCCTCGGCGATCCGGGCGAACTCGGGGTCGTCCGGGTAGCGCGCGGCGTCCGCGCGGAACCGTCCCACCACTCCCGGCGCCGCGGCCTCCCAGTGGAGGTGGGTGGCCCGGTACCGGACGCTGGTGAAGAAGGTGACCAGGCAGTTGTGGTCGTCGTCGCCGTATCCGAAGACCTCGCGGGCGGCGCCGTTGACCGCGATGAGGTTCCAGTGGCGCTCGCGGATGTAGGCGGGACGCGGGGCCCAGGCGTCCAGCACCCGCCGCAGTTCCGGGGTGACC
>NZ_SMKH01000337.1 GCF_004348515.1 Actinomadura sp. KC345 | reverse complement strand
GCCCCCGCCGCCACACCTCGCCCGCCTCGCCGGCGCGGCCCCGCAGCGGCAGCGTCCGCGCCAGCAGCTCGGTGGCCAGCGGCCCCACCTCCGCGTCGGCCGGGCCCTCCCCCAGCGCCGCGCCGAACGAGCCGATCGCCTGGTCGAGGTAGGAGATGCCGAGTGCGACGGCGAGCCGCGCGTAGGCGTAGGGGGCCGTGGCCCGGTCGATCAGCCTGAGCCCGGCGGTCAGCGCCCGCTGGGCGCGCGCGGGGTCGCCGCGCTCCAGCAGCCGCTGCGCGAGGTCGTGCGCGGCGGGCGGCCCGTACTCGGGGTCGCCGGTCCTGATCACGGCCTCCCAGTGCTCCCGCGCCGCGTCGAACTCGCCGGCGTCGTCGGCGAGCCTGGCGAGCGCCAGGTGGGCGGGCGGCAGGTAGGTCTCGTTGCCGAAGTCGACCACCACGCGCCAGGCGGGCGCCGCCTCGCCGTGCTCACCGGCCCGCTCGTGCGTGAGGGCCAGGTGGTAGGCGGCGCGCGGCCCGTACTCGGGGTCCCCGGTGGCGATCGCGGCCCGGTCCGCCTCGCGGGCCCGCTCCACGTCCCCGGAGTCGTCGAGGACGACGGCCAGGCCCAGCGCCGCCCGCGCCCGCGACGGCGTCTCGCCCAGCGAGAGCACCTTCTCGAACAGCAGCGCCGCCCGCTCCGCCTCACCGTTCTCGGCGAGGTTCCGCGCCTCCTCGCACAACCGCGCCGGATCGTCGGCCAAAGGCCCCGCTGACTCGCTCATCCGTCTCTCGCCCTCTGAAGACCGGGATCGCAGAGAGCCTAGCGCCCCGAGTCGCCCAGAGCGCGCCGGCGAGGGCGACGGGACAAGGCCGGCGCGCCACCGGCACGAGCCACCACCGTAACCACGCAACAACCAAAACCACTGCGATCGCGTCCGAAGGCAGGTTTCGAGCGAAGCAAGAAACCTGATCGCGAAGCGAGCCGCCAGGCGAGCCGGAGCGATGCAGCGATCGCACCGCAGTTCACGCCAAGGGAACTGCAATGAACACGCCTAACCTTCGAAGGCGTCGGGGGGCGGGCAGGAGCAGACCAGGTTGCGGTCGCCGTGGGCCTGGTCGATGCGGCGGACCGGCGGCCAGTACTTGTCCTCGCGCAGGGACGGGAGGGGGTAGGCGGCCTCCTCGCGGCTGTAGGGGTGCTTCCAGTCGTCGGAGACCAGGGCGGCGGCGGTGTGCGGGGCGTTCTTGAGGGGGTTGTCCTCGCGGTCGTGGCCACCGTCGGCGACCCGCTGGATCTCCCGGCGGATCTCGATCATGGCGTCGCAGAAGCGGTCGAGCTCGGCGAGGTCCTCGGACTCGGTGGGCTCGATCATCAGGGTGCCCGCCACGGGGAACGAGAGCGTCGGGGCATGGAAGCCGTAGTCGATGAGGCGCTTGGCGACGTCCTCGGCGGTGATCCCGGTCTCCTTGGTGATCTTGCGGAGGTCGGCGATGCACTCGTGGGCGACGAGGCCGTTGCGGCCGGTGTACAGGATCGGGTAGTGCGGGCCGAGCCGGGCGGCGAGGTAGTTGGCGCCGACGATCGCGCCCTCGGTGGCGGCCCGCAGGCCGTCGGGACCCATCATCGCGATGTACGCCCAGGAGATCGGCAGGATGCCCGCCGAGCCCCACGGCGCCGCGGAGATCGGGCCGACGCCGGTCTCGGGGCCGGCCTCCGCGCGGAGCGGGTGGTTCGGCAGGAACGGGGCGAGGTGCTCGCGGACGCCGATGGGGCCGACGCCGGGCCCGCCGCCGCCGTGCGGGATGCAGAACGTCTTGTGCAGGTTGAGGTGGGAGACGTCGGAGCCGAACTCGCCGGGGCGGGCGAGGCCGACCAGGGCGTTGAGGTTCGCGCCGTCGACGTAGACCTGGCCGCCCGCGTCGTGCACGGCCGCGCACACGTCGGTGATCGTCTCTTCGAAGACGCCGTGCGTGGACGGGTACGTCACCATGATCGCGGCGAGCCGGTCGCCGTGCTTGCCGATCTTGTCGTGCAGGTCGTCGAGCGCCACGTTGCCGCCGTCGTCGCACTTGACGACGACGACCCGCATCCCGGCCATGACGGCGCTGGCGGCGTTGGTGCCGTGCGCGGACGACGGGATCAGGCAGACGTCGCGGTGCTCCTCGCCCCGGGACGCGTGGTAGCCGCGGATGGCGAGCAGGCCGGCGAGCTCGCCCTGGGAGCCGGCGTTCGGCTGGACGGAGACCTTCGCGTATCCGGTGATCTCGGCGAGGGCGTCCTCCAGCTCGCCGATCAGCTCGACGTAGCCGGCGGCCTGGTCGACGGGGGCGAACGGGTGGACGTCCGCGAACTGCGGCCAGGTGATCGGCTCCATCTCCGCCGTGGCGTTCAGCTTCATCGTGCAGGAGCCGAGCGGGATCATGGACCGGTCGAGCGCGATGTCCTTGTCCTGGAGCCGGCGCAGGTAGCGCAGCATCGCGGTCTCGGAGCGGTGCGCACGGAACACCGGGTGGGTCAGGTAGGGGCTCTCGCGGCGCAGCCCGTCCGGGATCGCCTCGGCCGCGCCAGCGGCGCCGCCCTCGGGGACGCCGAACGCCTCCAGGACCGCCGTGACGTGCTCGGGCAGCGTCGTCTCGTCGCACGCGATCCCGACGTGGTCGGCGTCCGCGCGGCGCAGGTTGATCCCGCGCTCCCGGGCCGCTTCGACGACCTCGGCGGCCCGGCCCGGTACGCGGGCGAGGACGGTGTCGAAGAACGCGCCGTGGACGATCTCCACCCCGCCCGCGCGCAGCCCCGCGGCGATCTCGGCGGCCCGGCGGTGCGCCCGCTGGCCGATCGCGGCCAGCCCCTCCGGCCCGTGGTAGACGGCGTACATGCTCGCCATGACGGCCAGCAGGACCTGCGCGGTGCAGATGTTGCTGGTCGCCTTCTCGCGGCGGATGTGCTGCTCGCGGGTCTGCAGCGCCAGCCGGTGCGCGGTGGCGCCGTCGGCGTCGACGGACACGCCGACCAGGCGCCCCGGGAGCTGCCGCTGGATGCCCTCGCCGACCGCCATGTAGCCGGCGTGCGGGCCGCCGAAGCCGTACGGGACGCCGAACCGCTGCGCCGAGCCCACGGCGATGTCGGCGCCGGACTCCCCCGGCGGGCGCAGCAGCGTCAGCGCGAGCAGGTCGGCGGCCACGACGGCCTTGGCGCCGCGCTCGTGCGCCTGCCCGATGACCGGCTCCAGGTCGCGGACGGCGCCGGACGCGCCGGGGTACTGCAGGAGCACGCCGAAGAAGTCGCCGTCCGGCAGCCCGCCGGACAGGTCTGCGGTGACCACCTCGATGCCGAGCGGGACCGCCCGGGTCCGCACGACCTCGATGGTCTGCGGGAGCGCGTCGGCGTCGATCAGGAACGCCCCGGGCTCCTTGCGCCTGGAGACGCGGTGGGCGAGGGCCATGGCCTCGGCGGCGGCGGTCCCCTCGTCCAGCATGGACGCGTTCGCGACCGGCAGCCCCGTCAGGTCGCTGACCACGGTCTGGAAGTTCAGCAGCGCCTCGAGGCGCCCCTGGGAGATCTCCGGCTGGTAGGGGGTGTAGGCGGTGTACCAGCCGGGGTTCTCCAGGACGTTGCGCATGATGACGCCCGGGGTGATCGTCCCGTGGTAGCCGAGGCCGATCATCGACGTCAGCACGGTGTTGCGGGCGGCGAGTTCCCGCAGCCGCTCCAGCGCGGCGGTCTCGCTCAGCGCGGGCGGCAGGTCCAGGGGGCGGGACGTGCGGATCGCGGCCGGCACCGCGTCGTCGATCAGGGCCTCGACGCCGGAGTAGCCGATGGCGGCGAGCATCCGGGCCTGGTCGCCGGGTGCGGGGCCGATGTGCCGGTCGGCGAACGTGGAACGGGGATGCTGCGGCGAGGCCACGGGGGCGAAGAACTGGGCGGTCATGGAGGGCCTCCTGGCTTCTGCGGTCGCTCAGGTCCGCCGCCGGCGCGGGCCGGCGGGCGGGTCTCCCCCTCTGTCATCGGCACCTGAGAGCTTCCCCCGCGCGGCGGGATTTCCCCTTCGGTGAGCCGCCTTCCCCGCACGCGGGAATCGACGCCTGCTTTCCAGAGGTACCTCATCCGAGCGGTCCTTTTGCCTGAGAGGTTCCGGGGAGGTTGCCCCTTCGGCGCCCCACGCTGGCGGCGTGGGATCTCTCCCGCACGGGGTCGACGGCATGTCCTTTGACGAACCCTACCCAAAACCGGCACCGGGGTGATCCCCACCCGGCCGGGGCGGTACCAGCGAGTAGGATATGGTCGCTTGACCTGGGAGGTAACGGGCCTCGGGGCCTCGGGACAGGATGGGGCCGCGAGGTGATCACGTGACCGCCGGAGCGGCGCCCGCCGCTCGACCGCACACCGCCGGTTCTGGGACGCTGATCACGATGACGGACGGTCAGGGCGGCGGTTCCGCGTGACGCGGACCCGCGACGAGACGGTACGCCCCAGGCAGGGCGCGGCCGCCGGTGTGCCCGTCGACGAGCCCGCCCAGCCCGACCGGATCCGCCGCCCGTCGGACGCGATGAGGTTCGCCGCGTCGGTGACCGGCCTCGCGGCGGTGATGCTGCTGGTGTCGTTCGCGAAGGGGACGGCGCACGGCCTGCAGAACGACATCGCGGAGGGCACCGCGCACGCGCCCCGGCTGCTGCTGTCGCTGGCCACGCTCGTCTCCAGCTTCGGCGTGCTGGCAGTGCCGATCGCGTTCGGGATCGAGCGGCTGTTCCACAAGGACGGCACCCGCGTCGCGATCGCGCTGCTGGCCGCCGTGTTCGCGACCGTGGTCACGGTGGGGCTGGACGACCTGGTCGTGCCGACCGCGCCCGGCGGCGTCCTGGACTCGCTGATCTGGGGCGGCACGGAGTCGGCGCCGGTGCACACCGACATCGCCCCGGTGATCGCGTTCGTCAGCGCGGTCGGGATGGCCGGCCGCGCCCGCTGGCAGGCCGCGACCTGGGTGATGATCGGGCTGGCGGCGCTGACCGGGCTCACCGCCTCCTACGCCTCGGTCTCCGCGCTGGCCGCCACCTACTTCCTCGGGCGCGCCATCGGCCACGGCACCCTGTACGCGGTCGGCACGCCGAATCCGCGGCCCGCGGGGGCCACGGTGGTCACCGCGCTGGAACGGCTCGGGCTGCGCCCGAAGCGGGCGGCGCGCCTCGGGGACCCCGGCGGCGGCTCGGAGGAGACCCGCCGGTACGGCGTCGTCCTCGCCCCCCGGCCGGGCGCCGGGGAACCCGGCCGCGCGGCGCGGGTCCCGTCCGGCTCCGGCGGGCACGGCGAGTGGGACCTGGAGCTCCACGTCCTGGACCGCGACCAGCAGACCGCCGGCCTCCTGTACCGCGTGTGGCGGCTGCTGCGGCTGCGCTCCACGACGACCGGGCGGGCGCTGCGCTCCCTGCGCCGGTCGCTGGAGCAGGAGTCGCTGATGGCGTACGCGCTGGACGCGGCGGGCGTCCGCACTCCCCGCCTGGTCGGCACGTCCGAGGTCGGCACGGAGGCGGCGCTGCTGGCGTACGAGCACGTGCCGGGGCGGCGGCTCGCGGACGTCCCCGGCGACGAGATCACCGACGCGCTGCTGGCGGACGTGTGGCGCCAGTTCCGCGCGATGCAGGCCGGGCGGCTCGCGCACCGGCGGCTGCAGGACGGGGCGATCGTGGTCGGCGCGGACGGCCGCGCCTACCTCACCGACCTGCGGGCCGGGGAGACCGCGGCGGGGGACCTGGCGCTGCGGCTCGACCTGGCGCAGCTGCTGACGTCGCTCGCGCTGCGCACGGGCCCCGAGCGGGCCGTGGCCACCGCCGCGGCGGTGCTGGGCGAGGAGGCCCTGGCCGCCGCCGTGCCGCTGCTGCAGCGGGTCGCGCTGTCGCGGGAGACCCGGACGGCGCTGCGGCGCGACCGGGACCTGCTGACCCGCATCCGGGAGCAGATCGTCCGGCTGAAGCCGGAGACGGAGGTCGCGCCGGCCCGGGTGGAGCGGTTCCGGCCCCGGACGATCTTCAGCATCGTGGCGCTGTCGGTCGCGGCCTACATCGTCATCCCGCAGGTGGCGAGCCTCGACGTGGGGACCCTGGCGTCGGAGGCGAGCTGGCACTGGGCCCTCGCGGCGCTGGGCGCGGCCGCGCTCACCTACGTCGCCGCGGCGTTCATGCTGATGGGGTTCGTCCCGGAGCGGCTGCCGCTGGGGCGGACGGTACTGGTCCAGCTCGCCGCGTCGTTCGTGAAGCTGGTGGCGCCGGCGGCCGTGGGCGGCGTCGCCGTCAACACCCGCTACCTGCAGCGCACGGGGGTGCGTCCCGGCCCGGCGGTGGCCAGCGTCGGCGCGTCGCAGCTGGTGGGTCTGGTCACGCACGTCCTGCTGCTGATCCTGTTCGGGTTCCTCACCGGCTCGACGACGAAGGCGACGCAGGACCTCGCGCCGTCCCGCACGATCGTCATCGTGGTGCTGTCGCTGGGGCTGGTGGCGGGGCTGGCGCTGACCGTCCCGCGGGTCCGGCGGGTGGTCGCGGCGCGGCTGAGGAGCATGTTCTCCGGGGTGTTGCCGCGGCTGGTGGACGTCCTGCAGACCCCGAGGAAGCTGCTCACGGGGATGGGCGGGACGCTGCTGCTGACGGTGTCGTTCGTGCTCTGCCTGGAGGCGTCGATCCGCGCGTTCGGCGGGTCGCTGCCGCTGACGACCGTCGTGGTGGTGTTCCTCACCGCGAACGCGGTCGGGTCGGCGGTGCCGACGCCCGGCGGGCTCGGCGCCGTCGAGGGCGCGCTGACGCTCGCGCTGACGATCTCGGGTCTCACCGCGGAGACCGCGGCGTCCGCGGTGCTGCTCTACCGGCTTCTCACGCTGTGGCTGCCGGTCCTGCCCGGCTGGGCGGCCTTCGCCTACCTGCAGCGCCGGGAGGCGCTCTGAGCGTCAGCCGGTGCGGCGGGCGCGGCGCCGGCCGGCGAGCTCGTCATGGGGGTGGGCGGACGGGTCGCCGGCGGAGGCGGCGCGCTCACCGGGTAGTTCCGCGAGGCTGCCCTCGACCTCCTGCCACACCCGCCCGAGCGCTATGCCGAACACGCCCTGCCCGCCCTGGAGCAGATCGACGACCTCGTCGGCCGAGGTGCACTCGTACACGCTGACGCCGTCGCTCATGAGCGTGATCTGCGCGAGGTCCCGCACGCCGCGGTCCCGCAGGTGGGTGACGGCCGTGCGGATCTGCTGCAGGGACACGCCCGTGTCCAGGAGCCGCTTCACGACCTTCAGCACGAGGATGTCGCGGAAGCTGTAGAGCCGCTGGCTGCCCGACCCGTGCGCGGGCTGCACGCTCGGCTCGACCAGCTTGGTGCGCGCCCAGTAGTCGAGCTGCCGGTAGGTGATCCCCGCCGCTGCGCACGCCGTCGGGCCGCGGTAGCCGACATCCTCCGGCGGCATCGACACCTGCGTGTCGAAGAGCAGGCCCTGCTCTCCGGCACGCCGGGAAGCCATGTGCCTGTCAGGGGTCGCCTTGCCCTCGCCGCTGCTCACCGCCACGCGGACCTCCGGCTTCTATCATCCCGTGGCGCTTCGTCAAGGGGGTTTGACGAATTACACCACGGGTGTTCCACCAGCACGGTAGGTGCCGGTCAGGGTGTGGTCAACGTTCACCGTCGGCGCGTCGCATGCCCGGATGAACCGGCTTCACGTGGGCAAACTGCGCACCTCCACCGCCTACCCACTCCTACCCCGATGCTCCCCCGCCAAAAACCGCCAGGTCCAGGGCGATGCAGAAGCAACCGCGCCACGGCATGAACATACACCCCGACCGTGACATTCCCCACGACACCCACGCCGCCGAGAAAGCACGAAGCCCACTGTGCGGCGCGGGAGCGAAACCCACGGGGCGCGGGAGCGAAACCCACGGGGGGCGGGGCGAAAC
>NZ_SMKH01000336.1 GCF_004348515.1 Actinomadura sp. KC345 | reverse complement strand
GTTCCCGGAACCGCGGGGCCGCCCTTTACGTGCTGCTCGGATTCAGAGCTGGACGGTCCCGGTGACATCGGCGGCCAGGCGGAGCTGGTCACCGTTGCGGAGGGGGGCCTCCACGCCGCGGGGGAGCCGTTCGCCGTTGACGAACGTCCCGTTGGTGGAGCCCTCGTCACGCACCCACGCCGTCCCCGACGGATCGAGCCACACCGTCGAGTGGCGCCGCGACACGTTGTCGTACTGCGTGAACGTGGACGCCACCGGCGACTGGCCGGCGTCCCGGCCGAGCACCAGGTGCTGCCCGACGGAGACCTTCAGCTCGCCCGTGGGGAACATCACGCGCAGGATGGGCGTGCCCTGCTGCGGCAGGGGGCGCAGGCACGAGTCGCACTGCGCGGCGGCCGGGTTGGTCAGCACCGCCTCGCAGTACGGGCACATGAACGCCGTGCTGTCGGGCGAGCCGGGCGGCCGCTGCTGGCCCTGGTTCTGGTCCGGGGGCAGCAGCGTGGCCTCGCGGCCGTGCGGCGGCGGCATCGGTGACTGGCCGCCCCCGTGCGGAGGCCCGTGCTGAGGCGCGTGCTGCTGGGGCGGCGGACCGAACCCCTGGTCGCCCGGACCGGGCTGCGGCATCCCGTACTGGTCCTGCGGCTGGTACTGCGGTTCGCGCTGCTGGTACTGGTCCTGCGGCGGCGCGTACTGCTGGTCCTGCGGCTGCTGGTACTGGTCCGGCATCGGAGGCTGCTGCTGCGGCGCCTGAGGTCCGCCCCAAGGGTCCTGCTGCTGCGGCTGCTGGGGCACGCCCCACGGGTCCCCGGGCGGCTGCTGCTGCGGCATCGGCGGCTGGCCGCCGTGCTGGGGCTGCCCCCCTTGCTGCTGGTTCTGCGGCTGGCCGTACTGCGGCTGCCCGTGCTGGGGTTGCCCGTGCTGGGGTTGCCCGTGCTGGGGTTGCCCGTGCTGGGGTTGGTCGGGCATGGGCGGGCCCCACGGGTCCGGCTGCTGGCCCGGCGGCTGCTGTTGCGGCGGGCCCCACGGGTCCTGCGACGGGCCGGGCGGGCCCGGCTGCTGGTGGGGGGCCTGCTGCTGGTAGGGGTCGTGCTGCTGCGGCGCCTGCTGGTACGGCTGGCCGTGCTGCTGCGGGGCGCCGTACTGCTGGCCGCCCTGCTGCGGCCCCTGCGGCGGGTACCCCTGCTGCTGGTTGTCGTATCCGCCCGGCGCCTGCCGGTGGGCGCCGCCGGCGCGGGCCAGGTTCGCCCCGCAGCTCATGCAGAGCAGATCGCCCGGCTGGAACGGCTCGTCACAGACAGGACAGTTCAAGGTCGCCATGACACATCCCCCGAGCGCACCCCGGCGCGGTCGAGCCTCGACGTGAGGTGCTCCATGTCACCCCTTCGCGGGATCCCGATGTAGTACACCCGCCTTCCCTCCGGCCCTTCGTCCACGGACACCTGTACTCGGGGCCCTGTATCTTCTCCAGTCTTCCCGATGCCGGCCAGTGCCCCGTACCGCTCACGTCCCAAGGGGGACAGTGGCACGACGCGTTGGTTGGCCGACCCTCTCCAGAGTAGAGAGCCACCCTCGGAGTGTCGCCCCTCAGGGTTGAGCCGGTCGACGTACGGCCCCGTGATCACGGCATCGCACATGTCCAGGATCTCGCGCGTCTCACCGGTACGGGCGAGCCGAGAGTAGACATATCCGCTGTAGACCAATATGTCCAACGCAATCGTCTCACGGTCGCGGTCCTCTCGCCACGCGTGGATTCCCTTCAGCAGAGCCGCCAGCGCGGCCGGCTGCTGGAACGGCTCACCACCGGAAACGGTCACCCCGTCGACCGGCCCCGGCAGGGTGTCCAGCCAGCCGAGGACGGCGTCGACGGGGACGGCCCGGCCCGGGTCGGCGGCCCACGTGTCCCGCGACAGGCAGCCGTTGCAGTGCAGCGTGCAGCCCTGCGTCCAGATGCCCGCGCGGGTTCCGGGGCCGAGTGTGGTCACCGGGTAGTGCGCCTTGGCGAGGAGCAGCGTCTCCGCCGGGCCGTCCCCGGCCGTCGGCCGCCCAGAGGTCATGTGAGATCCAGGTGGACGATGCTGCCCTCGCGACGGATCGCCGTCACGGTGATCTTCTCGTCCGGTGTGAGCTCCCGGTCGAACAGCGCGCGCGCCAGCGGGTTGACGAAGTACGACTCCAGCGCCATGCCGATGCCGCGCCCGCCCTTGTCCAGCTCCTCCGTGCACCACTCGCGGAGCGTCGCCAGCGCCTCGCTCTTCACCGCGAGGACGAGCCGGTGCTCGTCGGTGACCCGGCGGCAGATGTTCGCGAACTGCAGGTCGAAGATCTTGTGCGCGGCCTCGCCGGAGATGAAGTCGAACACCACGATGTTGTCGCCGAACCTGTTGAGCAGCTCGGGCCGGTTGAGGACCTCGGTGAAATGGACGGCGACGGCGCCCTTGATGCGCTGCTGGATCTCCTCGTACGACATCCCCGGTGTGATGTTCTGCACCCTGTCGCCGGAACCGCGGTCCGCCGAGGCGTGCGGGACCGCGTCCAGGGTCGTCAGGTCCCGTCCCGGGACGAACATCCCGAGGTTCGAGGTGAAGATCAGGATCGACTCGGAGAAGTGCACGGTGTTCCCGCGCCCGTCGGTGAGCCGGCCGTCCTCCAGGATCTGCAGGAACTTGTCGAGGATCCGCGGATGCGCCTTCTCGATCTCGTCGAAGAGGATGACCCGGAACGGGTCCTCGCGGACGGCGTTGGTCAGCTCCCCGCCCGCCTCGTGGCCCACGTACCCGGGCGGGGACCCGATCAGCCGGTCGCCGGAGCCCTCGCCGGAGAACTCGCTCATGTCGAAGCGCAGGTAGGCGGACTCGTCCCCGAAGACCAGCTCGGAGATCGCCTTGGCCAGCTCCGTCTTGCCGGTGCCGGTCGGGCCCGCGAAGAACAGCACGCCGCGCGGGCGGCTGCCGGACCGGGTCGCCTGCGCGCCCGACAGGCCGAGCACCGCCCGCTTGAGGATGTCCAGGGTCTTGGTGACGGCCTGCGGCTGCCCGATCACCCGCTCCGGGACGTTCTTCTCCCCGTCCAGCACGCGGCGCCGCAGATGGCCCCGGCTCCACGGGTTGTCGAGCACGCCGAGCTTGTAGGTGCGGACCGCGTCCGGCAGGTCGGCCAGGTCGACGTTGCGCTCCTTGGCCAGCCGCGTCACCTCGATCATCGACTGGAGGGTGAGGCCGTCGGCCTGCTCGGCGAACGCGTCGCACGCCGCCGCGGCGACCTCGTCCGCCCCGACGTCGCTGACCCCGAACGCGCGGGCGAGCAGCCGCGCGGTCTCCTGCCGGTCGCCGAGGTGCGGGCGCGGGATCGTGATCTCGCGGATCGTCTCGTTGTCGGCCGTCAGCCACGGAGGCAGGTCGCCGGGCCGCTCCACCAGCCACACGATCGGGTTGTAGAGGGGCTTCGGCCGCGGGCCCTTCACCCGGACCGGCCGGGCCTTGCGCGACAGCTTCGCGCAGAACCGGAAGAAGTCGCGTTCGGCCGGCTCCAGATCCGTCGGGGTTCGGGCGATCCGCGACGCGCCGTCGATCACGAAGGCGGCGCGGACGTTCTCCTTCGGCCGGGCCACCGCGTCGAGGAGCCGGGTCAGGGCCTCCAGGGACGGCTTGTCGTCCGGCTTGGTCTTGCCGAGCAGCCGCTCGGCCTCCTGCGCCGACTCGGCGCCCGCCGGTTCTCCGGCGGCGGGGAGGATCTGCAGCCCGTCGACCGAGTCGTAGACCGCCATGAAGGAGGCGCCGCTGGAGCGCAGCGTCTCCCACAGCAGGGAGCGAAGCGGCAGCAGCTGACCGTGCCCGCCGCCCTCCGCCGACGGCGTGAGGAAGCTGTCGTGCAGGTTGCCCGACAGGACGTACTGGGAGTGCACCGAAAGGGTCGCGTCCAGCTCCCGGATGAACGGCGGCCACCCCTGCAGCCGCCCCCCGAGAGTCGGCGATTCAATGCTCATACATGCTCCCCTGTGAGGGGACGGCTCCCCACACCCCCCGGTTCGCTCCGCTCATCTGAGTGCTCCACTCCGCTACGATCACGCGCCCCCCGCGACTCCGGCACGTCACGTATGACGCTCGCGGTGGCGTTCGCGTTGGCCTGCACGGCCCCTAGTCTGCCCTGACCTGGCCGAAACCGGCAGTTCGCGCACCCCCGGGTCCAGCCGCCACGCCACGTCCGAGCGGATCCCGGCGTCCCGCAGGCGGTCCCGGGCGGCCTCGAACGCCTCGCACCACTCCTGCTCGCGCTCCACGTCCACCCGCCGGTCGTCCTCGCTCTCCGCGGGCCGCTCGCGCACCATCGACGCCCGGACGTGCGCGGCGCCGTCGACCCGCATCCGGACGCTGTGGTCGGGCCAGCCGCCCTTCGTCAGCGTCATGGTGCCGTCCTCGGCCGTCAACGTCTCGAATCCGGCCTGGACCTCGTAGCCCATGTCCTCGAACGCCGCGGTGATCGAGTCGAGGACGTAGCGGCGCTCGGCCTCGGCCTGCTCCGCGGCGTCGCGCTCGGCCGCCCGCTCCCGCTCCCGCTCCCGCTCCTCCTCGGTCCTGCGGTTGGCGGCCTGGATCCGCAGCCGCACCTCCTGCAGGACGCCCTCGGCCTCCTCGGCGGTCCCGATCCCGGCGAGCAGCCCGGCCGCCTCGGCGACGTCGCTCCGCTCCGCCTCGGCCACGTCCGGCAGCAGCCGCGCCATGATCCTTTCCAGGTTCTCGCGGACGTCGTTCCGCTGGACTTCGCCGCTCCGCGGCGGTGGCGGCGCGCTGCGCTCGGTGTCGGCCGTGAGCCCTTCGGCGGGAGCCGTGAAGACCTGCGAGGCGACCTGGGCGGCGAGATGCTCCGACAGGCTCCGTTCCGCCTCGTCCAGCAGGGGGTCGGTGGCGGCGCACCAGGCGGCCAGCTCGGCGGCGGACCGCTCGCCGGGCTGGAGCCGCTCGGGAAGCGCGACCTCCGCGCCGATCTTCGCGCCGGTCTCGGCCAGCGCCGCGATGCGCGCGTTGCGCTCCACGACCTCCCGGAGGGCCCGCTCGTGGGACTCGACCTCGGCCAGCGCCGCCGCCCGCGCCTCCGCGCGTCCCTCGGCGAGCGCGGCGAGCGCCTCCGCGCCCCGGCCGGCCAGCCCCGCGCCATGTCCGAGAACGCGGTTCATGCCCAGGCTGAGCACTACGGCGGCGTCCAGGACGACGTCCGCCTCGATTCCGCTGCTCACGTAGGTCCTCCGATCGTGGATCCTCCGATCGTGCGCTTCTGGCGCCAGCCGTGCAGCCGGACGCCCGCCCCCACGGCGTGCGCGGCGGGGCCGACGATGAGGAGCAGGAGCCACATCATGCTCGCGATGGACGACAGCGCGCCGAACAGGAGCAGGAGGAGCAGCAGGGGGATCGTCCCGGCGAGCAGCAGGAACCCGCACCCGCGCCGCCCGGTGTTCCGCGCCGCACCCGTCATCGTCCGGGACGCCTGCGACAGGCCGCGGCCGCTCGTGCCGAGGAAGGTGGCGATCATCGACCACGGTCCGTGCGGCAGATAGTCCTTGCCCTGCGCGCGTGCCAGGAAGACCTCGCTGCCGCAGTGCACCGCCCAGGCGAGCGCGGAGAGAACGGCCAGGACGCCGAACGAGAGGCCCGAAGAGGACGACTGCTGTCCCACCGACGCCGTCCCCCTGTCGTCACCGCCGCCGAACAGCGAGGCCACGACCCGGCTTCCGAGAAGCCAGAAGAACAGGAGCGGCAGCGTCCAGAGCACGGCCCGCGCCATCGCCGGGCCGCGCCCGGCGAGCCGCTCCCGCTCCCGCTCCTCCCAGTGCGCGCGGAGCGCCTCGTCCCGCTGCCGCGCGGTGGTCCGGTCGCGCTCCCGCGCCTCGGTCTCCACCACGGCCTCGGGCGCGGCGAGCGTCACCGCGAGGAGCCGCAGCGGATCGTCGCCCGCGCCGTCCGCCAGCCATGTGAACCACGGCACCGGCTCGGCGATCGACTCGCGCGCCCGCGCCGCCCCCTCGGCGAGCAGCCGCTGCGTCTCCGCGGGACGTGCCGCCAGCGCCAGCAGCGTGAGCAGGACGACCGGCGGTTCCTCGGCCCCGGCGTCGGGCAGCCGCCGCGCGAGCCCCTGCGGCATCCCGTCCTGCCCGCGCAGCCAGCCCGCCAGGTCGTTCCAGGCCGGTACGTGGGCACGCCACTGGTCGTCGATCCGGGTCAGGTCCTCGCCGGCCTCGAAACCGGCCAGGACGTGCAGCAGCTGGTGCTCCCAGAGCGCCCGGCCGATGAGGCAGGCGATGCGATGGTCGGCATGGGCGCGATCGTCGGCCAGGACGGCGAGGCCGGGCAGGTCGCCGGCGGTCACCCGCCGTCCGAGCAGGTGCGGGGGGAGCGCCGGATCGAGCCACCGCACCAGGTGCAGCAGCTTCACGTCCGGGGGCAGGGCCGTCATCAGGTAGCCGTCGACGAGCCCGATGCGGCTGTCGTCCGGAATCTCCGCGAGCCAGGCGCGCAGGCTCCGCCACGCCTCGCCCGACTCCCCGCTCCCGAAGAAGTAGCGTGCGGCGTGGTCCCAGTTCTCGACGAGCGCCCGCGCCAGCTCGTCCCGCCGGGTGTAGCGGTGTCCCCGGAACGGAAGCCCGGTGCCCGCCTCGGCCTCGATGCTCTCCTCGGCGACCGGCGGTGACCCGCCCTCCAGCCACGCGCCGACCTGCTCGCCCGTCCATCTTCTGCGCGGGTCGCGGGTCAGCAGGCCCTGGCACAGCAGCCGCAGCCGCGGGTCGGCGACGTCGTCCGCGCTCACCGGGCGGGTGGCCAGGTGGTCGACGACGACGGTCTCGCTCAGCCCCTCGAACGGGGCGCGGCCCGTGGCCAGCTCCCGGACGATCATGCCGAGCGACCACCAGTCGCGGGCGGGCGACACCTGGCCCGACAGCGACTCCGGCGCCGCGTAGGCCAGCGTCCGCGACGACGAGGCGAACACCATGCTCTGGTCGAGCACCTTGCTCAGCCCGAAGTCGGCGATCGCCAGCCGCAGCGGGTCGGCCGCCAGCACCAGGACGTTCTCCGGCTTCAGGTCGCGATGGACGATGCCCGCCCGGTGCAGCGCCGTCAGACCGGCCGAGAGCTGCGCCGCGATCTCACCGGCCGTCCCGGCCGGCGGCGGGCCCTCCTCCATCAGCCCTCGCAGGTTGCCGTCCGGAGCGTAGGCGGCCACCTCGTAGTCGCGCCCGTCCGCGTGCCCGGTCTCCAGGATCCGCAGCACGTGGGGGGAGTCCAGCTCGGGCAGCTTCGCCCACACCTCCCGGTCCGCGCGGTAGCCGCGGCGGAAGATCTTGGCGACGTACTCGTCGCCGTGCGCGTCGCGCACCAGCAGCAGGTCCGACTCGGCGCCCTGCACCGGCAGCTCGGCGACCGCCTCGTACCGCTCGCCGAGCACCGCCGGGAGCCGCATCAGCGGATCTCCGGACGCCTCCCCGTCCCGCCACGTCTCCGACGCCGAACGCGGACCGGGGACCCGCGCGTCGCGCCGCGTCGCGCCCGCGTCCCGCCGCGTGTCGCGCGGCGCGTCCCCCGGTGGAGGCCCGCCACCGGGACCGCTCCCGCCGAACTCGCCCACCAGCAGCTCCGTCTACTTCTTGTCCTTGATGACCCGCAGGTACTCGCTGATCTTGAACTGGTTGACCACGAACTCCATGAGGATCCGGACCACCAGCACCTGAGTGATCCACAGGACCGGAGCCGTGACGATCATCATGATTCCGAAGAAGCCCGCATCTTGGGCGATCCACTCAAACCCGTACCCCGCCAGCAGGAGCGCCACCAGCGTGATCGGAAGGAGTGTGATCACGTAGACGACCTTGACGACCCTGGTGGTGATCAGGTGGTCGAAGTTCAGGTCGAACAACGCTCCGATCACACTCTTCTGCGCCGGATCGCGTGGCGGGGGAGCCCAGCC
>NZ_SMKH01000335.1 GCF_004348515.1 Actinomadura sp. KC345 | reverse complement strand
GGACGGGTTGCGGCGCATCAGCTCGCGGATCGCGCGGACGACCAGGTCGTCGGCGCGGGTGTCCGCGTACAGGCCCTTGGGGCCGGCCTTGCCGAACGGCGTGCGGACGCCGTCGACGAACACGACGTCGCGTGCGGTGCGAGGCACGAGGTCGTCCTCCCTGGGATGGGGCTCGAGTCGGGTGAATGCCGGGCCTCGTGCCGCCCCTGCCTGTCTCCGGCGGCTTGAGTGCCCCGCGAGAGTGATGCTACTCGCTGGTAACCACAAATGCTACTCGTCAGTAACCACTGACGGGAGGTATGGCCCTCGGGCGACCTTGTTCGGTCCGTGACGGGTGGGTACCGTGGCTCGAAATCACCGGAGGAGGGCACGGTGACGCATGCGAGGCCCGCATACCGGCCCGGGGTACGCCGCCGGATCGGGCACATCCGCGACCTCACCGCGCTCCTGCTGCGCACCGGGCTGCTGTTCGCCGGCGGCCCGCGCGGCATGGTCCGGCAGATCGGCACGCTGCGCCGCTGGGGCACCACGCTCGCCGGGCTGGTCGCCGGGGCCGCCGCCCGCTCCCCGTCCCGGACCGCCCTGATCGACGACGAGGGCGCCCTCACGTTCGCCGAACTCGACGAGCGCGCCGCGCGGCTCGCCGCCGGGCTGCCGCTGCAGGGCCCCCGCCCGCGCGTCGGGGTGCTGTGCCGCAACCACCGCGGCATGGTCGAGACGCTCGTCGCGTGCAGCCGGCGCGGCGCCGAGGTCGTCCTGCTCAACACGGGGTTCGGAACGGGCCAGATCAGCGCCGTGCTCGCCGAGCTGCGCCCCGCCCTGATCGTCGCGGACGCCGAGTTCGCGCCGCTGCTGCGGAGCCTGCCGATCGCGCTGCGCCGCACCGTCCTGTGGGCCGACCGGCGCCCCGGCGCGCCGGTCGGGACGCCGCTGTCCGCGCCCGTCCTCGCCGACGCGCCGGCCCTTACGCCGCGCAGCGCCCCCGCGCCCCCTCCCACGGAGCGGGGTCTGAGCATCGAGGAGATCATCGGCTCGGTGTCCGCGTCCGGCGCCGGCGCGGGGCCGCCGCAGGTCCAGGGCCGGACGATCATGCTCAGCTCGGGCACCACCGGCCGCCCGAAGGGCGCCCGCCGCCCGCCAAGGCCCGGCCTGTGGCCGCTCGCCTCGATGACCTCCCGGGTCCCGCTCCGCGCCCGGCAGACGATGATCGTCGAGGCGCCGCTGTTCCACACCTGGGGCTACGCCGCGCTCCAGATGGCGTGGGCGCTGCGGGCCACCGTCGTCCTGCACCGCCGGTTCGATTCCGAGCAGACACTGCGCGCCATCGCCTCCCACCGCGAGACCACGGTGTTCGCCGTCCCGGTGATGCTCCAGCGGATCCTCGAACTGGCCCCCGGGGTCCGCGCCGTCCACGACACGTCCTCGCTGCGGATCGCGGCGATCAGCGGCGCCGCGCTGCCCGGCGACCTCGCCACCCGGTTCATGGACGCGTTCGGCGACCGGCTCTACAACGTCTACGGCTCCACCGAGGCGTCCTGGGTGTCCATCGCCGTCCCGCGCGACCTGCGGATCGACCCGCGCACCGCCGGGCGGCCGCCGCGCAACACCACGCTGGAGATCCGCGACGACCGCGGCCGCAAGGTCGGCCGCTCCACGATCGGGCAGATCTTCGCCGCCAACGAGCTGCTCTTCGAGGGCTACACCGGCGGCGAGCCGATGGAGGTCCGCGACGGGCTCCTCGCCACCGGCGACCTCGGCCACATCGACCACCGCGGGCTGCTGTTCGTCGACGGCCGCAGCGACGGACTCGTCGTGTCGGGGGGAGAGAACGTCGTCCCGCGCGACGTGGAGGACGCCCTGCTGCGGCTCCCGGAGGTCGGCGAGGTCGCGGTCGTCGGCGTCCCCGACGACGCGTGGGGGCAGCGGCTCGCCGCCTACGTCGTCCTGCGGCCGGGCGCCCGGCTGGAGGCCGCCGCCGTCCGCGCGTACGTGCACGAGCACGTCGCCCGGTACGCGGTGCCGCGAGACGTGCACTTCATCGCCGAGCTGCCCCGCAACGCCACCGGGAAGGTCGTGCACCGCTGGCTCACCGCACACCCCGGCCGCCCGCGGCCCGAGGGGCGCGTCGACTGGCCGCCCCTGGGCGCGGAGCAGGCCGGCCGGGCGGGCTAGGCGGGTCGGCTCGGGCAGCCGGGTCAGGCCGGGCCGGCCGTCAGGGCGGCGGGCGCGGATGCCTCGGCGAGCGGCAGCCGGACGGTGATGGACAGGCCGCCCTCCGGCCGCGGCACGGTCTCGATCGTGCCGCCGTGCGCGTCCACCACCGCCCGGACGATCGACAGGCCGAGGCCCGCGCCGTCCTCGGACCCCGTCCGATCGCCGCGCAGTCGCCGGAACGGCTCGAAGAGCGACTCGACCTCGTAGGAGGGGACGGGCCGCCCGGTGTTGGCGACCTGCAGGAACGCCGCGCCGTCCTCGACACCGCTGCGCACCTGCACACGCCCCTCCCGTACGTTGTACTTCACGGCGTTCTCCAGCAGGTTCACCGCGCAGCGCTCCAGCAGCACCGGATCCCCGGTCACGACGGCGGGCGCGAGCGTCGCCTCGACGTCCACCTCCGCCGCGGACGCCTGGTCATCGAGGTGGTCGAGGGCACTGCGGATCACCTCCGGCAGGGGGGTGTCCGCCCGTGCACCCAGATCCCGCTCGGACCGCGCGAGCGTCAGCAGGCCGTCGATCAGCCGCTCGTGGCGGGCGGTGCTGCCGAGCAGGACGTCCGCGAGTGCCTTGGTCTCCGGCGGGTTCCTGCGGCTGGCGATGGCCACCTCCAGAACGGTCCGATTGATCGTCAGCGGCGTGCGCAGCTCGTGCGAGGCGTTCGCGACGAACCGGCGCTGACTGTCGAACGCCCGGTTCAGCCGGTCCAGCATCCGGTCGAAGGTGTCGGCCAGGTCCTTGATCTCGTCCTGCGGGCCGTCGAGCGCGATCCGCTCGTGCAGGTTGCTCTCCGACAGCCGCCGCGCCGTCGCGGTCACCCGGTGCAGCGGGCGCAGCATCCGCCCCGCCACCACATACCCGATCACCACGGCGAGGACTCCGACGACCAGCATCAGCAGCAGCGAACTCTGCAGCAGCTGCTCCAGCACGTCGCGCTTCTCCTGGGCGAGCCGCCGGTCGGCCTCCTGCCTCAGCGCCATGAGCTGTTCCACCCCGTCCCCCGAGGACAAGCCCCCCTCCGACGCCAGACTCTGCAGCCGCGAGACCAGCGCGGGGTCCAGGTGGTCAGCGGGTCTCGTGAAGCGCTGATCCATCGTTCGCACGGTCAGCAGGTACGTCACCGAGACCAGGACGGCCGAGGTGACGAGGAACAGCGACCCGTACACCAGCGTCAGCCGCGTCCGCACGCTCAGGACCGGCAGCCCTCTCATCGCGCCTCCAGCCGGTACCCGGAACCCGTCACCGTCTCGATCACCGCGGGCCGCCCGAGCTTGCGGCGCAGCGTCGCCATCGTGACGCGGACGATGTTGCTGAACGGGTCGATGTTCTCGTCCCACGCCCGTTCCAGCAGCCGCTCGGCGCTCACCACGCCGCCCTCCGCCCGGAGCAGCTCCTCCAGCACGGCGAACTCCTTCTTCGTCAGCCGGAGCTCCCGGCCGTCCCGCGCGACCCTGTGCCGATGGGGATCCAGCCGGATCCCGCGACACTCCAGCACCGGCGGCACCGAGCGCCCCGCCCTGCGCGCCAGCGCCCGCACCCTCGCCACCAGCTCACTGAACACGAACGGCTTCGGCAGGTAGTCGTCGGCGCCCAGGGACAGGCCGACCACCCGGTCCTCGACGTCCCCGGCGGCGGTCAGCATCAGGATCCGGCCCGGACTCCGCTGCCCCACCAGCTCACGGCAGACCTCGTCACCGTGCACGGTCGGCAGATCCCGGTCGAGGACCACCACGTCGTACTCGTTGTACGAGGCCAGCTCCAGGGCCTCATGGCCGTCGTACACCACGTCGACGGCCATCGCCTCCTCGCGGAGGCCCTCGGCGATCGTGTCCGCCAGCACATGCTCGTCCTCGACGATAAGTACACGCATGAACCCGAGGATGACCGGCGGGAGGTTAAACGCCGGTAAGGCGTCAACGCTCCCAGCAGGTGTAGGTGACGGTCGCGCTGCCGCCCGGCGCGAACGAGACCGTCCCGCTGCCGCTGCCGTCCACGAAGCACAGCACCCTCGGACGCACCGTCACCGGCACCGACGTCGAACGCCCTTCCGCGAGCCGGCCGCCGCCGTCCGCGCTGATCCGTGCGTCCCGCGACCGGACCGACGCCACCGACCACTTCACCGCGCCGCCCGTGGCCGTCAGCCGGATGCTGCACCGCACCGGCAACCCGAGTGCCCGCACCCCCCGGCAGGCCCCGGCATCGACCGACAACCGCCCGGATTCGTCCGCCGCGGGCGTCTCCCCGGGCTCGGGATCCGGCGCAGCCGCCCTCTTCTCCTCCTTCTCCTCCCGGGACGGCGTCGGCGTGGGGCTCGGCGTCGCGGGCGTGGAGAGCGACGGCGGCGGCACGGCGGCCGGGACCGTCCCGTCCCTGTCCGTCGACTCGAACAGCGCGAGCATCCCCGTGGTCAGCACCGCCCCGGCCGCGATCCCGGTGGCCACGAGCCACCGGTTCAGCCGCACCGGCGGCTCCCGACACTCGTCGTCCACCAGTTCGTACAGCCGGTCCCGGAAGGTCTCCGGGTCCGCGCCCTCGTCCCGCAGCGCAAGCAGTGCGCTCCGGACGGCCTCGACCGCCCGGTCGCGGTCGCCGAGCAGTTCCTCGGCGTACTCGATCAACTCGGGCCCGTACACGTTGTAGACACGGCCGACCGCGTCCGGCCGCCGCGCCTCGAGGGCCTGGGCCAACCGGAATTCCTCGTTCAGCGACGGTCCGGTATGGGTGGGCACGAACGGATTATCGCCGAACGGGCACGTTCGGTATTTCCGCCTCAGCACACAGTTCGCCCGCTGTCTTTGTCAGCTATCGATGAATCCCGATGGCGTCATAATGCGTACTCGGGGTGGGAGGTGTGTTGAACCGGGCATTCGGCAGGTACAGCGTCGGCCCGAACCGCGCGACGGTCGTCGGGACGTCGAACCGCGGATCGGTCAGCCGCTCGACGACCCGTCCCTCCGTAGCGTGCCCGTTCAGCCTGACCACGGCGACGACATTGAGGCGGTTCTGCACCGTATAGAGCGTCCGCCCCTCCAGCAGCAGCCCGTCGCCGTTGGCCAGCGACTCACCGCGCAGGTCGACCTCCTCGGCGACCCCGCTCCCGGCATCGACCTTGAACAGCTTCCCGGTGTTGGACTGGACCACCAGAAGCGACCGCCCGCCCGGCAGGGCCACGATGCCGTTCGCGTTGATGCCGTCCCCGAACTCGATGTCCCCGCTCAAGGCCAGGGTCTTCGCCCGCCCCCGACCATCGATCGGGACCCGATACAGCACCGGATTGGTCGAATCGGTGAACCAGGCGCCGCTCCGCGTGAGGACGACGTCATTCACGAACGAAGGCTTCCTGGTCAGCGCGTACGACGTCAGAACACGCCCGCTGCGGGTATCCACGACCCGCGCGTCCCCGCCCGTCCCACCGGCGACGAAGAGCCTGTGCCCCCGCGTCTTCATACCGAGCGAAGGCGTACCGGGCCCCGCGCTGATGACCTTCCCCTTCCCGGTACGCAGATCGGCGCGATAGATGGCCCCGGTGGCCCGCGACCCGAAGAACGCCACCGGCCCCGGCCCGGTCGCGATCCCCTCCGGCTGGAACCCGTCCGGCAACCCCATCCGATCCACCGGCCGCCCGTGCCCGGTGCCGCCGTGCGCCGAGCCCCCGGGCACAAGGAGGCCGACCGCCAACGCAGGAACAATCAATCGAGACCACATGCCCACCAACGTCCCTCACCCCCAGCCCGCACACCAGACCCAACACAACACGCCCCATGCCGCCGCCGGCCGAGCGTCCGCGCGGCGCGGCCCTTGAGAGGCGTGGCTAATGCGGGTTTAACCCCTCGGTGGGTTGTGTGGCTTCTCGCTGGGGCGGGTGTCCTCGGCGGGGAGGTTCGTCATGGGGTTTCGAGTTTGGGCCGCGGTGGCTGTGGTGCCGGTCGTCCTCGGGCTTGCCGGGTGCGGGGACGACGGCGGCGGGAGCGGGGTGGCCGGTGCCGGAGGGAGTGCGTCGGCGTCGGCCGGTGAGTCGTTGTCGCCGGAGGACGCGCAGCTGAAGTTCGCGCAGTGCATGCGGGAGAACGGGGTGGACGTCCCCGATCCGGGCAGCGGGGACGCGGAGCGGCTGGGAAGCGGGACCGACCGGAAGAAGCTGGAAGCGGCGCTGGAGAAGTGCCAGTCGTGGCTCCAGGCGGGCGGGCGGATACCCGACCTGAAGGACCCGAAGGTGCGTGACGAGTACGTCGATTTCGCGCAGTGCATGCGCGAGCACGGGGTGAACATGCCCGACCCGGGGCCGGACGGGGAGCTCAAGGTTCCGACCGGGGACATCGACCAGAAGGCGGTGGAGAAGGCCCGGGAGAAATGCAGGCTCGAACTGCCCGGGGCCGGGCGATGAGGCGGCTCGTGGTCGTGGGCGGCGTCGCCGTGCTGGTGGTGGTCGGCGGGGGAGGCGTGCTGGCCTGGACGGCGGACGGCGGTGCGGCGGAGGCCGTGCGGGAGGCGCGGTTGGCCACGGCCGAGGTGAGCCGGGGTGATCTCGTGGACACCGAGACGGTGGACGGGAAGCTCACCTATGACGGTGTCCGGCAGGTGTGGACGGGGGCGTCGGGTGTTGTGACGTGGGCGCCGCGGCAGGGATCGACGGTCAAGCGCGGCGAGGCGCTGCTCAGGGTCGCCGGGAAGCCGGTCACGCTGATGTACGGCGGTAGTCCCATGTACCGCACGCTCCAGAGCGGGGATTCGGGCGCGGACGTGCGGCAGCTCGAACGGAACCTGCGGGCGCTCGGGTATGGCGGCATGACGGTCGACCGGGAGTTCACCGGGGCGACCGAGGCCGCGGTCGGGAAGTGGCAGGACGACCGGGGGCTGGAGGCGACCGGGAAGGTCGAGCCGGATCAGGTCGTCTTCCTGGGCGGGGCCGTGCTCGTGCGTGATGTCGAGGCGCCCGAGGGGAAGCGGGTGGCGGAAGGGCAGCCGGTTCTGACGGTCGCCGGGACGCGGCGGGTCGTCCACGTGGATCTTGAGGCGGACAAGCAGGATCTCGCGCGGAAAGGTGCGGAGGTCTCGGTGCTGCTTCCCGGTGGGACGACGGTCCGGGGGAAGATCACCTCGGTCGCCAGGGTCGCGGAGAGCACAGGGTCGGGGCCGGACGAGAAGACCACGGTCGATGTCGAGATCTCGCTCGGTGACGCCGGGCCGGGGCGGCTGGACGAGGCACCCGTCAGCGTCGAGTTGGAGAGCGAGCGGAAGAAGGACGTCCTCTCGGTGCCCGTGGAGGCGCTGCTCGCGCTGCGCGAGGGCGGCTTCGGGGTCGAGGTCGTGGAGGGTGAGCGGCGGCGGCTCCTCCCGGTGGATGTCGGGTCGTTCGGCGGCGGTCGTGTCGAGGTCGGCGGGGACGGGCTGCGTGAGGGGCTGAAGGTCGGGGTGTCGGCCGGATGAACACCGTCGAGTTGGGCCGGGTGACCAAGGAGTACACCGGCGTTGTGGCGCTCAGGGGGGTCGATCTGGTGATCGCGTCGGGGGAGATGGTCGCCATCGTCGGGCCGTCGGGGTCCGGGAAGTCGACGCTGCTGCACATGGTCGGGACGCTCGATCGTCCGACCAGGGGGAGCGTGAAGGTCGCCGGGCATGAGGTCTCGGAGCTGAGCGACCGGGAGCTGTCGGCGCTGAGGGCGCGGTACGTCGGGTTCGTGTTCCAGCAGTTTCACCTGGCCGCGGGAGTGAGCGCTCTCGACAACGTGGCCGATGGGCTCCTGTACAG
>NZ_SMKH01000334.1 GCF_004348515.1 Actinomadura sp. KC345 | reverse complement strand
CGGTGGGCTGGTTCAGTGGAGGGGATGGGAGCGCGGAGGGGCGGCAAGGCCAGGCGCGGGCGGTTCATGTGGGCCCGCTGGCTCCTGGTGGTGGTCGTTTGCGGCGCGGGCGCCGTCATCGCACTCTGCGTGCCCATCATCGGTTTCACCATGCTCGGTGACGGCGTGGACGAGATGCGCGACGCGTCGGCGCTCGGCGATCGCGGGCGGTACACGGTCGGAACGGTCCAGGACACGCGGGTCGAGAGCGACGGGCCGACAACCGGTTACGACCACCACATCCTGGTCCGGTTCACCGCGTCCGACCGGAGCCGGCACGACGTCTGGGCGGACGGCGACAGAAGGGTGGGCGCCGGCGTCCGCGTGCTCTACGACCCGCGTGATCCGGAGACCGCCACCACCGGTTCGGTGGCGGGGAAACGGGTAGACGGCATCACGCACATCGTCGGGGGCGGGCTGCTGTCGATCGGGCTGCTCACCGCGTACGCGGGGTGGGGCTGGTCGAGGCTCCGCGCCGGCCGTCCGCGCGGGAAGCACGGCATCACCTGACGCCGGAGGGTCCGGCCGGTCGCGCGGCGAGCGCTCCGGACGGCCGGGTGGTACAGGCCGCCACACGGACGGCATAGCATCCATTCCGGCCATTACGCTCGGCAGTCGGCCGGTTGTGTGGTGGTATGTCGCAGGGTGGCCAATCGAGGCGGGGGTGTGTGCGCTGTTTCGGCGGGAGCTGGGGCGGTGGTCGAAGCCGTTGGGGACGGCGCTGCTGGAGCGCTTCCACCATCCGGCGCAGGTCGTGGTCACCGGGTTCGTCGTCACGATCCTCGCGGGCACGCTGCTGCTCTCGCTGCCCGTGGCCACGACGGACACCGGCTCGGCCTCCTTCACGGACGCGCTGTTCACCGCCACGTCGGCCGTGTGCGTGACCGGGCTGATCGTCGCGGACACCCATGCGCACTGGTCGACGTTCGGTGAACTCGTCATCCTGGGACTGGTCCAGGTGGGCGGCCTCGGGCTGATGACGCTGGCGACCCTGTTCGCCATCGTGCTGTCGGGGCGGCTGGGGCTCCGGGCCCGGATGGCGGCCCAGGTCGAGACCAAGACCCTGCGGATGGCCGACGTGCGGCGCGTCGTCCGGCGGGTCGTCGTCTTCAGCCTGGCGTCCGAGGCGGTGGTGGCGGTCGTGCTCACCGCGCGGCTGGTCATCGGCTACGGCGAGGCGCCGGGCCGCGCCGCCTACCTGGGTGTTTACCACGCGATCTCGGCGTTCAACAACGCCGGGTTCACGCTGTGGCCGGACGGCCTCGTCCGGTTCGCGGGCGACCCCTGGATCATCCTGACGGTCTGCGCGGCGGTCATCGTCGGCGGGCTCGGCTTCCCGGTGGTGTTCGAGCTGGCCCGGGACTGGCGCCGGCCGCGGGGCTGGTCGATACTCACGCGCGTCACGCTGGGCGCCACGGTCGTGCTGCTGGCAGGCGGAACGCTCGTCCTCTCGGTGGCCGAATGGGACAATCCCGGAACCCTCGGCGCGCTGCCCGAATCCGACCGGATGCCGTCGGGCTTCATGATGGCGGTGATGCCGCGCAGCGGCGGGCTCAACAGCATCGACGTCTCCCAGATGCGGCCGGAGAGCTGGCTGGTCACCGACGTGCTGATGTTCATCGGCGGCGGCAGCGCCGGAACCGCCGGCGGCATCAAGGTCACCACGTTCGGGCTCCTGGCCTTCGTGCTGTGGGCCGAGATGCGCGGCGAGACGCGTGTGAACGTGGGCCACCGCAGGCTGCCCGACGGCACCCAGCGCCAGGCGATCTCGATCGTCCTGCTGGGCATCGGCATGGTCACCGCCGGAACGTTCACCCTGCTCGTGATGACCTCCCACACGCTGGACCGCGTCCTGTTCGAGGTCGTGTCGGCGTTCGGTACCGTGGGCCTGTCCACGGGGATCACCGCCGAGTTGCCGCCCGCCGGGCACGTGCTCCTGGTGGTGCTGATGCTCGTCGGCCGCATCGGCCCCCTCACCTTCGCCACCGCGCTCGCGCTCCGCGAGCGCGCCCGCCGCTACGAACTGCCCGAGGAGAGACCCATCGTTGGCTGAGAAGCTCCCCGTCGTGGTGATCGGCATGGGCCGGTTCGGCTCCGCGCTCGCCCTGGAGCTGGCGCGGCGCGGCACCGAGGTGCTCGCGATCGACAACCGGCCGAAGATCGTCCAGGCGCTGTCCGGGCGGCTGACCCACGTCCTCACCGCCGACGCCACCGACATCGACACGCTCCGCGAACTCGGGGTGGACGAGTTCTACCGCGCCGTGGTCGCCATCGGCGGCGACCTTGAGGCCAGCATCCTGGCGACCTCGATCCTGGCGGAGCTGGAGATCGACGACATCTGGGCCAAGGCCGTCACCCACCAGCACAAACGCATCCTGGAGCGGATCGGCGCCCATCACATCGTGCTTCCGGAGCACGACATGGGCGAACGCGTCGCCCATATGGTCAGCGGCCGCATGCTCGACTACATCGAGGTGGACCAGGACTTCGCCCTGGTCAAGACCCACCCGCCCCGGGAACTCGTCGGCGTCCCCCTCGGGGAGACACGCCTGCGCTCCAAGCACGGCGTGACGGTCGTGTCCGTGAAGCCGGCCGGCGAGAAGTTCACCTACGCCACGCCCGACACCATCCTTCAGTACGGCGACGTCATCCTGGTCGCCGGCTCCATCGAAAAGGTCGAACGCCTCGCCGACCGCACCTGACCCGGAGCGCATGGACGTCAGACGATGCGCTGGTCGACCTTGCGGCGTTCCTTGGACGACAGCAGGTCGAGGGGCAGGAACGGGATCGTCTCCTGGTTGGCGGGGAGGTAGGAGAGCGTGACCGCCAGGGCGTCCGGCCTCGGCCGGCGACCGCGGAACGCGCGGTCGCCGGGCCTTGGAGAGGACGGGGATCAGACCCGGAACCGATGCCCGGCCGGGCTCACAGGGGAAGGAGTGAGCCGTTGACGAGGGACCAGTCTCGGGCGATCTGGCGGATCTTCGTCATCCGCGTCCCGGCGACGCCGACGACGTTGCCTTCGATGTCGACGGCGAGGTGGGTGAGGTCTCCGGCGGCCTGCCCGGAGAGGTTCAGTACGCCGGAGCCGGAGTCTCCTGGGGCGGCCACGCCGACCCAGGAGTAGCCTGAGCCCTTCTCGATGTCCCACCGGTGCGCGGCACCCACGCGCGGGGTGCCGCCGGTGCCGATGACCGCCCCGTGGCCGAAGTGCTTCAGCGGAAGTCCCACCTGGTCACCGGTGTAGGTGCCCTCAGGGCCGCCCCACACCGGCATGGTCGGGTTCATCCAGGAGGAGAACTCCGGATAGATGGTGATCATGGCGAAGTCGTCGCCGATGCCGTTGTCACGGGAGAGGCTGATCTCGCCGATCACGTACAGGCCGGGGAGCCGGCCCGAGGCCGGCGGCGGCACCACGTAGGCGCTCACCGGCTGCCCGACCGTGCCGCAGTGCCCGGCGGTGCCAAGGCCCCAGGTGGAGTTCTTCTTGAAGACGAAGTTGGCGCTGCACCAACCGAGAGGATTGTCGCTGCCGTCGCTGCCCAGCAGGGTGAGCAGCCATTGGCCGGGACGGATGCCGGTCTGGGCCAGCCCGGCGGCCTGCGGCGCGGTGACCCCTCCCGGCAACGTGGCGCCGGCGGGCAGCCGGACGCCGCCGGTGCCCGAGGCCAGGAGCCGCCGCTCGAACTCGGGGGTGTACCAGGAAGGGCTCACTCCCGAGTTGATCTTCTTGTAGTGCACTCCCGTCGGAGGGGCGGCTTCGGCGGTGGTGGTCAGCGGGAGGGAAGCGGCGACCGCCAGCAGGGCGGTCGCCGCGATCCGAAGGGCCGATGAGGCGGACAGCGCAGGGGGCACGGGGACTCCGTCCGTGTTGGGGCAACTCGACCAGATATCGCCGTACGCATTCCTGGCGTTACGCTTGGTATTAGTGGATTGCCCCTTTTGCATTCGCCCGCTGCACCAAACCCTGACTCGGGGTCAGACGCCGAGGGAGCGGCCGACGATCTCCTTCATGATCTCGGTGGTGCCGCCGAAGATGGTCTGGATGCGGACGTCCTGGTAGGCCTTGGCGATCGGGTACTCGGTCATGTAGCCGTAGCCGCCGTGGAGCTGGACGCAGCGGTCGACGACCCGCTTGAGCAGCTCGGTGTTCCAGTACTTGAGCATCGCCGCCTCGTCGGCGGACAGCTCGCCCTCGCCCTCCTTGACGACGCACTCTTCGGTGAAGGCGCGGGTGACGGTCAGCTCCGTCTTCATCTCGGCGAGGGTGAAGCGGTTGTGCTGGAACTTGCCGATCGGGCGGCCGAACGCCTCGCGGGTCTTGCAGTACTCCAGGGTCTGCTCGAACGCGACCTCGGCGCCGGCGAGGGCGGTGGCGCCGATGGAGAGGCGCTCGCGGGCGAGGTTCTGCATCAGGTAGATGAAGCCCATGCCCTCCTCGCCGAGGAGGTTCTCCTTGGGGACGCGCACGTTGTCGAAGAACAGCTCGGCGGTGTCCTGGGCGTGCATGCCGACCTTGTCGAGGTTGCGGCCGCGCTCGAAGCCGGCCATGCCGCGCTCGACGGCCAGGAGGCTGACGCCCTTGGCCCCGGCGGACGGGTCGGTCTTGGCGACGACGATGACGAGGTCGGCGAGGATGCCGTTGGAGATGAAGGTCTTCGAGCCGTTCAGGACGTAGTCGTCGCCGTCCCTGACCGCGGTGGTCTTGATGCCCTGGAGGTCGGACCCGGCGGCGGGCTCGGTCATCGCGATCGCGGTGATGATCTCGCCGGAGCAGTAGCCGGGGAACCAGCGGGCCTTCTGCTCGTCGTTGCAGAGCTGCCGCAGGTAGGCGCCGTTGATGTCGTTGTGGACGGAGAAGCCGGGGCCGTGCACGCTCGCCCGCGCCAGCTCCTCGTTGAAGATCACGTAGTAGCGGTAGTCGTCGTTGCCGCCGCCGCCGTGCTCCTCCGGCATGTCGATGCCGAGCAGGCCCGCGCGGCCCGCCGCCAGCCACACCTCGCGCGAGACGATCCCGTCCTTCTCCCACTGCTCGTGGTGGGGGGCGATCTCCTTCTCGATGAAGGAGCGCACCATGTCGCGGAACGCCTCGTGCTCGTCGGTGTAGATATCCCGTCCCATCCGGCGGTCTCCCTCGGTAAGTGCTCGCTGATACACGTTTAATGTAACACTGGCACTGTCATATAGAGGGAGGCGGGATGGAACTCACCGTCGGCGAGCTGGCCTCGCGCGCCGGGGTCACCGTCCGGACCGTGCGGTTCTACGCCGGGCGCGGCCTGCTCCCGCCCCCGAGGCTGCGCGGCCGGACGGGGCTGTACGGCGCCGACCACCTGGCGCGGCTGGAACTCGTCCGGGAACTCCAGTCGCTCGGGCTGACGCTGGCCGCGATCGAGAAGCACCTGCAGAAGATCCCGCTGGACGCGCCGGCCGAGGACCTCGCGCTGCAGCGTGCGCTGCTGTCGCCGTGGGCACCGGAGCGTCCCGAGCTCCTCGACCGGCACGAGCTGGACCGGCGCGCCGGACGGCACCTCGATGACGAGGTCCTCAAGCGGCTGGAGGCGCTCGGCGTCGTCGAGCCGGTCCCGGACGGCCCTTCGGCGACCAGGGTCCGGGTGGTGAGCCCGGCGCTGCTCGGCATCAGCGCCGAGCTGGCCGCGCTGCCGATGCCGCTGGACACCGTGATCGCCTCGCACGAGGCCGTCGACCGCCACACGACGGCGCTGGCCGACGAGCTCCAGCGGGTCTTCCAGGACACCGTGGTCCGGCCCTACCGGGAGGGCGGGCGCGCACCCGAGGAGCGGGAACGGCTCATGGAGATGGCCGGGAAGCTCAAGCCCCTGATGATCCAGTCGCTCGTGACGTCGTTCCAGCGGGCGGTCGACAAGGCCATCCGGAGGTCGGTGCCGGACTGAACGCTCAGGCGTCCTTCCACTCCTGCTGCTGGTACTCCACCAGGCGCGGATGGACGAGCGTGTTGGTCTCCACGTCGCGGCTCCGCCGGTCCTTGGGGAAGACCGTCGAGGCATGGAGAAGCGCCTCGTCCATGAAGCGGAGCTTCGGGGCGTCGGGCGCGAGCTTGAGCGCCGGCGCCTTCTCCGTGGGGGCCGCCATGACGTAGCCCCAGTCGCCGAAGCTCGGCACGTCCACGTGGTACGGGACGGTCGCGAGGCCGGCGGCGGCGACGGACTTCTCGATGCTCCAGAACGACTTCGGCGCGAAGTACGGCGAACCCGACTGGACGACCATCCGGCCGCCCGGTGCGAGCACCCGCTTCACCAGACCGTAGAACTCCACCGAGTACAGCTTGGCGGTGGCGACGTCGTCGGGGTCGGGCATGTCCACGATCACCGTGTCGAACTGCTCGTTCAGCCCGCGCAGCCACGAGAACGCGTCGGCCTCGACGGTCCTGGCGCGCGGGTCCTCGAACGCGCGCTCGTTGAGGGACACGAGAGGCTCGTAGGTGCGGGCCAGGCGCAGGACCTCCGGGTCCAGCTCGACCAGGGTCGCGCTCTTCACGTCCTTGTAGCGCAACACCTCGCGGAGCGCGAGGCCGTCCCCGCCCCCGAGGACGAGGACCCTGCCGTGCGGGCCGGACATGATCGGGTGGACCAGCGACTCGTGGTACCGGTACTCGTCCACGGAGGAGAACTGGAGGTCGCCGTTCAGGAACAGCCGCACATCGGGCCGGCCCGCCACCGTGACCTGCCTCGTGACGACGATCTCCTGGTACGGGGTCTTCTTGGACAGCACGATCGGGTCCCGGTAGAGGACCTGGCGGGCCGAGACCTCGAACTCGTCGGCCAGGGCGTACGTCCCGCCGAGCACGATCAGCACGGCCGCCATCCCCGCCCAGAGCGCGGCCTGCGTCGCGCGGCCGACCTCCTTGCGGAACAGCCACAGCACCACCGCGGTCCCGGCGACCACGTTGACCGCCCCGACCAGCAGCGCGCCCTTGATGTGCCCGAAGAACGGCAGGAGCAGGAACGGGAACGCCAGCCCGCCGATCAGCGCGCCCACGTAGTCGGCGGCGAACAGGTCGGCGACCGCGGCGCCCGCCTCCTGCCGCCGGATCCGCTGCAGCAGCGTCATCAGCAGCGGAAGCTCCGCGCCGATCAGCGCCCCGACCAGGAACGCCACCACGACCAGCGCCGGGGTGTACAGGCTCAGCCACGCGAACGCCGCGTACAGCGCGAGCACCGACAGCCCGCCGAGCAGCGCCAGCGCGGCCTCCACGATCGCGAACGCCACGACCGGCCGGTGCCGCAGCGGCTTGGCCAGCAGCGAGCCGACGCCCATCGCGAAGACCATGACCGACAGGACGATGGACGCCTGGGTGACCGAGTTGCCCATCAGGTAGCTGCCGAGGGCCACCAGCGCCAGCTCGTACACCAGCCCGCAGGCGGCGCACGTGAACACCGACGCCAGCACCAGGGTGCGGGCGGCCCTCGCCGGCAGGCTGAGCCGGCCGGCCCCCGCCTCCGCGGGGTCGGCCGCCTCCGCCTTCACAGTGGTGGACTCGGTCACGAACCGCCTTTCCGGAGGCTCCGGACGCCGCCGACCACGAGCACCACGAGCGCCGTCGCGAGCAGCAGGACGCCGATCACCGACCAGACGGTGCGGGTGGTGACGGTCGACTCGGTCAGCCTGTCGTTCGCGGCGGGCTTCGACGCGGGCGGCGCGGTCTCCGCGGGGACCGCCGGGGCCAGCCCCTCCTCCGCGACCAGCATCGGCAGCGCGCCGATGACGTCCCGGAGCCGGGAGGTCCCGTTCTCGCCGTCGATGTCGTCCTCACCGGCCTGCCCGAGCCGGCTCTCGAAGCGGAACTCCCGGAAGGACTCGTCGAAACTGTTCTTGATCTCGAACCTGCCGGACAGGAACTCCTTGGACGACTCCAGGTAGGTGTAGTCGGCTTCGAGAACCACCCATTTCGGGCACTGTCCCGGTACC
>NZ_SMKH01000333.1 GCF_004348515.1 Actinomadura sp. KC345 | reverse complement strand
GCCGGGCGGCAGGTCGCCGGTGTCGAACGGCAGGAGGCTGAGCGTCGGCAGCAGGCCGGCGCCGCCGGTGACGGCGAGCGCGGCGGGGTCGAACGCCGCGAGCTCGGTGCAGGCGAGCTGGACGCCGTCGCCTTCCCCGTACGAGAGGAACTGGAGGAGGTTGCCCCAGTACAGCCAGGCGTGCCAGCGGCGCCGGTGGGCGTCCTCGTCGGCGGTGATGCTGCCGTCCCGGTCGTCGATGACGGCCAGGGCGGTCCAGGCGCGGGTGCGGGCGTCGGCGACGACGGTGAGGGGGCAACCGGCGGCGTCCTCGGTGCGGGCGAGGATCAGGTCGCCGGGCGGCGGCGTGGGCAGGGCGTCGCCGCGGACGGCGGCGGTCAGCAGGTCGCCGATCCCCTCGGGTGCGGCACGCCGGGTTTCGGCTCCGGGCATCACGAGGCCGGTCACGGCCGCTTCGGCGCGGCGCCGCCAGCGGTCGCCGTCGGGGTCGGACAGGAACGCCAGCAGCGTCTGGATCGGGTTGGCCCAGATCAGGTCCGCGAGCTCGGCCGGGTCGCCGCCGCCGTGGAGGTAGCCCTCGCGCGCCCGTCCCTGCGCGATTCCCTCGTACGGGATCCAGGCGGGCGCTTCGGGGAACAGGCCGCTCTCCCAGTGTTCGACGTCGTCCCAGGTGATCTGGAAGACGACGCGGCCGTGGGCGCGGAGCCGGGCGCGTTTGGCGGCGTCGCCGGCGAGCCGGTTGGCGTGCGGAGCGGCGTGGTAGTTGTAGCCGTCGAGGTAGACGGCGACTTCCAAGGGCGCCCCGTCGAGCCGTTTGAAGTAGACGTCGGGCCGGGTCTCCTTGATGGTGTTCTGCAGGATGACCTGCCAGTGGACGACGTCGTCCCCGGACGTGATGCGCAGGTCGGCGGTGCGGCGGTCGTTGAGCCGGGGGCCGTCGCTGATGGCGCGTCCGCTGCCGGGCCTGCGCGCCCACCGCATCAGCGCGTCGAGGAACCGGGCCTCCAGTTCGCTCTCGACCTGGTTGACGAGGGAGATGTCGTCGGTGCTGGCGACGGACGCGGTCGCCCACTCGTCCAGGAGTTCGGCGAGCATCTCGACGGCGAGGCCGCGGTCGGCCTTGTCGTACTCCTCGCCCCGGACATGGGACAGCAGGCAGCGGTGGCAGGCGGCCCTGCCGCCCTCCTCGTTGGCGCACGGGCAGTTGAACACGACCTCGTACGCCTCTTGCAGGACTTCGCGGAAGCCCGCCTCGGTGGACATGCGGTGCAGGTAGCCGGTGCCGCCGGGCAGCGTGTCGTGCAGGACGAGGAAGCGCCGCCGGTGCCCGCTGTGGTGCAGGTGGTCGGGCATGGTGGCGGTGACGATCCGCAGGTGGGCGGGGTCGCCGCCGTACTTGCGGGCGATCCCGGCCATCAGCGCGGCCTGGAACGTGACGGTCCGCTCGGGGATCATCGTGGTGGCGACGGGGACGAGGATCCGCAGCGCCTCTGTCCGCAGCTCGTGCGCGGTGATGAGGGGTTCGTGCTCGACGTCGCCGCCGCGCCGCTGCGGGCACCAGGGGCGGTGGTGGCTGCGGGACGTGTCGTACCCGGAGCTGGTGCCGGTGAGCCGCGCGTCCCGGTCGGGCGGGCCGTCGGCGGTGGCGCCGCCGCACGTCCGGCACACGTAGAAGGGGTTGAGTCGACGCAGGTCCCCGGCGAACGGGTCGCCGGCGGGACGGTCCATGCGCAGCGACCCGAGGTTGAACCGGCGGATGACGGCGCGGCGGGTGAAGTCGACGCCGAACACCCGCCTGGCGTGCCGCCAGGCACCGGGAGCGACTTCGTCGCGGGGGATGTCGACGGCGACGGCGGTCTCGTAGTAGCGGCGCTGCCGGTCGTCGTGGTCGTCGCGGATGCGGGCGTCGTCGCGTACGTCGTGGGCGGTGACGCGGGTGGGGATGAGGACGGTGTGCAGGCCGCTGCTGTCGCCGATGCGCTCGTTGCCGCAGCGCGGGCAGGGACTGTGGTCCTCGGCGGCGGCGGTGGTGCGGATGTAGCCGCATTCCTGGCAGACGCGCCACTGCCGGTAGGCGGGGCGCTGCGGGCTGCCGATGTCGAGTCCGGTGACCTCGTGCCGGTAGCCGCGGATGTAGAAGTGGTTTCCGGGGGCGAGTTCGGTGAGGGCGAGGGACGCGGACCGCTCGTATTCGCGGAGTTCGCTGTGGAAGCGCCGGTCGCCGCGGGCCCGGTCGGTCCGGTTCGGATCACCAGGGTGCCGGTCGGCGGGCGCGGGGGCCTCGCCGGTCTCGTCGCCGACGCGCTCTTCCCAGGTGAGGGTGGCTTCCAGCGCGGTGGCGGTGTCGATGAGCGAGTAGTTGGGCAGGAGCCCGAGTTCGACGAGGGTGCCGTGGGCGTCGCCGCGTCCGATCTCGCCGATGCGCGCCTGGACGGCGCGGCGTTCGGCGCGCAGTTCGCCCCGGCGGTTCCGCTGCTGCTGGTCGGAGTCGATCATCGCGGCGACCGCGGCGTCGATGACCTCCAGGCGGGCGCGCAGGTCGGCGAGCCGCTCGTCCCAGACGCGGGCCGCGGCGGCGATGGCCTCCTTCAGCCCGGCGGCGGCGAAGTCGCGGAGTTGCCGGGCGGCCTCCTCGGTGACGCCGGTCTCGGGGTCGCCCTGGGCGAACAGGGCGAGGAACTCCTCGGCAAGGGCGTCGCCCTGGGCGAGGACGGCGTCCTGGAACGCGGCCAGCCATCCGGTCTCGCCGAACAGCGCGGACGCGAGCCGCGGCATCGGCGGCAGCCCGTCGAAGCGTTCGCGGGCGGCGAGGTCGGCGAGGTGCGCGACGTACTGGCGCTGCAGGATCTCGACGGCGGACAGGTAGCAGCCGGGCGGGACGATGTCGCCCGCGATCATGTCGGTGGGGTCGGTCAGGTAGTACCGGTCGCGCGGGTTCCGCCCGATGAGCGTGAGGAGGAAGGCGTTGCCGGTCTTGCGTCCGGCCCGTCCCGCCCGCTGGACGTAGTTGGCCGGGGAACGCGGAAGCGACGCGAGGACGACGGCGGACAGGTCGCCGATGTCGATGCCGAGTTCCAGCGTCGGCGTGCACGCGAGGACGTTCGGGTCGCTGTAGCGGGTGCCGTCGCGGAACTTCTGCTCGACGTCCTCGCGTTGCGGCCGGGTGAGCGCGCCGGTGTGCTCGGCGGTGATGACGCTGAACGGGCGGGCGCTGCGGTAGAGGCGGCGGTAGTAGTCGTTCTCGTACAGGTCGCTGCGGCGGGTGTCGGTGTCGAGGCGTCCGGTGCAGCGGTAGCGCGGGCAGTGCGCTCCGGCCCATTCCCCCATGCGTTCGGGGTGGACGGTCTGCTGCCAGTTGCAGACCGGGCAGTACACGCCGGCGCCCTCGACCTGGTCGTCGTCGAGCTTGCGGACCCGGACGTGGCCGGGCCGCAGTCCGAAGACGGGTGTGGCGCCGTCCCCGGCGATGCGGCGCGCGATGACGTCCTCGTCGGTGAGGACGTTCAGCAGCCTCGACAGGTAGTGGCCGGACGCGCCGTGCTCGATGCCGAGGCAGCGGGCCGTCCAGTCCTGGAGCCAGCTGTGCCGGCCGGTGATCCCGTCGAACTCGCTGCGGTTCTTCGGCGCGCCCAGCACGAAGCGCGGCGCGGACAGCCCGCGCGGGAACGCGGGCATCCCGTCGGGTCGCTTGCCCCAGATGGTCATGTACCGCTTGGTTCCGGCGCCGTCGATCCACGCGTCGAGCCAGTGGTGCTTGATGGCGCCGCGCATCCGCATGCGTTCGAGCAGGCCGCGCACGTAGGCGACGTAGGTGTCGTGGCCGGGGAGGCCGGTGAGCGCGGCCGGTCCGGCGAGCTGGAGGTCGCGGGCGAGGTCGGCGATGCGGTCGATGTCGTCGACGGCGACCTCGGCGGCGACGGTCCGGGTGAGTTCGAGCGTGCGGCCCTGCCGGGAGCGGAGCCCGAACTCCAGGACGGACGCGAACGCGAGCCGCTCCCCGATCAGCGTCCAGGTCCGCGCGGACCCTTCGGATTCGCCGGCGAGGAGCGCGTCCACGTCGTCGCGGTCGTGCAGGTCGGGCGGCACCACCGAGGGGAGGTACTCGGGGACGCTGGCCTCCTTGACCGTGTCGGAGATCAGCTCGTGCAGCGGCTTCGGCCCGTCGGCGTCGTCCAGCTGGGACGCGAGGAGGAGGCGGAGCGAGAACCCGAAGGACCGGTTCGCGACGAACCCGGCGCGGTGCGCGGCGTCCTGCACCGAGTCGTTGAACAGGAGGGTCTTGCGTTCCTGCTTCTCGAGCTGGCCGCCGGTGAACAGTTCCGTCACCGCGACGGACGCGAGCGCCGCAAGGCCGGAGCCGAGGAAACGGGTGCCCTGCTCCATCCCGCAGGCGGGGCAGCGGTCGTGCTCGGCGTCCCGGTTGCTCTCCCTGTCGTGGGAGAGGTCGGTGAGGACGAACACGTCCCGGAAGTCGGCCCTGGCGGAGTTCTCCAGGTCTTTCCCGGGGTCGAGCGGCCGGACGTGCTGCCCGTTCGCCGCCAGGACGAAGACGTTCGGACCGCCCTGCTCCCCCGCCGCCTGCGCCTCCACCTCGCGCCGCGTCGCGGTGATCAGCGGCCGGACGAGGCGTTTCTCCGAGATGCCGGACCGGTAGATGCGGGCCGGGTCGGTGACCAGGTCGTGCGGGTCGCGTTCCGGGGAGATCGCCGCCCATCCGGACCGTCCGCAGTGGCGGCAGTAGACGGCGGGCAACATCTCTCTGCCACCGCCGGTGGCCGTGGTCTCCGCGTCGATCGGAGCGGCCTCCCCGTACCAGCCGAATCCCGGCCGGGGACCGACCGCGCGCAGCAGCCGCGTCACCGACCGCACCCACAGATGCGTTTCGACGTGGAGGAAGGGACGATCGGCGTCGTCCGGGTCCCGCGCTTCGGAGAGGAGGGCGACGAACCGTGCGAGCGCCACTGCGGCCTGGACGGGTGATAGCCGGACCGCCGTGCCCCAACTGTAGGCGCCCTTGCGCGGGAGGAGTTCGAGGATCTCCCCGAGGGTGTGCGGTCTCCCGTCCAGGACTTCGAGTACGGCGCTGGTGAGGATGTGCTGCCGCAAGACCGTGCCGAGTTCCTGCGGGGTGAGCGAGTCGCGCCCGGTGACGGCCTGCATGATCTGCGCCATGGCGCCGCCGTCGCCGTGCGGGTCGGGGATGGACGCGAGTTCCTGCGGGTCGGGAAGGGGGAGCGTGTAGTCGATCCCGGCCTCTTCGATGAACTCGTCGGTGCTCTGCCGGTCTTCCCCGATCACCGAGTCAGGGGCGAATGGAGTACCGAACACCGCCTCGGCGACCCGCCGGATCTCGGCCCCGTCCCCGCTCTCCCCCAGCGTCGCGCTCGTCGCGACCGGGCAGATCCTGCCGAGCGGCCTGCCCGGCTCGCTGTGCCCGATCGCGGCCGCGAGGCGGCGGAGCAGCATCGCCACGTCGGTGCCCTGAGCGCCGTCGTAGGTGTGGAACTCGTCGACGACGACGTAGGCGAGGTCGGCGTCCTCCCAGAGCCGGAGGTCGTCGGCGCGCTGGAGGAGGAGGTCGAGCATCTTGTAGTTGGTGATGAGGATGTCGGGCCGCGACCGCCGGATCTCCGCCCGCTGCGTGTGGACGCGAGAGTAGCCGGTCTCGGGGGTGTCACCGATGTAGAGGCCCGCCGTGACGTCGCCCAGGCCGGGTTGCTGGAGGTAGTCGTTGAGCCGCTGGGCCTGGTCGGTGGCGAGGGCGTTCATCGGGTACAGGAGGACGGCCTTCACCCCTGCTTTTCCTTGGGCGCGTGCCCTGCGGCAGTGGTCGAGCACCGGGACGAGGAAGGACTCGGTCTTGCCGGAGCCGGTCCCCGTGGTGATCAGCGTCGGCTCTGCCTTGTGATTGAACGTTGCGAGCCGCCGGAACGCGGCGGCCTGGTGGCGGTACGGGACGAACCCGGCCGGCGCCCACTGGAGCAGGTCCCGCCACCCATCGCCCTCCATGCGGAACGGCGTGCGGATGCGCAGGTAGGGGCCGCGGAAGATGCCCTGCTCGCGATGGTTGAGGAAGCGTTCCAGCCCGTCGCGGACCTGCTCGTCCGCCAGCGCGAACGTCGTCGTGAGGTACTGCGTCAGATTCCGCCGAACCTCGTCGGCCGCCAGCGTCGGCCTCATCGCACCGCCCTTTTCGCCGTTCCGCGACAGGCTATCGACGGCCGGCGACAGTTCCGGCCCGTCCGGGCAGGTCAGCGGTGACCGCCACCGGTCAATCGACCGGGCTCCGCCGCGGGCGGGTTGCGGTTGTCGCTGCAGCTGCCGGGCGTTCCGTCTACCGGATGCGGTGGTGCCTTGGGCGGCGTGGTGATGGGCCAGGGCGAATTGGCCCGGCGACCGCTGAGCCCGGGTGCGGGTCACAGAATGCAGGACTCCACCCGGGCTCCACCTCACGTTCCCGGAATCTCTCGGGGCGGTCAGAGACCGCCGACGCCGGCGGCGCCGAAGCCGAGGTCGGACACGCTGTATCCGGGCCCCAGTAGTTTGTTTGCGCCCGTACAGTTACTATTGTCCCAGAGCCGGACGTAATTGTTGGTGGTGTTTCTTGCGGACTGCCAGTCGGCAGAGGAATAGCCGGTGCATCTTCCTGAGGGGACCGTGGGAACTGTCGTACCCCCTCCCTTGAAACCGGGATCGTTGTAAACGCAGACACGCCCCCAATCGCAGGACGCGGGTATCGGCGCGGCTGAGGCTGCAGAACCGCCAGTGGGTGCCGCGGTCGCGGGGGCCGTTGTCATGGCCAGGGTGATTCCCGTGGTGAGCAGGAGAACTGTTCGGGCCGCACTCGGGAGTCTCATCTGATGTTTCTCCGATATCGCTCGTGTTCGAGAAGGGGTCGCCGGGGTGGGCCGGTCCCCGGCAGGGGTGTCCCGTTCGGCGCTGCGCAGGGCCTCCTTCCGCAGTCCGGCTTTACGGCCATCCACCAACGCTCCATTTGAAGTTGACGTAAGTGCTCTGGCCCGGAATGACCAGGGTGGAGGCTCCTTCGCAGTAGTTGCCGGACCACGCTCTTTGCGAGACGTCGGAAAGGTTCCGTATGTAGTCGTAGGAGCGGTTTACGCTCTTGCACTCCCCCGGCCTGACCGGCGGAATCTTGGTCAGCAGCTGGTTGCTGCGGTACAGGCACACCTCGCCGCGGTTGCACGGTGGGTCTTTCAGTACCGGTGCGGCCTGCGCCACCGGACCGGCGGCAACGAGGATTCCGGTGGCGATGGCGCCCACCATGGTCGCCCGTGTGACGCGGTGTCGCGTCGATCCCATGTCGACTCCTTCATGGTCAGGGGTGCGGCTCTCGCTTCCCCTTGCTCTTCTGCACCAGAGTGCAAGCTGTGGCGAAGGTGCGTCTTTCACGTGAGTGCACGGGCTTGTAGTCAGCGTGCACTTTGGGCACGCCGACGGACTCGGGCGCCGCCCACGGGGTCTGTCGACAGGTGGCGGCGGCCCGAACCAAGCAGCTACTCCCCCTGAGGTATGGGCCTATACCCCGAGCGGGGGAAGACGGCGGCGGAAGCGTTTGCCGAGGATGGCGATCGCGGCTTCCGACACTGTGGTGGGGACATGGATGTGATCAGTACCGCCGATGTTCCGGCGAAAGAACGGTTCGCGTTCTGGCGCGAGGTGACTTCGAAAACGTGGGTTCCTTACGATTCACGCTGCGAGCCGCACTTGGAGAGCCGGTTTCGGGCTCGGATCGGTATCAGCGAAGACGGTCCCGTGCAGGCGGCGTTGATGACCACCACGCCATACGCGATCCACCGTACGCCCAGGCTCATCCGCCAGACCGATCCCGGAGTGTTCAAGCTGAGCTGCATCGTGCGCGGTCGCGGCGTGATGGCACAAGACGGCCGGAGCGCCGATTTCGACGCCGGGAACCTGGTGCTGTATGACACCTCGCGTCCCTACCTGGCCGAGCTTGCATCAGACATTCCAGCCGGTCAGATGCTGGTCTTACGCTTCCC
>NZ_SMKH01000332.1 GCF_004348515.1 Actinomadura sp. KC345 | reverse complement strand
GTCCAGCGGGGCGGCCGTGCGGTCGCGGAGTCCTTCGCGTGGGGGCGGCGCGAGGACGGCCGCGCGGTATCGGCGGCGGCTCGCACCGCGGAGGGTGGGTCGGGGCATCGCGGGACTCCGGCGTTGATCACTGTGGGTCACTCATGGTGGGACAGTGAGTCAAGAGTCCTGTGCGGTGACTGGCCCTGTCGACGGATTTGTTGCGATAAGTCAGCTGGCAGAGGAGCTTTGATCTACCTCGGATGAAGATTATCCTCCGGTTGACCCGGATATAGCCTTTATGTAGGCCCGAAATTGCGACCTGCGTGCGATCGTCGACCCTACCGGGAGTGCGCACGGCCCTGAGAGAGGCCGAGGCGGCTCCACAACCCCTGGTCCGGTGGTGAATTGAAAGGGACGCGGCACGAGGAGTTCCGCTCGTACGTGGCGGAACGCCGGGCCGTGCTGCTGCGTGCCGCGACCCAGCTGACCAGCGACCGCGTCGAGGCCGAGGATCTCCTCCAGGCCGCCCTCGCCAAGACCTACCTGGCGTGGGACCGCATCCAGGACCGCGCCGCCGTCGACGGCTACGTCCGCCGCGCCATGGTCAACACGCAGATCTCCTGGTGGCGGCGCCGGAGACTGGACGTCTACCCGACCGACCAGCTTCCCGACCGGCCCGCCGTCGACGACCACACGCGCCGCACCGACATGCGCGACGCCCTCGGCCGCGCGCTCCGCCGCCTCCCCGAGCGGCAACGCCTCACCGTCATGCTCCGCTATTACGAGGACATGTCCGAAAGAGAGATCGCCGACCTCCTCGGCGTGAGCGTCGGCACGGTCAAGTCCACCGTCTCCCGCGCCATGACCAAACTCCGCGAAGACGACGGCCTCCACTGAGCCGCGTCATGTGACGAGGGGTCGTCAGCGTGGCATAACACTGCAAGAATCCGGTTCAGGAATCGCTGCGAGCTGGAAGGGCTTCCTATGTGGAGCACCATGCAGGATTTTCCGCTGACGATTACGACGATCATGCGCTACGGGGCGGACGTCTTCGGGGATGCCGAGGTGTCCACGTGGACGGGAGACGGGGCCCGGCGCCGGACCTATGCCGAGGTCGGTGAGCGCGCCGCACGGCTTGCCGGGGCGCTGCGGGGCCTCGGTGTGGACGGCGACCAGCGCGTCGCCACGTTCATGTGGAACAACACCGAGCATCTGGAGGCGTACCTGGCGATCCCGTCGATGGGCGCCGTCCTGCACACGCTCAATCTGCGGCTCTTCCCCGACCAGCTCGTCTACATCGCCAACCACGCCGAGGACCAGGTCGTCATCGTCGACGGCTCGCTGATTCCGCTGCTCGCCCCGGTGCTGCCGCAGCTCACGACGGTCCGGCACGTGATCGTCGTCGGGGCGGGCGACACGGCGCCGCTGGACGCCGCGGGCAAGGAGCTGCACGACTACGAGGAGCTGCTCGCCGCGGCGCCCGCCACGTTCGCGTGGCCCGAGATCGACGAACGGTCCGCCGCCGCGATGTGCTACACCAGCGGCACGACCGGGAATCCCAAGGGCGTCGTGTACTCGCACCGGTCGGCCTACCTGCACTCGATGGCGACGTGCACCGGCAACGCGATCGGGCTGAGCGCATCCGACGTCGTCCTCCCGGTGGTGCCGATGTTCCACGCCAACGCGTGGGGGCTGCCCTACGCGGCGATCATGGCGGGCGCGGCGCTCGTCATGCCGGACCGGTTCATGCAGGCCGAGCCGCTGGTCCGGCTCCTCGAGACCGAGCGTCCGACGGTCGCGGGGGCGGTGCCCACGATCTGGGCGGACGTCCTGCGCCACACGAAGGAGCACGGGTCCGATCTCAGTTCGCTGCGGCTCGTGCCGTGCGGCGGGTCGGCCGTTCCGGCGGCGCTGATGCGCGGCTTCGACGAGATCGGCGTCCGGATCGTCCAGGCGTGGGGGATGACGGAGACCTCCCCGGTCGCGTCGGTGGCGCACCCGCCGGCCAAGGCCGCCGGGGAGGACGCGTGGAAGGCCAGGATCAGCCAGGGGCGCGTCCTCGCCGGGCTGGAGATGCGCGTCGTCGGTGACGGCGACGTCGTGCTGCCCAACGACGGGGAGGCCGTCGGCGAGGTCGAGATCCGCGGGCCGTGGATCACCGGTTCGTACCATCTCGACGAGGACCCCGCGAAGTTCCACGACGGCTGGCTGCGCACGGGCGACGTCGGGACGCTGTCGTCCGACGGGTTCCTGACGCTCACCGACCGGGCGAAGGACGTCATCAAGTCGGGCGGCGAGTGGATCTCGTCGGTGGAGCTGGAGAACCACCTGATGGCGCACCCGGACATCGTCGAGGCGGCCGTGGTCGGCGTCCCCGACGACCGGTGGCAGGAGCGGCCGCTCGCGTCGGTCGTGGTCCGTGACGGGGCCTCGGTGACGGCGGCGGAGCTGAGGGAGTTCCTGGCCGGGCGGATCGCGAAATGGCAGCTTCCCGAGCGGTGGGCGTTCATCGCCGAGGTCCCCAAGACGAGCGTCGGCAAGTTCGACAAGAAGGTGCTGCGGCGCCGCTACGCGGACGGTGAGCTGGAGGTTCGGCGCGAAGGCTGACCGGCGGGGCCGAGGGGCGGCCCCGGGAGCGGATGGCCCGAGGCCGGATCGGGCCGCTGACTCGATTCTGACGCCGAGTCATTGGTAGCGTGATCACGGAGAGAAGCGGCATCTCACCCCGGCGTCACCTTAATGGTGATTTCGGCAGACCATGTGGTGCGGATGGGGTTCGCGGGTGTATGCAAGGTGGGCTGATTGTCCGGACGATTCCCATGGGGACGGACACCTCATGCCGCTGCCGGGAGCGTGAATGCCCAGGTTGTCCCCCACGTTGCACTCAGCCGACCGAGCGCTGGTCAAAGGGCTGAACGAAGGCGACGAGACGGCTTTCGCCGCACTTTACGACGAGTACGGTGAGCGCCTTTATGATTACACACTGTCAATGTCGGGGGACGAGAAAGTCGCCGCCGACATCGTCCACGACACGTTCATCGACGCAGGCCGCCGCGCTCCGCGGATGCGCGACCACCTGCACCTGAGTTCCTGGCTGTACGGGGCCGCGCGCCGCCGCTGCATCCGGCGCGGCAGAGCGAAGATCCTGTTCTGGGACCGGAACGACGAGTTCTCCGACATCCCCTTCCTGGACCGCGCCGAGCCGGAGGGCCCCGCCCCGGACTGGCCGCCGTCGGACGAGCTCCACGGCCTGTTCCGCGCCGCGCTCGCCAAGCTGGAGCCCGTCGAGCAGGAGGTGCTGCTCCTGGCGTTCCGGCACGGGCTGCGTCCCGCGAGGCTCGGGGCGACGCTCGGCCTGTCCGCGCGCCGGTCCGCCCTGCGCGTCCGCGACGGGCGGGCCGAGATCGAGGCCGCGCTCCAGCGGGAGGTCCAGCGCGCCAACCGGGCCTGCGCCGCCGGTACCGCCGACTCCGCGGAGGAGCCGCGTCCGGTCGCCGCCTGCCGGACCCGGGCCCGGCAGGACGAGGCGGACGCGCCGCCCGCGCCGCGGGAATCCGGCTCGCCGGGCACCGCTCGCGCGTCGCTGGGCAAGCGGCTCCTCGGAGTCCTGCACCGGCGTCCGGAGGCTCCCCCGGCCGATCCCGTCGTCGAAAGGCACGTCGCCGGCTGCCCCAGCTGCCGCCGCCGCGGCCGCGTGACCGCCGCCGCGCTGTTCAGGCGGGCGCCCGCCCCCGTGCTGCCCGCGGCGCTGCGCCACCGCGTCATGCACACCGCCACGGACCCGGAACTGGCCGGCTACCGGGCCGACATCGCCGCGCGCGGCGGCGCGCTCACGCCGTCCGGCCTGCCGAGCCAGCCGGACGTGCCCTCGCCGTTCACCCGCCGGTGGCTGTTCACCGGGGGAGGCATGGCGGGCGCGCTGGCCGCCGCGCTGGTCGCCGTGTTCGTCATGGGCCCCGGCATCGCCGGCGACTCGCTGTCGTGGCCGCCGTTCCGCACGGAGCCGCAGCCGTCCATCACCGAGCACGCGCCGCCGAACGGCTCGCGCCCCGACACGCAGCCGTCGCGGGAGCCCGAGTCGGGCGGGCCCGGCGGCCGCCCGGCGCAGCCGCCCGTCAGGCCCCAGACGGACGAGAGGACGCCGGAGGAGTCCGCGGACCCGACGCGGCCTGCGCCGCCTCCGGAGTCCAACCAGCCTCCGGGGCCCGGTGACCTCGTCGTCAACCCCGCCAAGGTCGAGCTGTACGGCACCAAGACCGGCCAGGTCAGCCTCGCGGCCGAGAGCGGCCCCGTGACGTGGACGGCGATGTCGTCGACCAGCCAGCTGGTCCTGTCGGAGATGCAGGGCGGCATGCCCGAGGACGGCAAGGCCACCGTGACGGTCAACCTGCGCACGTTCCTCATCGGCCTGCCGGGCCAGGGCACGCTCACCTTCACCGACTCCGAGGGCGCGCAGAAACAGGTGACGGTCGTCTGGGGCGCCTCGCTCCTGTGACGGCTCAGCCGGGGCTCTCGCCGAGGTGGTCCCGCACCATTTCGAGGTGCTCGCCAAGGGCCTCCTGGACGCGGGTCTCCATCGCCCGCGCGATGAACGGCTCGACGACCATCTTCACCAGCGGCCGCATCCGGCGTACCACGGCCGCGACCTCGGTGACCTTCTCGCCGTCCGGGACGGTCTGCTCCTCCAGGCCGTCGAACACGTGCTCCTGGACGAGGTTCACGAACCGGCCCGCGATCACGTCGCAGTCGTCCCGGATCTGCTCGGCGATGTCGAGCACCGATGCGAGCGGGATCCCGGCGGCCACCAGTTCGGCGCCCACGTGCAGCAGCCGCGGGCTCGGCACCCGGTACGCGTCGCCCTCCGGCTCGATCAGGCCGAGCGCGATCGTCCGGTCGCGCATCGCGTCGAACTCGTCCTCGTCCAGCCCGGTGCCGAAGATCCCGACCAGCTCGTCGTAGGTGGCGGTGCCGGGGATCTCGTCCGACCACGGGTCGGTGAGCACCTTCTCCAGGCCGAGGACCTCCCCGACGTCCTTGCCGGTCTCCCACGCCGTCAGCAGGTCCCTGATGATCGCGAACGTGTAGCCGCGTCCGAGCAGCTTGCCGATCAGCCGGAGCCGGGCCAGGTGCGAGTCGTCGTACAGCCCCACCCGGCCTTCGAGCCGGGGCGGCGGCAGCAGCCCCCGGTCCTGGTAGGCGCGGATGTTGCGCACGGTGCTCTCGCCCAGCCGCGCCAGCTCGTCGATTCGGTACTCGGCCATCCCCCGCCCACCGGACTCGTGTGCCTTGACCGCCGTGATCTTACTCCGGCACTATTGTTACATCGGTCAATGACACATAGAGGCTGGCCTCATGGCGGACCAGGACGACATCGAGGAGATGCTCCTCGGCGGCCCCCTGCGTTACACGCGCAAAGAGGTCGAGGCCCGGTCGGGCGTCCCCGACGACTACGCGCGCCGCATCTGGCAGGCGCTCGGCTTCCCCGCGCCCCCGGACGACGAGGTCGCCTTCACCGACGGGGACGTCGCCGCGCTCCGCGAGATCAAGGAGCTGCTCGGCACCGAGCTGGTCGACGAGGACATGGTCCTCCAGCTCGCCCGCGCGGTCGGCCAGACGATGGGCCGCCTCGCCAGCTGGCTCGGCGACGTCTGGCTGCAGCGCATCGGCGAACTCCCCCAGGACGAGCCCGCCGCGACCGACCGCGTCACCGGCGCCCTCGCCGCGACCGAGGAGCTGCGTCCCGCGTTCGAGCGCCTCCTGCTGCACGGGTGGCGGCGCCAGCTCACCGCCGCCGGGATGCGCGCCGCCGCCACGACGGCGACCGCGCAGTCCGACCCCGCCGCCGGCCTCGCCCACCTCGCGGTCGGGTTCGCCGACGTCGTCTCGTTCACCCGGCTGAGCCGCCATCTGGACGGCGACGCCCTCGCCGCGTTCATCGAACGGTTCGAGGTCACCACCGCCGAGGTGATCGCCGAGCTGGGTGGACGCGTCATCAAGACGCTCGGGGACGAGGTCCTCTTCGTGGGGTCCGAGCCCAGCGCCGTCGCCGAAATCGGGCTCCGCATCGCGGAACGTTTCAACGAAGATCCCGACTTCCCCAAGGTCCGTGTCGGCCTCGCCTATGGTGAGGTCATCCAGCGGCTGGGCGATGTGTTCGGTACCCCGATCAACCTCGCCGCCCGCCTGACCTCGACCGCCCATCCCGGAACGGTCCTCGTCGACGGCGGTCTCGCCGGGGTCCTTCCTTCCGGCGACTACGACATCACCGCTCTCCGCCCCCGCCCGCTGCAGGGCTTGGGCCGCGTCCGCCCGTTTCTGCTACGCCGCCTTGGACGCCGCACTTAGTACAGGGCTTCGAGGACGCGTCCGTCCTCGGGGTCGGTGAGGACACGGTCGTTCCGGCGAGCCGGGCGTCCAGCGAGCGGCGGTCACGGTCGATGCGCCGCAGGACGTCGGTGACCCCCCACGCGAAGCGGCAGTGCTCCCCGTGCGGGGAGCACTGCCTGGGCGACCGGGGCGCTCTCAGTGCCCGCCGACGCCCGAGCCGATCGCGTCGATCCGGTTCTGCCGGGCGTCCGCCGGAAGGAGGTAGCCGTCCCGCAGGTTGTGGACGTCCGCCTTCACGACGGCCGCGACATAACGGCCGTGGGACGGGTAGAGCGAGTCGAGTCGAGCCTCGTCGAACGGCACATGGGTGCCGAACAGGAAGCAGAACGTCTCCCCGGAGTTGTCACCCGTGTTGAGGGCCGTGGGGGCCTCCACCTGGGAGAGCCGGATACCGCCCTTGGCCAGTCCGAGCGAGTCGCGCACCTTGGTGCCGTCCGGATTGAGGCGCAGCGGTGGTGCTGACGGCGGTGGCGTGCCCGCCTTCGTCCACCGCACCAGATGGGCGTACGCCGTGGCGATGACGTGGTGCAGGGGGACGCGGCTGAACGCGGGCCGGTCGCACCGGTAGGTGGGCGCCTCACCGAGGTCGCGGTTCAGGATCGGGCGCCGGTAGTCCTGCCCGTGCCAGCCCGAGTGCGCGGTACCCGCCACCTCCCAGCGGCGGAACGTCTCGGTGTCCGGCGGCCGGGCGGACGAGCGGACGTCCGTCTCCGAAAGCACCTGGAAGACCGGTTCGGGGCCTCGTCGGGCCGGGGCGGGGCCGACGATGAACGCGTATCCGTCGAAGACCTTCTCGCTCTGGAGCAGAACGGCGTCGTAATAGGCGGTCATCCTGGACGCCGACTGCGAGGCGCCGGCACCGATCACCGTGTCCGCCTTGAGCCCGCCGAGCGGGGCCGAGGGACCGCGTTCGCGCAGGGTCTCGGCCACCTGGGCGAATATGTCGTAGGACAGTTCGTCGTCGGTGAACCGTCCACCGCCCGTGACGTCCAGATCGCCGTATCGAGCCGGACTCCACTCGACCAGATGCTCCACGCCGACCCGCTGCGCGGAGATGCCCGCCCAGACGTTCCCGTCCCGGGTGATCTGGTCGGTGCTCCACAGGGCGTCGAGGTCGTATCCGGCCGTGACGTTCTGCCATTCCGCGATGGCCGTCCCGTTGAACCGGCTCGGCCTGGTCGGTTTCCGCACGATGACGCGGGTCTTGTACGGGACACCGGTCGCGAGACGCTCTCCGGTGGCACTGTACGCACTGGCTTCACCGGAGACGAAGAATTCCCGTTCCACGTATCCGCGTGAGGCCAGGTCGACGTTCGTCGCCATCCACGGATAGGTGTCCTCGACATTCGGCGACGACGGATCTCCAGGAGGCGCACCGGGTATCGGCCCCTGGACGACGGTGCCGGGTGCGGTCCCGGCCTGGGCGGTGCCCGGCGCGGCGGCGAGCCCGACGGCGACCAGGGCCGCGACCAGCAGCCGGGTGACTGGCAAGTTCCTCACTTCGTTCCCTCCACGGGCCGGCGAGTGACGGAGTCGATTCATGATCTCCGCCTTGGCCGGGTTCCGCATCGGCAGAATCGCCGGCCACCTCGTCGGTGGGCCCGGTCAGAGGGGATGCCGGACGGGGGCGAGGCGGTGGGCGAGGAGGCGGCCGAAGGTCAGGGCGGGGG
>NZ_SMKH01000331.1 GCF_004348515.1 Actinomadura sp. KC345 | reverse complement strand
CCTCCCACCAGCGGTGAGCACTACGAGTTCACCCTCGCCGGCGAGACCACGGTGAAGGCGGCGAACGGCACGGCGCCGCTGACGGGTTCCGTGGGAGCGGGCCTGGACCTCAACACCGGTGAGGTCACGGCGGATCTGCGGCTCGACCCGACCAAGGGCAACTTCTCGATCCTCGGGTTCCTGCCGGTGACCGCCGACATCGGCCTCAACACCCAGGGCCAGACGACCGGCATGTACCAGAACGGCCGGCTGACCACCACCAGCACGGTCGTCACCAAGCTGTCGTCGTTCAGCGTGTTCGGCGCCATCCCGATCGGCGGCGGCGAGGAGTGCCAGACGGCCGAGCCGTCCACCATCACGCTGCAGTCGGCGGAGGGCGAGTTCTTCGACCCGAACGCCGGCGGCGACATCAGCGGCGAGTACTCGCTGTCCGACATCGAGAACTGCGGACCGCTCACCGGCATCCTCAACATCTTCACCGCCGGTGACGGCAACACCATCGACCTGACGCTCACGCCCAAGGCGTGACGGCGGCGACGAGCTGACGGTCAAGGAACGCGCCCTCGCCGTGCCCGCTCCACGGCGGGGGCCCGTCTCGCCCCTGGCAGTCCGAGAGGTCCCACGTGAGCAAGAAGAAGAGAACAGGCGCGGCCCTCGCCGCGGCCGCCGCCACGCTGGCGGCGGGCCTCGCGGGCGCGGGCCCCGCCTCCGCCGGCCCGGTGACCCTGGGCCTGGACTACCAGTGCACGTTCCCGCTGCTCGGGCCCCAGCCGGTGCGCGTGGAACTCGGCGCGGACGTCCCCGGCCAGGTCGGGGTCGGCGCGGTGATGCCGGGGATCGTCGTCGACTCGGTCTCGACGGTGAACGCCGAGTCCACCCGGGCCCTCACGGCGCTGGACGCGGTGACCCTGGAGGGCAGCGCGCTCGCCGAGGCGACCCTGACCGTCCCCGAGATGCCGGACGGCCTCCCCGTCGCGGTCGACTCCGCCCTGGAGAAGACGCGGTTGCCCGCCTCCGGCGAGTTCACGGTCAAGGGCCGGGGCAGGTCGCCGGACCTCACCTTCAGCGAGCCCGGCCCAGGGAAGATCACAGTCGGGGACCTCGTCCTGACCCTGACCCCGAGGACGACCGACGGCGGGCCGTCCGGCCTCGGAACCTTCGAGTCCGAGTGCACCCAGGACCCGGGGCAGAACAACGTCCTCGCCGAATTCTTCGTGGTGGACGAAGACGGCGAGAACCCCACCGGCGAGTACGCGTTCGCGCTGGACGGCTCCTCCGGGATCAAGGCTTCCGGCGAGACGCTCCCGCTGACCGGCGCCCTGGGCGCGGCCATCGACGGCACGTCCCTCACCGCCGACCTCGCGCTCGGCCCGTCGAAGACCGGGACCAGGATCTTCGGCTTCCTCCCCGTGACGGTGGACGTCGCCTTCGCCGCCCAAGGCGAGACGACAGGGACGCTCAAGGACGGCGCACTGACCACCACGTCCAAGGTCGTCACCCGGCTGCCCTCGTTCAGCGTGTTCGGCGTCATCCCGATCGGCGGAGGCGACGCATGCCGGACGGCCGGGCCGTCCGACCTCACCCTGACCTCCGAGACGGCCTTCGACCCGGAAACGGGCGGTGCGCTCAAGGGCACCTACGCCCTCCCGCCGCTCACCGGCTGCGGCGCACTGACCGACGTCCTCAGCCCGTCCCTGACGGGCCCGGACAACACGATCAACGTGACGCTCACCCCCAAGGAGGCCGGGCGATGATGAGCCACCTACGAACCCTCCTCCGTTCACTTGCGGCGTGTTGTCGCTATGGGGGGCCGCTTGAGAACAACTCGCCGCAAGTCAACGGGTGGGTGGTGGTCGCTCTCGTTGTCGCCCTGGTGGTGTCGCTCGGGGACGGGACCGCTTCGGCCGAGCGAAAGGCGGCTGCGGACGACTTCTACACCCCGCCCTCGCTGCTGCCCGCGGGGGCGCCGGGAGACGTGATCCGGGCGCGGCCGGCCAAGGCGGGGCCGCCGTCCGCGCGGGCCCTCGCGAACGCGTGGCAGGTCATGTACCTGTCGACGGACGCGCTCGGCGAGCCCGTCGCGGTGACCGGGATCGTCCTCGTGCCGAAGAAGGCGGATCCGGCGCGGGCGCCGATCGTCGGGTTCGGACCGGGCACCAGCGGTCCCGCGTTCCGGTGCGCGCCGTCGCGGTTCATCGACCAGGGCGCCTTCTACGAGCAGGCCGCGCTGAACGAGATGCTGGCCGAGGGCTACGCGGTCGCCGTCACCGACTACGAGGGCTACCACGCGAACCCGTCGACGACGTACGTGGTCGGCTCGATGGGCAACGCGGTCATCGACGGCGTCCGCGCGGCGCAGCGGCTCCCCGGAACGGGGCTGTCGCGGGACGCGCGGGTCGCGTTCCGCGGCTACTCGCAGGGCGGGGCCGCCGCGATGTGGGCCGGGCAGAAGCAGCCCGGCTACGCGCCGGAGCTGAAGCTGGCCGGGGTCGTCGGCGGCGGGGTGCCGGCCGACCTCGCGTCCGTGGGGCTGCCGCTTGAGGGCCGGGACCCGTTCGGGTTCCTCCTCTACTCGATGCTGGGCCTGGACAACGCCTACCCCGAGCTGGACCTGGAGTCCTACCTCAACGACGCCGGCCGCGCCATGGCCGCCGACCTGGAGGGCGACGGCTGCACGCTGGAGCTCCTGCTCGGCTACCAGGGCAAGAAGGTCACGGACTACTTCACCACCAGCCCGTTCGCGTCCGAGGCGTGGCTGAACCGGGTCGCGGAGAACAGGCTCGGCGCCGGACCGGTCGCGGCCCCGGTCTTCCAGTACCACTCGACGGCCGACGAGATCGTCGCCTTCTGGCAGGCCGAAGAACTGCGCGATTCCTACTGCGCGCTCGGCGTCCCCGTCACCTGGAAGGCATGGGACGACATCGGCCACATCACGCTCGTCTACCGCGGCAACCAGGACGCGATGGCCTTCCTCGCGGATCGCTTCGCCGGGCGGGCCGCCACCTCGAACTGCTGATCACCCCGGCGGAAAAGGAGAGAAGAATGGTGCGGCGATTCATCGGCGGAGTGGTGCTGGCCTCGGTGGCCGCCTGCTCCCTGGCCGGATGCGGTGAGGAGAAGAAGGACGGCCCCGAGGTCGCCTGGGCGGGCAAGGCGTGCGGCGTCCTGACGAAGGGCGGCCCGTTGCCGGTGCCGAAGCTGGACAACGCGAGCGTGGTGAAGTCCAAGGACTCTCTCGTCACGCTCCTCGAAGGCATCTCGGACCGGATGCGGACGCTGGAGACGGGACTGTCCGGGCTCGGCGCCCCGCCCGTCGACGACGGCGAGGCGCTCCTCAACACCGTCATGAGCAACCTGACGAGCACGCATTCGACGGTCACGACCGCGTCCCGGAACCTGGAGCGGGCGAAGGTGAACGACAGGAAGTCGCTCCAGCAGGCCGTCGGCCAGATGAGCAGGGCCTTCGGGAAGTACAACACCTACCAGGGGCCCGAGCAGGACTTCCGTAAGAACCCGAAGCTGAACGCGGCGTTCGACAAGGCTCCGGCGTGCAAGGCCAAGGGCGCCTGATCCGGGGCCGTGCCCGGCCGCCGGGACGCGCCGTCGGCCGGACGAGGTCAGGACCCGGGCTGCGGTGCGCCGGAACGCCCGATGCAGGCCATGAGGGCCTTCTGCGTATCGGCGTCCTGCCCGTCCGGCGTCCAGTCGCGCGGGTCGTCGGGGATGTCGACGCCGTGCTTGCGCATGCACGCGACGAAGTCGTTCACGATCTTGGACCGCGCGGCCGAGGGCGCGCCGGGCGTCGCGCCGGGGCCGCCCGTGCCGCCGCCGGCACCCGAGGGGGCGACGGACGGGGTGCCGGGCGCGGGCTGCGCGGGCGGCGATGGTTCGGGACCGCCGTCGCCGCCGCACGCGGTGAGCGCCAGCGCCGGAACGACCAGCAGGGCCGCCAGACGACGTCTGTTCACCGTGCCTCCAGAGGGTGGGGGCCATGACGATACCGGCCAGTAGCTCGGAAATGGGAAGGGAGGTCGAAGAATGGCGAGTTCCGTCATCGGATATCCGCTGAGCGCGCTGCGCGAGGCGGGCCGGATGTTCGCGCTCGGCGCCACCGTGCTCGGCATGACGGTCCGGCGGCCTTTCCAGTTCCGCGAGTTCGTCGAGCAGTTCTGGTTCATCGCCAGCGTGACGATCCTGCCGACCGCGCTCGTGTCCATCCCCTTCGGCGCGGTGACCTCGCTCCAGGTCGGCTCCCTCACCCAGCAGTTCGGCGCGCAGTCCTACACCGGCGCCGCGAGCGTCCTGGTGGTGATCCAGCAGGCCAGCCCGATGATCGTGGCGCTGCTGGTGTCCGGGGTGGCGGGCTCGACGATCTGCGCCGACATCGGGGCGCGGACGATCCGCGAGGAGCTGGACGCGATGGAGGTCCTCGGCGTCTCGCCGATCCAGCGGCTCGTCGTCCCCCGCGTCCTCGCCTGCGTCGCGGTCGCGCTCCTGCTGAACGGCCTGGTCTCGGTCGTCGGCGTCGCGGGCGGCTACTTCTTCAACGTCCTGCTCCAGGGCGGCACGCCCGGCGCGTACGTCGCGAGCTTCTCCGCCCTCGCGCAGCTTCCCGACATCTACGTGGGCGAGGCGAAGGCGCTGCTGTTCGGGTTCGTCGCCGGTGTCGTCGCCGCCCACCGCGGCCTGAACCCCAAGGGCGGGCCGAAGGGCGTCGGGGACGTGGTGAACCAGTCGGTCGTCATCACGTTCCTGCTGCTGTTCCTGCTCAACCTCGTGATCACCGGGATCTACCTCCAGGTCGTCCCCCCGAAGGGAGGCTGAGCGATGAGCCTTATTTCTCTGGGGGGGCGCCCCCCCAGACTCCCCGGCAAAAGCCTTTTGACCACGGTCAGGGCCGGGCCCACCAGATGGTTCGCGTGGCTGGACCAGCCCGGCGACCAGGGCGCCTTCTACGTCAGGGCGCTGCTCTGGACGCCGCGGGCGCTGCACCGCTACCGCAAAGAGGTCCAGCGGCTGCTCTCCGAGGTCGCGTTCGGCAGCGGCGGCCTCGGCGTGATCGGCGGGACGATCGGCGTGATGGTCGCGATGACGCTCGCGACCGGCGTCGTCGTCGGCATGCAGGGCTACTCGGCGCTCCAGCAGATCGGGACCTCGGCGTTCACCGGCTTCGCGTCCGCCTACATCAACACCCGCGAGATCGCGCCGGTCGTGTCGGGGCTCGCGCTGTCGGCGACGGTCGGGGCCGGGTTCACCGCCCAGCTCGGCGCCATGCGCATCAGCGACGAGGTGGACGCGCTGGAGGTCATGGGCATCCCGTCGCTGCCGTACCTGGTGACGACGCGGATCATCGCGGGCGCGGTGGCGATCGTCCCGCTGTACGCGATCGGGCTGCTGTGCGCGTACCTGGCGTCCCGCACGGTCACGGTCGTGGTCAACGGGCAGTCCGCCGGCACCTACGACCACTACTTCGGGCTGTTCCTGTCGCCCGTCGACGTCATCCTGTCGTTCTTCAAGGTGCTGGTGTTCAGCGTGCTGGTGATCCTCTCGCACTGCTACTACGGCTACCGCGCGGCCGGCGGACCCGCCGGGGTGGGGCGGGCCGTCGGCCGCGCGGTCCGCACGTCGATCGTCCTGATCAGCGTCAGCGACTTCTTCTTCAGCCTCGCGGTCTGGGGCACGACGACGACCGTGAAGGTGGCGGGATGAGCGCCCGGGGCGGCGGCATGCTGCGCAGACGGCTCGCCGGGGTGGCGTTCCTGCTGGTTCCCGCGCTGCTGGTGTGGCTGTCGGTGGCCGTCTACAACAAGCGGTTCACCGAGGTCAGCTGGGTGACGCTGGAGACGGCGAGCGCGGGCGGCGAGATGCACCCGCACGCGGACGTGAAGCTGCGCGGCGTCGTGGTCGGCGAGGTCCGCGAGATCTCGTCGGACGGCGGTGTCGCGACGCTGAAGCTGGCGATCCAGCCGGACAAGGTGCGGCTGCTGCCGCGCAACGTGTCGGCGCAGCTCCTCCCGACGACGCTGTTCGGGCAGCGGTTCGTCGCGCTCATCCCGCCCGAGCGCCCGGCGGCGGCGCGGCTCACCGCGGGAAGCGTGATCAGCCAGGACCGGTCGGCGAACGCGATCGAGCTCCAGCGGGTGATGGACAACCTGTACCCGCTGCTCACCGCCGTCCAGCCCGCCGACCTGGCCGCCACGCTCACCGCCATGTCCCAGGCGCTGGACGGGCGCGGCACCGAACTCGGCCGGACGATGGTGGAGCTGGACGCCTACCTCAAGAAGATCAACCCGCATGTTCCGGCGCTCAACCGCGACATCGGGCGGCTCGTGGAGGTCACCCGCCACTACGACGAGGCCGCACCCGACATCGTCCAGGCGCTCAACGACTTCGCCTACACGAGCCGGTCGATCTCCGACCGGAGAACCGACCTCGCGCTGCTGTACTCGTCGGTCACCGGCGCCTCGCAGAACCTCTCGGACTTCCTCCACGAGAACTCCGGAAACTTCATCCGGCTGGCGGCGCGGAGCCGCCCGACGCTCGAACTGCTGCGGAAGTACGCGCCCCAGCTTCCGTGCACGCTGCGCATGCTGACCGACTTCGTCCCGGTGATGGACGAGGTCCTCGGCAAGGGCACCGGGCGGCCCGGCCTGCACGTGAACGTGAAGACGCTGCCGTCCAAGGGCCGCTACGTCCCCGGCAAGGACCGTCCGCGATACACCGACAAGAGCGGCCCGAGCTGCTACCCGGCGGGCGGGGCCGCCGCCGTGGAATCGGCGCCGCCGGACGCGGACACCCCCGTCGCGGTCGCGCCGGGCGCGCTCGGCCCGCCCAACTCGCCCGAAGAGAACCGCCTGGTCAACGAGCTGCTCGCCCCCGGGTTGGAGGAGGTCCCCGAGGCATTTCCCGACTGGAGCACCGTCCTCGTCGGCCCCGTCTTCCGGGGCACGGAGGTGATGGTCGGATGAACCGGAAGAGCCTGGCCGCGCCGCTGGCCAAGTCGATCGCGTTCGTCGCCGTGACCGTGGTCGCCACCGCGATGCTGGCGCTCAGCATCACGCAGGCCGGCGGCGGCGACACCGTCCCCTACAAGGCGCGGTTCACCGACGCGTCCGGCCTCCGCGAGGGCGACGGCGTCCGGATCGCGGGCGTCGAGGTCGGACGGGTCGGCGGGATCGAGGTCGTCGGGCACCGCACCGCGCTCGTCACGTTCTCCGTCCGCCGGGGCCACCGCCTGCCCGCGACGTCCACCGCGACGATCAAGTACCTGAACCTGATCGGGCAGCGGTACGTCGAGGTGCGGCGGGGCACCGGCGCGGCCGGGACGCTCAAGCCCGGCTCGACCATCCCCGTCGAGCGGACGACCCCGGCGCTCAACCTGACCCAGCTGTTCAACGGCTTCCAGCCGCTCTTCCAGGCGCTGTCGCCCGAGGACGTCAACAGGCTCGCCGGATCGATCATCCAGGTGCTCCAGGGCGAGGGCGGCACCGTCGAGGGGCTGCTGTCCACGGTCGGGTCGCTGACCAGCGGGATCGCCGACAAGGACGCGATCATCGGGCAGGTCGTCGAGAACCTGAACGTCGTGCTCGACACCGTCAACGGGCGCGGCGACAACCTCGGAGACCTGATCTCCACGCTGCGCCGGCTCGTGTCCGGCCTGGCCGCCGACCGCACCGCGATCGGCGAGGCGATCGGCGCGCTGGACGAACTCGCCCGCACCACCACCGGCCTCCTGAAGGACGGCCGTGAACCGCTCAAGCGCGACATCGAGCAACTCGGGCGGCTGTCGGAGAACCTGTCGGACGCATCCCCGACGGTCGACCGGTTCCTGCGGCTGCTGCCGGTGAAGATGGCGGCGATCGGACGGATCGGCTCCTACGGCTCGTGGATGAACCTCTACCTGTGCGAGGCCGACCTCAGCGGCGTCACCTACAGGCAGTACCCGGGCGAGGACCACCCGCCGCCGACCGGCATCCCCCTGACCGACGAGAGGTGCGGCGCATGAGCAGGAAAGAGCGCAGCGAACCGGGGGGTGTGGGGGGT
>NZ_SMKH01000330.1 GCF_004348515.1 Actinomadura sp. KC345 | reverse complement strand
GCCCATGGGGATGTGGTGGCGCAGGTGTGCGACGGCCAGGGGGTCGGATTCGACGTCGCGGGCGTCGAGGATGATCAGGCGGGAGCGGTGGCTCTCCGGGTCGTAGGCGAGGGTCAGCAGCCATCCGTCGCCCTCGGCGGCGCCGGGCTCGCGCGGGACGAACACCGGCTCGCCGAAGCCGTGGCCGGGTGGGAGCTCGTGGACGGTGCGCCTGTCCTTCGTGTGGTCGTAGGCGTGGATGCCGGTGCTCGTCTCCGTCCGCCCGGCGAAGTAGGTGTAGCGGTGCGGGCGGCCCGCCCGGCGGACGTCGGCGTGCGGCAGCTCCATCGGCAGCGCGCACACCTCCTGCCCCTCGATCTTCCCGGACGGGGTGACGCGGTAGCGCATCAGCGCGTCGCCCCAGGGGAAGTCGCTCGTGCGGAAGTCGCGGAAACGCGTCGCGACCTGGTCCCAGCCGGCGAAGCGGACGAACTCGATGACGGTGTCGTCGCCGTCCTCGAAGGCGTTGACGAAGTGGAACCCGAGCAGCGCCTCGTGCTCGATGACCCGGGCCCTGCCGCCGTCCCTCGGTACGAGCGTGAAGCATGTCGGTCGGTGCGGCTCATAGGTGAGCCCGTCGGCGATCGACCGGCTTCCCAGCAGGATCGGCGCGACCTTCGGGATGACCGGGTTGATGACGAAGACGAGGTGTCTCCGGGTGAGGGCGAAGTCGTGGTTCCACGGGCTGTACGGGAGTGACACGCGCGGCATGTGGTGGAGCGCGCCGTCCGGGTCCACCCGGTAGCAGCGCAGGCTGCGGACTCGGGTGAAGTCCATCCCGAAGTTGAACAGCTCGCCGGTCTCCGGGCAGCGGGACGGGTGCGCCGAGAACGCCGACACCGCCTTCAGGCGCCCGCCGAACGAGTGCTCGCCGACCGTCTCCAGGCTGTCGGGGTCGAGGCGGAAGGGGCGCCCGCCCTCCCAGAGCGCCAGGAGTTGCCCGCCGTGCAGGACGACACCGGTGTTGGCGACGTTCGCGGGTGGACGGAGCATGTTGGCGAGCCGCCCGCCGGGACGCTGGGTGCCGAGGCCGCGCAGCCCGGCGCGTCCGTGGCGCTGCCCGTAGCGGTAGTGCCTGGTCCGGACGTACCGGTTGCGGTAGCGGACGCCGCCGTCGCCGGGGAACGCGAACATCGACAGCATCCCGTCGCCGTCGAAGATGTGGTCGAGGAGGCTGTCGCCCACCTGCCAGCGGCCGGGGCCGTTGCGGTAGAGAGTGCCGGTGAGGGCTTCCGGGAGCCTGCCGTCGATCTCCTCGATGCCGTAGTCGTGCTCGTCGTCGAGCGACTCGTAGATCCGATGCCACGCGTCGATGGCCACGGCGACTCCTCGTCCGGCGTCGGCGGTCCCGGTGACGGCAGGCTGCCACACCGGCCGCCCGTAGTTCAATGCCTAACGACTACCACCATCGCCGACTCGGGACGGCCGCCGCCACGGCGAACTGCCCCGGCCGCGACGGCGGGGGCAGCGCGCGGAGGGCGGACGATGAGCACGGCCCGGCCTCCAGGACGATCGGAGCCGCGCCGACGGCTTCCCGACGGCCGCCGCCGGCGGTTCAGGCGAGGTTCAGGATTCGCTCAGGGTCCCAGAGCCCCCCTCGTCAATCGCAGCGTTGTCAAGAGTCGCCGGTCAATGCTTCCGGCCACGGTTGGGTTCGACAATTTCTGCGATGGGCGCGATAAGTGAGTCGCGTGACTCAGCGTCCGTCCAGCCGCCCGTTGTGGATGGCGTTCACCAGGGCATTCCACTGGGCGGGATCGAGGGCGAGCACGCTGGTGGCACGGTCGCGCGAGTCGCGGACCAGGACGGACGGCCCCAGGGTCGCCACTTCCACACAGTCCCCCTGGTTCATGCTTCCACTCGCTTTGCGCCAGGTCGGCGCCGTTTCCCGAATCGACCGGTACACCATCCAGCAACCCCTCCATCCATTGCCGGCGGGTGCCGTCTTGCCAACCGATCGGCCAAGAACACCCGCCGGCGAGCACCAAGCAGGGCACGACAAACCACGACCTTGTGGATAATTTCCCGATCACGAGTGTAAACGGTTCCAGTTATCCCGCCTACAAGGGAACACAAGATCACTCTGTGTGCTATGAAGGCCACTCGCCTTGTGGGTGCCCGATGCGGCTGTCACCTCCGGGGTCGAGTCGGATCGCGGTAGCGGAGTCAGGCCATGAGGTCCTCGGCGGTCCGCCGGAGCAGGTCGATCGACTGGTCGGCGGGAAGCGACTGCTCCAGCAGGAGCTCGAAGGTGTCCCGGTACTCCAGGATCCTGTCGTCCTCGCCGGTGATCATGAGGCTGGCGCCCGACCGGCCCTCCAGATAGAGGATGTCGTTCAGGTCCCCGTCGAACTCCAGGAGGCTGAAGGGCCCCTCAAGGCCCATGTGCGCGCCCGCGCTGAACGGGATGATCCTGACCGTCAGCAGGTCGCTGCCGTCGGCGGCGTCCGCGATGTGGTTGAGCTGGTTGGGCATGATCGCGGGATCGATCATGATGCCGACGTGGCGGCGGATCACCGCCTCGTCGATGATGTAGTGCTGGCGCGGCGGGTTGTCCCGCCTGGCGAGCTCCTGCTGCCGCTGGATGCGCAGCTTCGCGGCGAGCACCCGGCCCGTCTCCGACGTCTTGCCCGTGGAGAGCACCTCCGCGTACTCGGGCGTCTGGATCAGCCCCGGGATGACCGCCCCGTGGAACTGCCTGATGTAGGCCGCACCGGCCGCGTAGCCCACGTAGCTGAGGAAGCGCGGGTCCAGTTCGTCCTTGTACACGTTCCACCAGGCCGGCTCCCGCGCGCCGCGGGCCAGCGACTGCAGCCGCTCCTGGCGGCCCTCAGAGGTGACCTCGTAGACCCTGAGCAGGGCCTGCAGATCCGTACGGGTGACGGCGTTCTTGCCCCCCTCGACCCTGATGAGCTTCGACGGGGACCACTCGAGCTGCCGCGCGACCTGCTCCTGCGTCAGCTTCTTCTCTTTGCGCAGCCGGACGAGTTCGGTGCGCAGCAAGGCGCTCTGGACGATCGGCCCCTGATCACTGGTCATGGTGTTCGCTCACTCTAAGTAGTCGTTGCAACCAGCCTGCATGCAATCTGGCAGCGTGCCATGTCCCGCGGTACATCCCGTCAATGCGCCACGTTCCCCGGCCACGCCGACCCACACTCCCGGGCCGAGACCCGTCATATCGCCCAAAACTCGGGCCCGGAGCTTCCAGACTGCTGCATGACGGTAGACTATGTTGTAATGTGCTATGTAGCAAACAGCAGGATCCGCATTGCGACCAAGCGCAGTGCTACATCCGGCAACGACCGATCTGACGCTGAGTGAGGGCTCGGGCGGGACGCGCGCGTCCCCCGTCCGGGGACTCTCCGCCGAGCGGAACGGGCCAACGCGGCCCCACCGGCGGACGGGAAGGGCGGGCGCGCACCGAACGGGGAGGCCACCACGAGAACACGACATCCCGGCACCGCCGGAAAAGACAAAAAGAGTCGCCCACCGCTTCCCGTCGATCACCGGTTGCGAGCCAAGACGATCGATGGAAGGCGGAGAGCGACTCCCCGGGCCCGCATGAGAGCGACCTGAACGATCCTCACCGGAACCCTGCGAAGACGCAGAGAGGTCCGGTTTGACCTGCCAAAACGTTCCCTGCGGACTCACCCAGTCTAACCGCGATCACGCGGTGCGGGCTATAGGTGAAAGCGACTTCGGGCCCCCGCGACGTCTCGCGCCAGGCAATCCCCGGGCAAGGCGGGCGGACGGCGTCCCGAAGACGCGATTCGAGGCATGGGGTTCTCGATATGTCAAGCCAGAAGTTCACTTCTCTTCCCGCGACCTTTGAGATCCACCCCGCAAACCCACCATCCGCCGCCGAACCGATCCTCTGGCGGGTGTGCTGATGGACGAATACACCACCCGTCAGCACGACCCGGACCATGTGGCCGCCCCGTCCGAGATCGTCCCCTCCGGCGGCGGCCGACCTCCGCGAACCCGCGCCGTCCCGGAGTCGGAGTGCCGGGACGTCGAGTGCCCGCGCCGGCTCCGCTCCGTCCGGGCGGACCGGTTCACGGCGCCGCCGCCGAGGCAGGGCTTCTGGGGCTCCCTCACCGACGTCGAACAGGCCGCGCTCCTCGCGACCGCCCAGGAGGTCGCCTACCCGGTCGGCACGGTCCTCTGGTTCGAGGGCCAGGCCGCCGACCAGGCCGTCGTGATCCGGTCGGGCTCGATCAGGGTCTCGGTCGAGCGGGACGGCCACGAGCGGATCATCGCCTTCCGCGGCCCCGGCGACATCATCGGCGAGCGCGCCGCCCTGCTGCTGCGCCGGCGGTCGGCGACCATCGTCGCCATGGACACCGTCCACGGCCTGCGCATGACCACGCAGCAGTTCGTCACGTACCTGAGCGACCACCCACGTGTGGTCGCCGTCATGGAACGCGAGGTGTACGACCGGCTGACGGAGCAGACGGGACCTCTACCGCAAACGCCGCCCACGCACGCCCACAACGCCCCCTACGAGCCCCAAAGCCCACACACGGGGTCGGCACAGCCCTACCTGACACATGCCCCGCCCTACGCGGTCTCGGCCCAGGACTACGCGACTACGACTCGGCCAGACGCAACACCGGCGCCGCCCCACCTGACGTCCACGCAGCCTTACGCAATCCCCGTACAGCCCAACACAACGTCCACGCGGGCCTACGCCGCCCCGACACAGCGGTACTACGGGACCTCGCAGCCTTATCCGACCTCCGGTCAGGTCTACGCGGCCGGACCGGCGCCACTGGGGTACCCGCAGGCGGGCCCGCCGGACCCCGCAGCCGCAGGTGGGTCGGCTTACACGGTGCGGACGCCGGGCGGTGCGGACTGGCCTGTCCACCAGGGAACGGGCGCCGGTGTTCCGCCCGACGCGCAGTTGACGCAACCCATGGCGACACCGGTCGGCCCGGCCTGGACGGGGCAGAACTGCACGATCGTCTACACCGACATCGTGGGCTTCAGCGCGCCGCACCGCAACGACGTGGACCGCCTGGAGATGCGGCGCGCGATGTACGCCGTCCTGCGCGAGGCGTTCGAGGAGTCGCGGATCCCGTGGGCGGCGTGCCACACCGAGGACCGCGGCGACGGAGCGCTGATCGTCGTGCCTCCCGGGGTGCCGACCGCCGCCGTCATCGACCCCATGATCGCCGCCCTCGCCGTCCGGCTGCGCCGCCACAACCAGCGGTCGAGCGGCGCCGTCCACTTCCAGCTCAGGGTGGCGGTCGACGTCGGGCCCGTGATGCCCGATCCGCCCGGCGTGACCGGCTTCGCCCTTATCCGTACGGCGCGGCTCCTGGACGCGCGCCCCCTCAAGGAGCGGCTGGCCGCGACCGGCGCCGACCTCGGCTTCATCGCGTCGCAGTTCGTCTTCGAGACCGTCATCGCCCACGGCGCCGGCTACGTGCACCCCGCCGAGTACGAGCCCATCAGCTGCCGGGTGAAGAAGCTCAAGACCGAAGGCTGGATCCACCTGCGCGGCGTCCCCGCCCAGTCGGCGGTCTGACGCCGGCGCACCGCCCGGCCCGTCCTCGCGCGGGCCTCCCTGACCGCCCCGGCCCCGCGTGCCCCCGCACCGCGGGGTTCTTCTTGTCCCGGGCCCCGGCGCGGCTCCGCGGTGGGCCGTCCTTCAGGGCGGACGGGGGACGCGGAGGACGAACCGGGCGCCTCGGGAGCTGTCCTCGATGGTCAGCGTCCCCTGGTGGAGCCTGGCGATCTCGCGGGCGATCGGAAGGCCGAGGCCGGTTCCGGCGGCGTCCCGGGCCTTGCCGGCCGCAAGGCGGGAGAAGCGCTGGAAGACGACCTCCCGGTCCTGCTCGGCGACGCCCGCGCCGTCGTCGAGGACCTCGACGACGGCGAAACCGTCCTCACGGCGCACGGTGACGTCGATCCGCTCCTCGGCATGCCGTTCGGCGTTGTCCAGCAGGTTGGTCAGCAGCCGGATGAGGCGGAGCCGGTCCCCGCGTACCGTGACGCCCTCCTGGATGTGCGGGACGATCCGCTTCGTCCGGTCGGACCTCGCGAGTTCGATGGTGACGAGCGCGCCGAGGTCGATCGTCTCGGTCTGCTGCCAGTCGACGGCGTCCAGGCGGGCGAGTTGGAGGAGGTCGGTCACGATCGCCTGCAGCCTTTCGAGGCTCTGCAGGACGCTCCGGGCCGTCTGCGGCCAGTCGGCCTCGTCCGGGAACAGCAGGGCCTCCTCGATCTGCGCGCGGGCGGCGGTGATGGGGCTGCGCAGGTCGTGGGACGCGTCCGAGGTGAAGCTGCGCTGGCGCTCCAGAGCGCTGTCGAGGCGGTCGAGGGTCGCGTTGGCCGCCTCCGCCAGCCGCCGGATCTCGTCCTGGGTGGCCGGGACCGTCACGCGGCGGCCCGACTTGCTCGCGGTGATCTCCGTCAGCTCGGAGCGGATCGCGTCCACCCGGGCGAGGGTCCGGTCGACCGTCCCCCAGGCGCGCAGGCACACCAGCAGGATCATCAGAAGCGAGGTGCAGACCAGGAACATGAGGAGGCCGGAGCTGACGTACCAGGGAATGGTGGGAGAGGCCGCGTAGACGGTCCAGTCACCGTTCGGCTTGTAGACGCGGCAGGCGATCACCCACATGCATTCGTCGAGTCCCGCGGGCGGGCAGAGGACCCGGGCGGAGTAGCCGCCCGTGTCCGCCGGGCGGAAGCGGGCGATCGGCGGCCCGGCGCGTACTCCGGCCGTGCCGGCGACCACCGTCCGCCGGGCGTCCAGGACTTGGACGACGATGTCCTCGGGCGCGTCGATGCCGCCTCGGACCCGTTTCCGGTGCGCGTCGTAGGTGAACCGCAGTGCCGCGGAGGCGACCTTGCCCCGCTCGTAGTCCTCCGCCCTGCCGCGGGTCCCGACCACGATCAGCGTGCTGAGGATGCCGCATATCAGGGCGGTGACCACCCCGGCAACAACGGTCATCCGCACCCGTATGGACCATGTGCGCCGTCCGTTCACCCGACCTCCCGCAGGTGAGGTAATCACCGCCCAGGCCGAAATCAGTCCTCTGAACAGCAGTGACGGACCCAAGAGAGGTCAAAGAAATCGTTCCCCGCACCGCGGAGGCGGCAGAAGCCGAAACGCTGGTGAGGTGCTTTGTTAGCATTGCTGGTTATGGAGCTCCGCCAGCTTGAGTACTTCGTGGCGGTGACGGAGGAGGCCGGCTTCACCAAGGCGGCCGCCCGCCTGCACGTCGCCCAGCCGGGCGTGAGCGCCCAGATCCGGCAGCTCGAACGCGAGCTGGGGCACCCGCTCTTCGACCGTTCGGGACGGACCGTCCGGCTGACCGAGGTCGGCGAGGCCGTCCTCCCGTACGCGCGGGCGGCGCTCGCGGCGGTCGAGGGCGCGCGGCTCTCCGTGGACGAGCTGACCGGGCTCCTGCGCGGCCATGTCACGATCGGCACGATCGACTGGATCCGGTCCCTGGACCTGCCCCGCCTGCTGGCCGGTTTCCATCACGATCACCCGAATGTGGAGATCACGGTCGTCCAGGACGACTCCCTGACGCTCGCCGGCGCGCTGCGGGACGGGCGGGTCGATCTCGCGTTCCTCAGCCTCGGCTCCCCCGAACCGCCGGAGGGCATCGCGGCCCGGATCGTCATCGAGCAGGACCTCTTCGCCGCCGTCGGTCGCGATCACCCGCTGGCACGGCGGTCCACCCTCCGGCTGCGGGCCCTCGCCGGCGAGGACCTGATCAGCCTGCCGAAGGGCACCGGGATACGGACCGTCCTGGACGAGGCGTGCGCGGGCGCCGGCCTCAGCCCGCGCATCGCCTTCGAGGCCGGCGAACCGCCCGTGCTGGCACAGCTCGCCGCGCACGGACTCGGCGTCGCCGTCCTGCCCGAGTCCGCCACCGGGGACCTGCCGGACGACCTGCACACGATGCCGATCGTCCAGCCCCGCCTGACCGGCCGGATCGCGCTCGCCTGGCGCACCGAGGGCCCGCGCAGCCCCGCCGCCCGCGCCCTCCTCGGCGGCGCCTA
>NZ_SMKH01000032.1 GCF_004348515.1 Actinomadura sp. KC345 | reverse complement strand
AGCGGGGGCGGGGCGGGTGTTTGGCGATGAAGAGGGCTTCGGCGGTCACGCAGGTCTCGCCGCCCGCGCTGATGGCGCCCTCCGTGCGGATCTTGCGGCCGTCCACGGAGAGCTGGCGGGCGCTGATCGTGAGCGGCTCGAACAGCGGCGTCAGGCGGTGGTAGCGCAGCGTCAGCTCGGCCGTCATGCCCGATGTGCCGGCCCAGCCGTTCGCCACGCCGAGGGTGTGGTCGAGCAGCAGCGCGGAGATCCCGCCGTGGACGCTCGACGGCGGGCCCTGGTAGGGCAGGCCGAGCGTCGCGGTGGCCTCGATCGTCCGGGCGTCCACCGCCTCGTACTCCAGCGGCGGCGCGATCGGGTTCTCCGGGCCGGCGACCGGGTCGTGGCGCGTCATGCCGTCACCGCGCCACATGTCGACCAAGCGGTCCTCCAGCGGCGGGGCCCCCACCTCAAGGTCGTCGGCGACGGCGTTGAGGCGGTCGGCGACGGCCGCCATGTCGGCATCCGTCATGTCGCCGGACCGGAGCAGGGCGTCGATGACGCGGCGGGCGGCGGCGGAGGCCGCGTCCACGCCGGCCGGCCGGGTCCCGGAGTGCTCGCGCGGGCCGCGGGCCTCCTTCGTCGGTCCGATGGTCATGTGCCCCTCAGATCCGTTCGATGATGGTGGCCGTGGAGTGCGCGCCGCCCGCGCACATCGTGACGAGCGCGGTGGACCCGCCCGACCGCTCCAGTTCGTGCACGGCCTGCGTGATGAGGCAGGCGCCGGTCGAGCCGACCGCGTGGCCGAGGGCGATGGCGCCGCCGTTGACGTTGACCTTGTCCATGTCCGGCTCGTGGACGGACGCCCACGACAGGACGACCGACGCGAACGCCTCGTTGATCTCGACCAGGTCGATGTCGGACAGCTTCATCCCGGCCTTGTCCAGGACGTGCCGCGTCGCCTCGACCGGCCCGTCCAGGTGGTAGTACGGGTCGGACCCGACCATCCCGGACGCGACGATCCGGGCGCGGGGACGCAGGCCCAGCCCGGCGGCGCGCTCGCGCGACATCAGCAGCACGGCGGCCGCCCCGTCGCTGATCTGGGACGAGTTCCCGGCGGTGTGGACGCCGCCCGGGACGACCGGCTTCAGACCGGCGAGGGCCTCGGCGGTCGTGTCGCGCAATCCCTGGTCGCGGGTGACGACGGCGGTCTCGCCGGTCGGTCCCTCCCTGGTCATGACCGGCGCCTCGACCGGGAGGACCTGCCCGGCGAACCGGTCGTCCGCCCACGCCGCCTTCGCCCTGGCCTGTGACTCCAGCCCGAACGCGTCCGCGTCCTCCCGGGTGATGCCGCGCTTCTCCGCGATGCGCTCGGCGGCGGTGAACTGGTCCGGCATGTCCATCTCCCACCCGTCGGGGGCGGGGCCGCCGGTCCCGGGGATGAGGGCCTGGCCGAGGAACACCCGGCTCATCGCCTCGACGCCGCACCCGATGCCGGCGTCGATCGCCCCGGACGCGATCAGCCCGGCGACGAGGTGCACCGCCTGCTGGGACGACCCGCACGCGCAGTCGATCGTCGTGCACGCCGTCGCGTGGGGCAGATCGGCGTACAGCCACGCGTTGCGGGTCACGTTGTTGGACTGCTCCCCCGCCTGGGTCACGCAGCCGCCGATGACCTGCCCGACCGCGTCCGGCGCGAGCCCGGAACGTTCCAGGAGCCCGCGCTGCGCCGACCCGAGCAGCTGGGCCGGGTGCAGGCCCGACAGGGCCCCGTAACGCCTGCCGACCGGCGTCCGGACGGCGTCGACGATGACGGCCTCGGCCATGAACTCTCCCTAGAACGACGAACGAGACGAGCACGCACAGGACGCGCCCCCCTCGGCGCCGCGCGCCGGGGAGGGCATGGCCGAGACTAGAATTCGTTCTCATCGGCGGGCAAGCGCCGTCCCACTCAGCGGTCCCGGCCGTTCGGGGCACGTGCCCGGCCCCGCTCAGCGGGACGGGGCGTCCCCCGAACTAGAATTCGTACTAGCCTCCGGCGTGCGACTCTGACCATCGAACCGGAGGCTCCGATGAACGCTGACCTGTCCCTGGCGGGGCGCACCGCCGTCGTCACCGGCGCGGGCGCCGGGCTGGGCCGCGCCGAGGCCCTCGCCCTCGCCGCGCAGGGGGCCGCCGTCGTCGTGAACGACATGGGACCGGCGGCCGACGACGTCGTCGCCGAGATCCGGAAGGCGGGCGGGCAGGCCGTCGCGGTGAAGGGGGACGTCGGCGACTGGTCGATGGGCGACACGCTGGTGTCGGCCGCCGTCGACACGTACGGCTCGCTGGACGTCCTGGTCAACAACGCGGGCGTGCTGCGCGACAAGATGCTGTTCAACCTGTCCGAGTCGGACTGGGACGACGTCATCCACGTCCACCTGAAGGGGCACGCGGCCGTGTCCCGCGCCGCCGCCGTGCACTGGCGCGCCGCGAGCAAGGCCGCCGGGGGCCCGGTCTACGGACGGGTGGTGAACACCGCGTCGGAGGCGTTCCTGTTCGGGTCGCCGGGCCAGCCGAACTACTCGGCGGCCAAGGCGGGGATCGTGGCGCTCACGCTGTCGACCTCCGCGGGCCTCGGCCGGTACGGGGTCCGCGCCAACGCGATCTGCCCCCGCGCCCGCACCGCGATGACCGAGGCGACGTTCGCCGAGGGCACCGCGCCCGGCGGGCTCGACGCCATGGCGCCCGAGCGGGTCGGGACGTTCGTCGGCTACCTGGCCTCCCCCGCGTCCGAGAAGATCACCGGGCAGGTGTTCGTCGTCTACGGCGACATGGTCGCGCTGATGGCGGCGCCGACCGTGGAGCAGAAGTTCACCGCGGCGGACGGCGTCTTCTCCGTCGGCGAACTCGGCGAGCAGCTCACCCCCTACTTCGAGGGACGCGAACCGCACCGGACCTACGCCGCCTACAGCGTCGCCCGGCTCGACAACACCGAGACCAGCAGGCACTGATCCGGACCGCCGGTGGCCGCCCCGAGGCGCGAAGGGGCGGCCACCGGTGCGGATCAGAAGACCCCCGGGCCCCGGAGGGTCGGCTCGGCGCCGCCGTCCACGTAGATGATCTGCCCGGTCATGTGGGTGTTGACCGGGGAGATCAGCCAGCGCAGCGCCTCCGCGATCACCCCGGCGCCGGCGTAGCCGTTCAGCGGCATCGGGACCGCCTCGTTCATGACCTTGAACATGGCCTCGTCGGCGAACAGCGGCTCGCTCATCGGGGTCCGGACGACACCGGGCGCGATCGCGTTCAGCGGGATGCCCTCCCCCGCCCACTCCGGGGTGACGCAGGCACACCGCACCCACTGGGCGAGCGCCGCCTTCGAGGACGAGTACGTCCGGTTCCCGGCACCGGCCTCGACGGCCTTCCCGGCCGCCTCCAGCGCGGCGGCCTCGTCGCCGTCCAGGCAGGCACGGACGACGGCGTCGTCCACCGGATGGGTCCCGGAGATGGAGCCGACGACGGCCGCGCGGGGCGCCCCGGCGCGGGCGAGGGCGGGGCGCAGGCCGTCCAGCAGCGCCACGGCGCCGAAGTAGTTGACCTTGACCGGGAGGACGGTGAACTCCGAGACGCCGGCGCAGGCGACGACGCCGTCGAGCGTCCCGCCCGACAGATCCAGCGTCTCCGCGACCGCGCGCGAACGGCCTTCCGGCCCGGCGAGGTCGGCGCACACCTCGGCGTCGCGCAGGTCGATGCCGATGACGGTGTCGCCCGCGTCGCGGAGCATCCCGGCGAGGGCCTTGCCGATGCCCGACCCCGAGCCGCTGACGGCGATGGTCCGTGCCATGTGGGTGTCCCTTCTAGGTGTGCGCGCCTCTAGGTGTGCGCGCCGCCGTCGACGCGGAGGTCGGCGCCGGTGAAGTAGCCCGCGTCGGACGAGCCGGCGAACGCGATCGCGGCCGCGATCTGCGCCGGGTCGGCCGCGCCGAAGTAGGAGCGGATCTTGGAGAAGTAGCCGAGGTCGAGCCCCTCGGGGAACATGCCGGCCGCCCGGATCAGCGGCGTGTCGACGGACCCCGGGGAGATCGGCACGACGCGGATGCGGCGGCCGGTCAGCTCCGCCGCGAGGCTGAGCGAGAACGCGAGCACCGCGCCCTTGGACGCCGCGTACGCCGTCATGTACGGGTTTCCCTGCGTCGCCGCCAGCGACGCCGTGTTGACGATCACGCCGGAGCCGTCCGGGAGGTGCTTGAGCGCCTCCCGGCAGAACAGCGCGGTCCCGACGAGGTTGACGGAGAACAGCCGGTTGAGGTCGTCCACCGTCAGCGTCTCGATCGGGGTGGTCTTGTGGACGCCCGCCACGTTGACGAGGACGTCGATGCCGCCGAGCGTCTCCGCGGCGTCCGCCACGGCGGCGACGACGGCAGGCTCGTCGGTGACGTCGGCCGTGCGGACGGTGATCGTGCCCGGCCCGGCGGCCGCGGCGGCAGTCTCGGCCAGGCCCTTCTCGGAGACGTCCACCGCGCGGACCGCGGCCCCTTCGGCGGCGAGGCGGAGCGCCGTGGCCCGTCCGATGCCCGACGCCGCCCCGGTGAGCAGCACTTTCACGCCGTCATAGCGATTCATGGCGGCACGCTAGCCGGGGCCCGCCGCGGATGCCGGGGGCGATCCCGATCACCGGGAGCCCGGTGCGCCGCACCGGCTATTCGCCGGGCGCGTTGGAGCGGGGAGCGAGCAGCAGCCGGCAGGCGAGGCGGATGTCGCCCTCGATGTCGGCCATGGACGCGCGGCCGTTGAGGCTCGACTGGAGGACCCCGTACCAGCACTGGACCAGGAGCCGGACGAGCGTGACGTCCTGGACGGTCGGGTTGTCGATGCCGACGGTCGTCAGCAGGGTCTCCCGGATCGTGCTGTCGATGTGGACGGTGTCGGCGACGGTCGCGACGTGGGCGGTGTTGGACGCGTGCAGCATGGACGTGGACAGCACCGGCTCGGCCAGCAGGCTGCGGCTGGCCTGCACCAGCAGGTCGGCGACCGCGTCCTCCGGGGCGGTGCCCGGGGCGGGCTCGCGGACCTGCTCCCGGAGCCGGTCGACCTGCGCGGCCATGACCGCGGTGAACAGGTGGACCTTCGACGGGAAGTACCGGTACAGGGTGCCGATCGCGACCCCGGCCTCCTTGGCCACGTCGTGCATCTGGACGCGTTCGAGGGGCTTCTCCGCGCCGATCCGCGCCGCCGCGCGGAGGATGCGCCTGCGGCGGTCGTGCTGCTCGGGCGAGTTCGGCTCGGCCGACGGCCTGCCCGCTGCGATCCTCGCCACGGTCCTCCCCCCGGGTCCGTTCCTGCTGTTGACAAGGAACAATATCCGGACTCCCGGCCGCACCCGCGATCCGCGATACCGGTCAGTGGGACCGTGCCTCCCGCCGTGGCTCGGCACGCGTTTACGTTGTGCCCGCGCCGAGATCCGGAGGGGATTCACGTGGGAAACGCCCGGTGGGACGACGAGTACGACGTGGTGGTGGCCGGATCGGGCGCCGGGGCGATGGCCGGTGCGCTCGCGGCGGCGTCGGGCGGGCTGCGGACGGCCGTCCTGGAGAAGACGGCGCTGCTCGGCGGGACGTCCGCGTACTCGGGGTCGGCGATCTGGCTGCCGGGGACGCGGGTGCAGGAGCGGGCCGGGCTCGGCGACTCGGCGGAGTCGGCGCGCGCCTACCTCCGGGCGCTGCTCGGGGACGCCGAGGAGGAGCGCCGCGAGGCGTTCCTGGCGACGGCGCCCGAGCTGGTGGAGTTCCTGGAGAAGGACCCGGCGATCGAGTTCCGCTTCCAGGCGTTTCCCGACTACTTCGACGCGCCCGGACGCCTGGACATGGGGCGTTCGTTCGTGCCGCCGGAACTGCCGGTCGAGGAGCTCGGCGACCTGGCCGGACTCGTCCGGCCGCCGGTCGACCGGGACCGGGCGGGACGCGGCCACGCGTCGAAGCCGATGGCGCAGGGCCGTTCGCTGATCGGGCGGCTCCTGCTGGCGCTCACCGCGACGGGGAACGGCGTCGTGCGGACCGAGACCCCGCTGACCGGGTTGATCGTGGAGGACGGCCGGGTCGTGGGCGTGGAGGCCGGTTCCCTCCGGCTGCGGGCGGCGCGCGGGGTGCTGCTGGCCGCCGGCGGGTTCGAGTCGTCGGTGGCGCTGCGGGAGGCGGGCGGCGTGCACGGCGACGCGAACTGGACGATGGCCCCGGACGGCGCGAACACCGGCGACGCGATCGAGGCGGCCGTGCGGATCGGCGCGTCCACCGGGCTGCTCGACCAGGCGTGGTACTGCCCCGGCCTGCTGACCCCGGACGGGCGGCCCGCCTTCACGCTCGGCTTCCGGGGCGGGCTCATCGTGGACGGGTCGGGGCGCCGCTTCGCCAACGAGTCCCTCCCCTACGACCGGATGGGGCGGCGGATGGCCGCGGCCCAGGGCCCCTTCCACCTGGTCTTCGACGCCCGTTCCGGCGGGCTCCCGGCGATCTCCGTCCCGCCGCTGGCGCCGGACGACCAGGTGGCGTCGGGCCACTGGGTCCAGGCCGGGACCCTGGACGAGCTGGCCGGGAGGATCGACCTCTCCCCGGACGCGCTGACCTCGACCGTCGAGCGGTTCAACGGCTTCGCGGAGAAGGGCGTGGACCAGGATTTCCACCGGGGCGAGGACCCCTACGACCGCTATTTCTCCGGTGGCAGGCCGTGCGTGGTCGCCGTCGGCCAGCCGCCGTTCTACGCGGCGGAGGTCGTCCTGAGCGACCTCGGGACGAAGGGCGGGCTGCGCACCGACCCGGACGGCCGCGTCCTGGACGGCACGGACCGTCCCATCCCCGGGCTCTACGCGGCGGGCAACACCAGCGCCTCCTTCACCGGCCCCGTCTATCCCGGTCCGGGCATCCCCATCGGTTCGGCGATGGCGTTCGCCTACCGCGCCGTCCAGGACATCACGAGGAACTCCCCATGAGATCTGCCAGGAGACGCACCGCGGTCCTCGCCACCGCGGCCATCACCCTCGCCGGGACGGCCGGAATCGTCGCCGTCCCCGCCCAGGCCGGAGACCACGGAGTCCCGCCGGGGCACCGCGGAAGGCTGCTCGACAGCGACCCGCTGACGAACGCGGCGGCACTGCCCAGCGCCGCCGTCAACCGGAAGATCACCTACACGTCGGAGGGCGTGGGCGGCACGCGGATCACCGTGACCGGCACCGTGGCGATCCCGGAGGGCGAGGCGCCGCGCGGCGGCTGGCCCGTGCTCAGCTGGGCGCACGGCACGACCGGCACCGCCGACGTGTGCGCCCCGTCCGCCGACACCGCCGACGGCCCCGCCCACGACTACCTCGCCTACACCGAGCGGTACCTGGACAAGTGGGTGGCCGAGGGCTACGCCGTCGTGCAGACCGACTACGAGGGCCTCGCCACCCCGGGCGGCCACCCGTACATGAACGGCGTCAGCCAGGCGAACACCGTCACCGACATCGTGCGCGCCGCCCGCAGGCTGGACCGGCGCATCGGACGCGACTGGTTCGCCGCCGGCCACAGCCAGGGCGGCCAGGCGGCCCTGTTCACCGCCGCGCAGCGGCGGACGCCCCAGGACGTCCGGCTCAAGGGCTCCCTGGCGCTGGCCCCCGGTTCCTTCATGAGCCAGACCCCCGGCTACGTGAAGGCGGGGCTGCCGGGTGCGAGGGGCGCGCTGCCGTTCCTGTTCGTCATGCTCACCGGCTCCCAGGCCGCCGACCCGTCCCTCGTGCCGGAGGACCTGGTGACCGAGCGGGCCGCCCCGCTCGTCCGAGCGACCCGTACCAGCGCGTGCACGGCCCAGCTCAGGGAGCTGAGCGCGGACCTGCCGACAGAGGACGTGTTCCGCCCGGACGCGGACCTGGCGCCGCTGGAGACCTACCTCCGCTCGCAGGAGCCCATCGGCTTGAACCTGAAGGTGCCGACGTTCGTCCTCCAGGGCATGGACGACGCAGAGGTCACGCCGGGGGCGACCGACCAAGTGGTGACCGACCTGTGCAAGAGGTACAGCGGCATCACGTACGGCATGTTCGACGGCGCCGACCACCGCGGCCTGATGGACGTGTCGTTCGAGGAGGGCCTGAACTACGTCCAAGCCCTCCGCACAGGCCGAACCCCACCGAGCGACTGCTGACCGAGCCCGGCCTTGCCCGCCCCCACGGACGGTATCTATGTAGATTCCATCTACATAGACGCGGCCTACGTAGGTCCCGGGGAGACCCGGCGGAGTCAGACGAGGTTGTCCTCCACCTTGAGGCCGAATTCGCCGCGGCCGTACATGGACAGGGCGTGTTCCACGTCGTTCGCCACGTGGACGCTGCCGGCGTGGGCGTCGCGCCAGGTGCGTTCGATGATGTTGCCGCGGTGGAGGGAGTTGCCACCGGCGGTCTTGAACAGGATGTCGATCGCCTCGATGGCGCGCTCGGTGCCGCGGACCTGGTCGCGGCGGGCGCGCAGGCGCAGCTCCATCGGGATCTTCTCGTTGCGGACCGCGTACTCGTGGATCTCCCGGACGTTCCGGTCGGTCTGCAGGACCGCGGCGTCGATCTCGGACGCGGCGCGGGCGACGGCGACCTGCGCGAACGGGTCCTCGACGAACCGGCCGCCGCCCAGGCTCAGCCGGATCCGCTCGCGCATCCTGTCCACGTAGTGGTCGTGGCAGCCGGCCGCCATGCCGATCACGCTGGCGGTGACCGTGGCGGTGAAGATCGTCCCGAACGGCATCCGGTAGAGCGGGCCCGTGTTGACCTTGCGGCCCGGGTTGCGGAGCTGCGCCTGCTCGAAGTTGCGCATCGCGCGGTGGGCGGGGACGAACGCGTTCTCCACGACGATGTCGTCGCTCGCGGTGCCGCGCAGGCCCATCGAGTCCCACACCTGGTGGATCTCGTAGTCCTCGCGCGGGATGAGCACCGTCATGAAGTCGACGGGACGTCCCTCGGCGCCGACGACGAGGGCGCCGAGGAGGGCCCAGGACGCGAACTCGCAGCCGGACGAGAACGACCACCGCCCGGTCAGCTCGTAGCCGCCGTCGACCGGGGTGAGCCGCCCGATCGGGGAGTACGACGAGGAGATCAGCGTGTCCGTCCCGGCGCCCCACACCTCGTGCTGCGCCTCGTCCTCGAACAGTCCGAGGTGCCAGGAGTGGACGCCGAGGATCGCCGCGACCCAGCCGGTGGAGCCGCAGACGCCGGAGATCGCCCGGACGACCTCGTAGAACGCGACCGGGTCGTCCTCGGCTCCGCCGTACCGGGCGGGCTGGAGCATGCGGAACACGCCGGCGGCGGTCAGCTCGCGGATGGTCTCGGAGGGGATGCGTCCCTTCTCGTCCACGGGCCGGGCCCGCTCGGCGATGCCCGGCAGCAGCCCGCGCACGGCGTCCAGGACCTCGTTGCTCATCCCCGCTCCTTCCTCTGCACTGCCTTTGCAGGACACCATGTCAGGGTGCCGCGGCGGGCGGAAACGTCCCGGCCAGCGGGACTCGCCGAACGGGATGGTGACCTGCGACCTAACGTTCGAATCACCCATCCGTCTTCGAAGGGATGATCCACGTGACCGCAACCGAGTCGGACGCCGTCCGCGCCATCGAGGCGGAGGCGATCTCCTCCCGTTTCGCCCGGGGATGGCACTGCCTCGGGCTGGCCGAGAAGTTCAAGGACGGCAAGCCCCACACGGTCAACGCGTTCGGGCAGAAGCTCGTGGTCTTCACCGGTGCGGACGGCAGGACGAACGTGCTCGACGGGTACTGCCGGCACATGGGCGGCGACCTGTCGCAGGGCACCGTCAAGGGCAACGAGATCGCCTGCCCGTTCCACGACTGGCGCTGGGGCGGCGACGGGCGCTGCAAGTCGATCCCCTACGCGCGGCGCGTCCCGCTGCGGGCCCGGACCGCGTCGTGGCCGACGATGGAGCAGGACGGGCTCCTGTTCGTCTGGAACGACCCGGAGGGGAACAACCCCCCGGCGGACGTGACGATCCCGGTGATCGAGGGCGCCACCCGCGACGACTGGACCGACTGGCGCTGGACGGAGCAGGTGGTCCACACCAACGCCCGCGAGGTCATCGACAACGTCGTGGACATGGCGCACTTCTTCTACATCCACCAGTCCTTCCCGACGTTCTTCAAGAACATCTTCGAGGGCCAGGTCGCCACCCAGATCATGAAGGGCGTGACCAGGGAGGACTCCCGCCGCAGGCGCGAGGGCTCGGGCGGCGGCGGGCCGCGGATGCTCGGCAACACCTCGGTCGCGTCCTACCACGGCCCGTCCTTCATGATCGACGAGCTGACGTACCACTACGACGGGTACGACCTGAACTCCGTCCTGATCAACTGCCACTACCCGATCGACCAGAACTCGTTCTCGCTGCACTCGGGGATCATCGTCCAGCACAGCGACACGCTGCCGGCGGAGGCGGCCGAGGCGACGGCGCAGAAGCTGTCGGAGTTCATCCTGCTCGGCTTCCAGCAGGACGTCGAGATCTGGAAGAACAAGGCCCGCATCGACAACCCGCTGCTGTGCGAGGAGGACGGCCCCGTCTACCAGCTGCGCCGCTGGTACGAGCAGTTCTACGTCGACGTCGCCGACGTGAGGCCGGAGATGACCGACCGGTTCGAGTTCGAGATCGACACGACCCGTCCGGTCGAATCGTGGCAGAAGGAGGTCGACGAGAACCTCGCCCGCCTGGACTCCGAGGGGGCCTCGGCATGACGAGCCGGGAGGGCGCTCTGCGGGACGAGCGCCTCCTGGACGGCCCGCTGCTGCCCGTCCGGTGCCGCCGCTGCGCCGCCGAGGTGCTGGTGCGCAAGGCGAGCTGGGAGCAGACGAGCATCCAGTGGAACGCCGAGGCGAGGGCCGCGTGCGCGGGCATCCAGGACCCGCACGACACCTGCCCGGCGCTGCGCTCGGCGATCCAGGAGGCGGCGCTGACCGGCGCCATCAAGGTGGTCGAGTGACGGCGGACGGACCGGCCGGACGGGTCGCGGGGCGGGTCGCGGTCGTGACCGGCGCGGGCGACGGCATCGGACGCGGCGTCGCCCGCCGCTTCGCCGCCGAGGGCGCCCGCGTCCTGGTGGCGGAGTTGAACGAGGAGACCGGCACGCGGGTGGCCGCCGAGATCGGGGAGAACGCCCGGTTCGTCCCGACGGACGTGACCGACAAGGCGCAGGTGCACGCGATGGTCGCGGCAGCCGTCGGCACCTGGGGCGGCGTGGACATCCTGGTCAACAACGCCTGGGGCGCCGGGACGGTCGGCCGCGTCGAGACCAAGACCGACGAAGCCCTGGCCCGCGGCTTCGCCATGGGCTACTACGGCCCGCTGTGGGCGATGCAGGCCGCGTTCCCCCACATGAAGGCGAACGGCTGGGGCCGCATCATCAACATGTGCTCCCTGAACGGTGTCAACGCCCACATGGGGACCCTGGAGTACAACTCGGCCAAGGAGGCGCTCCGGACGCTGACCCGCACGGCCGCCCGCGAGTGGGCGCCCGCCGGCGTCGTCGTCAACGCGATCTGCCCCGGCGCCAAGAGCGCCGCGTTCCACCGGATGGCGGCCGCGCACCCGGAGATCGAGGCCGCCGCCGACCGGGCCAACCCGATGGGCCGCCTCGGCGACCCGGAGACCGACATCGCGCCCGTGGCGGTGTTCCTCGCGTCCGAGGACGCCCGCTACCTGACCGGAAACACCCTGTTCGCGGACGGCGGCTCGCACATCAACGGCGTCGCCTGGTCCCCGGACCTGGACGGAGAACAATGATCGACGAATACGGCCCGTGGGCCGTCATCGCGGGCGGCTCGGAGGGGGTCGGCGCCGCGTTCGCGCACCGGCTCGCCGACGCGGGCCTGAACCTCGTGCTCATCGCCCGCAAGCCCGGCCCCCTGGCGGAGACCGCCGAGGCCGTCCGCGCGAAGGGCGTGGAGGTCCGCACCCTCGAACTCGACCTCGTCGCCCCCGACCCGCTCAAGGCGCTCCGCGAGGTCACCGACGACCTGGACGTCGGGCTTCTCGTCTTCAACGCGGGCGCCAACAGCTACGGCCACGAGTTCGTCACCGGCGACCTGGACCGCTTCCAGGGCGTCATCGACCTCAACATCACCGCGCAGCTTGCCTTCACCCACCACTTCGGCGCGCTCATGAAGGAGCGCGGACGCGGCGGCCTCCTGCTGGTCGGCTCCCTCGCCGGCTACATGGGCCAGGCGCAGATCAGCATCTACTCGGCCGTCAAGGCGTTCGGCCGCGTCTTCGCCGAGGGCCTCTGGCTGGAGATGCGCGAGCACGGGGTGGACGTCCTGGAACTCGTCCTCGGCGTGACCCGCACCCCGGCGATGGAACGCGCCGGCCTGAACATGGACATGCCGGGCCTCAACGTCGCCGAGCCCGACGACATCGCCCGCGAGGGCCTCGACCACCTCAAGGACGGCCCCGTCTGGGTCGCTGGCGGCAACGACGAGGCCGCCCGGAAGCGCGCGGGCTTCCCCCGCGACCGCAAGGTCCTGGCCGCCCACGAGGCGATGCGCCGCATGCTCCCCGACCCGTCATAGCCGCGGCACGGCACCGCCCCCTCGCCCGTGGGGACGGACGCCGCCGGCCGGTCCGGGTCAGTGTTCCGCGGGCTCGTCGTCGAGTTTCCGGCCCCGTAGCAGGAACCAGGTGACGGTGGCGGCGGCCAGCAGGGTCGCCGTCCCCGCGCCGGCGGCGAGAGACAGACCGTCGACGAAGGAGTCGCGGGCCGCCTCCAGCAGCGCCGGGGCGGTGCCGGGCGGCAGGTGCTCGGCGATCTGCACGGCCGCGCCCAGCGACTCGTGCGCGGCGTCCGGGGTTCCGGCCGGGCCGTCGAACCCCCGGTAGACGCCGGTCACGATCGAGCCGAGCAGGGCGATGCCGAGGGCGGTGCCGAGTTCGTACGCCGTCTCCGACACCGCGGAGGCGGCGCCCGCCTGCTCCTTGGGGACGCTGGAGAGGATCACGTCGGCGGTGACGGTGAAGGCGAAGCCGGCGCCGATGCCGACGACCAGCAAGGCGGTCCCGAGCAGCGGATACCCGGTGGACGGGTCGATCACGGTGAGCGGGGCGAGCCCCAGGCCGACGGCGGCCAGCCCGCCGCAGACCACGGCGCGGACCGGGAAGCGCCGGGCCGCGCGCCCGGCCAGCAGCCCGGCCACCACCGCGCCGACCGCGACGGGCAGTTCGGCCAGGCCGGCCTCCAGGGGGCTCCTGTCCTGTACGAGTTGCAGGTACTGGGAGAGGAAGAAGATCACGCCGGCCAGCCCGAAGATGGTCATCAGGTCGGCCAGGACCGCGCCGCTGAAGCCGGGGTTGCGGAACATCCGCATGTCCAGCAGCGGAGCGGACAGCGTGAGCTGGCGCCGGACGAACCCGAGCAGGGCGGCGGCGCCCAGCAGGCCCGCGGCGAGCGCGCCCCGCGCGAACCCGTGCGCGGCGGACTCCTTGATCGCGTACACGACGCCCACCATGCCGACCAGCAGCAGGGCTACGCCGACCAGGTCCCACGGGCCGGGGGCGGGGTTGCGCGACTCGGGCAGCAGCTTGAGGCCGGCCACGACCAGGACGGCCATCACCGGCAGGTTGATCAGGAAGACCGAACCCCACCAGAAGTACTCCAGCAGCGCACCGCCCAGGATCGGGCCGACCGCCATGCCGGCCGAGGCGGCGGCCCCCCAGAGGCCGATGGCGAGGCTGCGTTCGCGCGGGTCGTGGAAGAGATTGCGGATCAGGGCGAGGGTCGCGGGCATCAGCGTGGCGCCGGCGACGCCGAGCAGCGCGCGGGCCGCGATCATCATCTCCGGCGTGGTCGCGTAGGCGTTGAGGACCGATATCGCGCCGAACGCCGTGGCGCCGAGGAGCAGGATCCGTCTGCGGCCGATGCGGTCGCCGAGGCTGCCCATGGACACCAGCAGCCCGGCGATCACGAAGGAGTAGACGTCGCCGATCCACAGCAGTTGCGTCCCCGACGGCCGCAGGTCCTCACTGAGGTAGGGGGTCGCCAGCGCGAGGACGGTCGCGTCGACGGCCACCAGCAGCACCGCCAGGACGAGCACGGCCAGCGCCAGCCAGCGTGCGGGGTGCTTCTCCGTCTCCGGCGGGCCGGCGGGCCGGCGGGTGCCGGTCACGATTCCGCTTGCCGGGCGACGCCGCCGAGCAGCAGCTCGGTGACCATGTGGCTGAAGTCGTTGCGCGCCACGCGTCCGTCGGTCACCGCCCAGGCGCCCGAGGCCAGGAGGCCGTACAGCGCCTCGGTGAGCCAGACCGGGCTGAGGTCCAGCCGGAACTCGCCGCTCTCCTGCCCGCGCCGGAACAGCCCGGTCAGCCGGGCGTCGATACGGGCCCAGCCCGGATTCTGCTCCTCGCCCTCGAACAGCTGGTTCTCGCTGTAGAGGAAGGCCAGCAGACCGGCGGACGGCTCGATCCGGCGTACCAGGCGGCGCACCACATCGGCCGCAGCCCCCTCGTCGAGGTCCACCGCCTCCAGGGCGGCCTCGCACTCGGCGATGCCGTAGTCCTCCAGGGCGCGGACGAGGGCGTCCCGCCCGGGGAAGTGCCGGTTCAGCGTCGCCCGCCCGATCCCGGCGGCCCGCGCGACCTCGTCCATGGTCGCGCTGCCCTTGCGGGCGAGCAGGGCCGCGGCGGCGCGCAACACCTGATCACGATCGACAGCCATGAGACGACCATAACCCAGATGAGACGTACATGTCTCATCTAATACATGATCGCCTCACCGCCCGTCGGCGTGAAGGCCGTCCGGGCAAGGCGCGCCGGCGCGAGAGGGATCAGACGCCTTCGTCCGCGCTCCGCTCGTGGCACCCGGCCCTGACCTGGGCCGTGAAGGTGAGCCACGTCCGGGCGCTGAGCGTGAGGTGCCCGTTGCCGGGGGCCTTGCTGTCGCGGATCGCGACGGCGGCTCGCGCACCGGCGACCTCGACGCAGTTGCCACCGCCGCTCCGGCTGCTTTTTCTCCACAGAGCGTTTGATGTGTCATGCGGGGTGATCATCATGCTCCCCTTTCCGAGTCCAGTTCTTTCCCAACTGCGGCGATCAGTGAATCGGAAGCGCTCGGGCTGAGCGCAACGGCACGAAGATGCGCACTGACCAGGTTATAACGCGCGATGTCCGCGTCTTCTTCCAGAAAAATGTCTCCTGCTTGACTTTCGATATACACGATGTCGGGCCCGATCTCCTCCACGAAGTTCATGACAACAAAGGAGCCGGGCATGCCCGGGTGGCTTCCCGCGTCGAACGGGATCACCTGGAGGTTCACGTTCGAACGCGCCGTGGCGGCCCGGAGGTGGTCGAGCTGCTCCCGCATGATCTCCGCTCCACCCACAATGCGACGGATGGCGGCTTCGTCCACGATCGCCCACAATTTCAGCGGCTGATCTTTCGTGAGGGCCGCCTGTCTCCGCATCCTCGCGTCGACCCTGCTCTCGATCTCCTCGTCGGTGGACTCGGGAAATGCGCCGTTGATGGCGGCCCGCGCGTAGCGCTCGGTCTGGAGAAGCCCGGGAATGAAAAGGCACTCGTAGTTCAGCACCTCGCACGCCTCGGACTCGAACTCGATGTAGGAGGCGTACCGTTCCGGAAGGTCCGAGGCGAAGGTGTGCAGCCAGCCGCGCGTCGCCGCCTGCTTGAGCAGGGTCCTCAGTTCGGACCGCTTCGGCTCTTCCACCCGGTACACGTCCAGGAGCCCGGACAGCGTACGCGCCTGAGGGCGGACGCGGGCGGTCTCGATCCGGTAGAGCGTGGCCACGTTGATGCCGGTCTGCTCGCTGACCTGCTCGCGAGTGAGTTCAGCGGTCCTGCGCAGCCGGCGAAGCTCTGCCGCGAGACGCCGGAGTCGCACCGTCGGTGCCCCCATTGCGGCTCCTTTCCACGGGTCGGCCCGGGGCGCGAGCGCGGCCGGGGCCCCGTCCGCACCCCGGGGATCGCGAATGCAAGCAATGTAGATGCAACCTTTGCATTAATACGCTGAGTGATGCATCCTATGCAGAGAGTTCCACAAGCGGCCGACCAGCCGCAGGCGATCGACCAGAAGCCGAGCGGGCCCGGGGGCGGTGCCCGCACCCGGGCCTTCACCCGGGTGAAAGGAGTCGGACCATGTCGAACCTGCCAACCCGCCCGCCGGCTGTGCCGTCGCGGCGACCACGACCGGGGGTGCTCGCCGGCCAGGACGGCGGCGAGTGGTCGTTCCCACGGGACACCGCTCACCGGGTGGCCGGCGGGCCGGTCCGGCTGACGCCCGATCAGGTCGCCCGGGTCACGTGGTGATCGTCTGGGACCGGGAGCGCACCGAGCGGATGTGCTCGTCCGGAACTCTGGACGTCCGGGACGTCCGCACACGGGTGCTGCGGGGGCTCACCCGATGTGCGGACGGCTTCGACCTGGACGACGTGGACCTGATGGTCTGCGAGATCGTCACCAACGCCGTACAGCACACCGCCAGCGGCAGGCCCGGCGGCGGCGTCCGGGTGACCGTGCTCATGTCGTCCGACCGGCTGCGGGTGGAGATCAGGGACGACGGCGGCTCGCAAGGAAGTCCGGCGATTCCGGCGCGGAGTTCGGCATGGGACGAGACCGGGCGCGGGCTGCTCTTGGTGAGCCGGCTCGCCGACCGCTGGGGCGTGCTGCGCGGGGAGGACGGGCAGCACACCGTGTGGTTCGAGGTCGTTCGATGATCACCGTGCGGAGGCTGCGCGATGCGTGGGCGGCGCGGCGGCGCTCCAGGTCGCGCCGATGGCACCGAGGCGGGCGCGGGGCCGTCCGGCCGGTGTTTCCGGCGTCGTCCCCGGTGTCGGTGTTCCTCTTCGGAGACCCTGAGCCGGATTCGGGCGAATCGCTGGTGGTCTTCACGGGCGAGGTGCGGGCCTGGCGGACGCTCGCGGAGATGGAGACCGCGCGGTCCCGGGTCTGGTCGCGGCAGGGCCGGGTGTGGGGCGCGGGCGTGTGCGCCGGGCGGGCCCAGGTGTACCAGGCCGTGGCGGAACAGTTCGAGGGCCTGGTGATCGAGTCGCCCCGGCGGGGCGACGACGAGCGCCGGCCCGGCGGGGACCACCGGGACGACCGGTACGGCTAGCCGGACAGGAGGTCCGGGTCCGCGCGGAGTTCCTGGCGGACCATGGCCTCCCAGAAGCCGGCGAAGCCGTTGCCGTCGCTGCGCCGCATCTTGTCGGCCCACCAGGTGGGCAGCGGCGATTCCAGGGCGCCGCCGGCGGCGCGGATGTGCCAGGCGCGCTGGCAGCGCTGCTCCAGCGCGGTGGCGCGCTGGTGTACGGCGCGGGCCGAGCCCCCGACGACGAAGACGCCGTGGCCGGCGAGGAGCGCCAGGTCCGCCTCGCCCATCGCGGCGACGGCGGCGCGGGCGGCCTCCATGCTGTTGACCGGCTCGTCGTACTCGTCCACCAGGGTCACCTCGCCGCCGCCCAGGATGGAGCTCTGGTCCATGGCGGGGGGCACCTCGCGCATGTCGGCCCAGACGGTCCCGTACAGGGGGTGGTTGTGCACGGCCCACCCGACGTCGGGGCGCTGCTGGTGCAGCGCCAGGTGGAGCGGGATGCCCAGCGGGACCGGCCAGTCGCCTTCGACGAGGCCGCCCTCCAGGTCGATGCGGATGACCTGGTGGGGGCGCAGCTCGTTCCAGGTGATCAGCCACGGGTTGCACAGGAGGGTGCCGTCCCCCAGCGCGCAGGTGATGTGACCGGCGAGGTGGTCGTTGTAGCCCTCGCGCCAGAGGCAGCGGGCGAGGAGGACGAGCTCCTCCCGGAGGGTCAGGTCGGGGATGAGCTTGCCGGGCGTGGGTTCGAACACGCGTCCTCCTTCAGCTTAGAGGGAGCACGGTGGCGGGCAGCGGGTGCCGGTAGAGGGCGGCGGCGTTCTCCGAGCACATCGCCCGGAGCTCGGCCGGGTCTATGTGCCCCCAGGCCTCTTCGAGGACGGACTGGGTGTCGGGCCAGGTGCTGTCGCCGTGCGGGTAGTCGGTCTCGACCATGATGTTCTCCACGCCGATCCGGTGCCGGGTGTCGATCGTGGACGGGTCGTCGATCGTGCAGAACCAGAAGTTGCGGCGCAGCACGTCGGCGGGACGCACCTCCCAGCCTCTGCCGTACCCGGAGCGGTCCACGATGTTGTCGAGCCGGTCGAGCAGCATCGCCACCCAGCCGATACCGCCCTCGCTCATCGCGATCTTGAGGTCGGGGTACCGCAGCGGGTACTCCGACCACAGCCATTCGGCGCAGGCGCGCAGCGACTGCTGCCCGAAGAGCGTGGCGCCGAGTTGCAGGCGCGGGGCGCCGGGCGGGTGGTTCTGCAGCCCCGAGCTGCCCACGTGCAGGGAGACGACCGTGTCGGTGTCGACGCACGCCTGGATGATCGGGTCCCAGTGGTCCCGGTCCCAGAGCGAGGGCAGGCCGATGGCGTGCGGCCGTTCCGGGAACGTCACCGAGGTGAAGCCGCGGGCTGCGTTGCGCCGGATCTCTTCGACGGCGAGATCCGGGTCGGTGAGGTGGGTGATGCCGAGCGGGACGATCCGGTCGGGGTACTTGGAGTGCCACTCGTCGTACAGCCAGTCGTTCCATGCGCGCACGCAGGCGTGCCCGAGTTCCTGGTCATGGGTGGCGAAGAAGACGCGCCCGCAGAAACCCGTGATCTGGGACGGGAAGTTCACCGACGCCCAGACGCCGCTGATGTCCATGTCGTGGACGCGGGCCTCGACGTCGTAGCAGCCCTGGCGCATCTGGTCGAAGCGGAACGGCTCGAACGTGACGGTCTCCGGCCGGCGTCCGGCGACCGCGTTCATCCCGACCTGGGTGTACCGGTCGCCCTCGAACTCCCAGACCTGGTTCCCCTCGGGCGTCTCCACGATCCGCGGCGCCCGTTCCTGAAGCCTGGCCGGCAGCCGGCCGTCGAACGTGTGCGGAGGCTCCACCACGTGGTCGTCCACCGAGACGATCGTGTACTTGACCGCACGCGGCTCGGGCTCGGGCAGGAACAGGGACCCGGACATGACCACCTCGCTGTGTTACTATGTGACACGTTTGTTTCTCTATGTCGATCGTAGGTTGGCGGGATGAGCACGGTCAAGATGAGCACGGTCAAGACGAGCACGGTCAAGCAGGTGCGGTCGGTCCGGAACGCGTGCGTGCTGCTGGAGGCGATCGCGGACGGGCAGCCGGTCGGGGTGAGCGAGCTGGCCCGCACCACCGGACTCGACAAGAGCGCGGTGCACCGGACCGCGGTGACGCTCCACCAGGTCGGATGGATCCGGCCCGCCGGCGGGCCGGCCACCCGGTGGGAGCTGGCACCGGCGTTGCTCGGCCTCGCCCGCAAGGGAGGCACGGCGAGCCTGGTCGCGACCGTCCGCCCCGTCATGGAGCGGCTGCGCGACGACACCGGGGAGACCGTCCTTCTCGCGGTCCTGGAGGGCGACCGCCTGACCGTCGCCGAAGTGGCGGAGAGCCGGCGGCCCCTGCGGCTGAGCATGCCCGCCGGGGCGGAGATGCCCGTCCTCGGCAGCGCGGCGGCGCGGGCGATCGCCGCGCTCCTGCCGCCCGGCGAGGTGGAGCGGTTGCGTGCGGCCCATCCCGGGTTCGACGACGAGTCCGCGCTGGAGCGGGTGCGGTCGCGGGGCTGGTCCTCCAACGACGAGGAGGTCCAGGAGGGCGCACGGGCCGTCGCCGCCGCGTTGGCGGGGGCCGACGGCCTCCCGCTCGGCGCGCTGGTCGTCTGCGGCCCGGCCGACCGGATGTCGCCCGACCGGATGCGCGACTACGGACTCCTCACAGCGGCCGCGGCGGCCTCCGCCCAACTCTGACCCGCCTCGTTGACTTGCGGCGTGTTGTTGTTATGGGGCGCTCCATAACAACAACACGCCGCAAGTCAACGTGCCCGTTGGCGTTGGGTTCGGGGGGTGTACGTGGCGTTCCGGTGTTCGTAGACGGGGTCTGTCGTGTCTTGGGCTTCCTTGCGGAGGCCGCGCTTGATCACCTTGTTGGTGGGGGTGCGGGGCAGTGCCTCGACGAGGCGGATGTAGCGGGGTGTCCACTTGGTGCCCAGGTCGGGCTGGGCGGCCAGGAAGGCGGTGAACGCGGACGGGTCGAACGTGCGGCCCGGTGCCAGTGCGACCGCCGCCATCACCTGGTCGCCGACGTGCTCGTCCGGAACGGCGTAGACGGCCACGTCCGCGAAGGCGTCGAAGCGGGCGAGGAGGCGTTCGAGGGGCGCCGCCGCGAAGTTCTCGCCGTCCACCCGCAGCCAGTCGTCGTCGCGCCCGGCGAAGTACCAGTAGCCGGCCGCGTCGCGGTAGGCGAGATCGCCCGACCACGTCCAGCCGTTGCGGACGCGCTTCGCCGTCGCCTCGGGATTGTTGTAGTAGCCCTCGAACTTCCCGGCGCCCGTCGTGTCGACGATCTCGCCGATGGCCTCGTCGGCGTTGAGCAGGACGCCGTGCTCGTCGAACTCGGCGGGCGGGCACTCCCGGAGCGTCTCCGGGTCGATCACCAGCGTGCCCGCTTCGGCGACGCCCAGCGAGCCCGGGGGGGTGCCCGGGACGCGGTTCAGGCGGATCTCGCCTTCGCTGGAGCCGTAGGAGTCGATGACCGTGCAGCCGAAGCGGCGGGCGAACTCGCCGATGTCGCGCTCGGCCGCCTCGTTGCCGAACGCGATGCGCAGCGGGTTGTCGGCGTCGTCCGGCCGCTCGGGGGTGGCCAGGACGTAGCTCAGCGGCTTGCCGACGTAGTTGAAGAACGTCACTCCGTGGCGGCGGACGTCCGGCAGGAACCCGGACGCGGAGAACTTGCGGCGCAGCACCAGGCGCCCGCCCGTGGCGACCGCCGGGGCGATCCCGGCCATCAGGGCGTTGGAGTGGAACATCGGCATGACGACGTAGAAGACGTCGTCGCGGGTGAGGCCGCGCCGGTCGCGCTGCTGGAGGGCGATGCGGCCGAGCCGCCCCTGCGTGCAGATCACCGCCTTCGGAGCCGACGTCGTCCCGGACGTGAAGACGAGGGAGAAGATCGTCTCAGGGGTGACGGGCGCGACCTCCGCCGGGTGGGTTCCGGCCAGGCGGCCGGTGTGGTCGCCCGTGTCGACGGTGAGCGCCGGGACGTCCGCCAGCCCTTCGATCAAGGGGGCGCGGGAGGTCTCGGTGACGAGCAGGGCGCAGTCGGTGTGGGCGATGTCGCGGGCCAGCTCGGCGCCCCGGCGGGTCGGGTTCAGCTCGACGGCCGGGACACCGGCGAGGGCGCAGCCCAGGAGCCAGAACAGGTGCTCCGGGCCGTTCTCCAGGAAGAGGCCGACGTGGCCGCCGGCGGCGCGGGCCAGGGTCGCGCGGCGGCGGGACTCGGTGACGACCTCCCGCCACGTCCAGGACGCGTCCTCGAAGCCCAGCGCCGTCCGGTCGTCGGCCGCGCGGGCCGCGACCAGCTCGGCGAACGTCACCTCACCGGCCGGGCGGTCGTCGCCCAGCAGGGCGGTCTTCTCGTCTGGCATGCGCACCCCCCTGGGACAACCTCGGCCAACCGGCGGCACGGATGTCAACCGGATCCCACTCAGTGGGACTCGGCGCTCCCCCTGATCCGGTCTTCGTTGTTTCCTCGTTTTGGTCTACCGAAAGACACCTGGCCAGGCAGGGGGCAGCGGGGGCGTTCGCAGAGGGTTCGCGGGAGGATCGTGAAGACGTCCGGGTGGAGATGGCGCCGTCGTTCCGCCGGGCTGCTCATCGTCGCGATGGCGGCGACGGGATGCGCCTGGCAGAGCGAGAACGGCGGGCGGGAGCGGCCCGCCGGGCCGCCGGCCGAGTACAAGGCCGGCATGATCGGCGAGGACGAGGACGGCGCGCCCGTCAAGGGCGGGACGATGACGCTCGCCGCCTACGCCGAGGCCGGGCTCCTCGATCCGGCCGAGACCATCGTCGCCGGTTCCACCGGCGGCATGGAGATGGCCGCGATCTACGACGTCCTGATGCGCGGGGACAGCGAGACCGGCGAGATCCACCCGCAGCTCGCCGAGGACCTGGAGGCCAACGGCGACTCCACCGCGTTCACGCTCACCCTGCGGGACGGCGTGACGTTCAGCGACGGGACGCCGCTCGACGCGAAGGCCGTCAAGTGGAGCATCGAGCGCTACGTGAAGAAGGGCGCGGACGAGGCCGCGCTCTGGAAGAGCAACGTCGCGGCCGTCGAGACGCCCGACGACCTGACGGTCGAGTTCAAGCTCCGGCACGCGTGGCCGACGTTCCCGTTCATGCTGACCACCGGCCCGGGGATGATCGTCGCGAAGTCGTCCGACGACGGGGGCGAGTTCACCCCCGTCGGCGCGGGCGCCTTCGCCTTCGAGCGGTACCGGCCGAAGGAGGAGACCGTCCTCAAGGCGCGCGCCGGCTACTGGGACGGGAAGCCGAACCTCGACCGGATCCGGATCGTGTACGTCGACGACCCGGACGCCGCGCTGGCCACGCTGAGCAGCGGGCGGATCCAGGGCGCGTTCCTGCGCGATCCCGTCGCCGTCCAGAAGGCGCTGAAGGCCGGGCACCACGGCTACCTCAGCATGGTCGCGCTCGGCAACGCCGCCGTGGTCAACGCGCTGCCGGGCCACCCGGGCGCCGACCCGCGCGTCCGCAAGGCGATGCACCACGCGATCCAGCCCGAGGTGGTCTACCGGCGCGCCTACCCCGGCACCGGCCTCGCGAGCAACGCGCTGTTCCCCGAGTTCTCGGTCTGGCACACGGACGCCGAGCCGCTCCCCTACGACCCGGGCAAGGCCCGCCGCCTGCTGCGGGAGGCCAAGGCCGACGGCTACGACGGCAAGGTCTCCTGGCTGGACTCCCAGGACCCCGCGTCCCGGACGACCGCGCTCGCGGCCAAGGCGATGCTGGAGAACGTCGGCTTCGACGTCGAACTGGACCTGGTCCGCTCCGTCTCCGACCAGATCACGAGGGTGGCCGTCCGCAAGAGCTACGACGTGGCCGGCTGGGCGCTGAGCTGGCGCGAGGCCGGGCCGTTCGCCCGCATGTACGCCACGCTCCACACCGAGGGCAACCTCACGGTCGGGATGCCCACCACCCCGGCGATGTCCGCGCTGATCGAGGAGCTGCGGGGCGCGGCGACCACCGAGGAGCAGCGGGAGGTCATGGGACGCATCCAGCGGCAGTGGAACGAGGATGTCCCGGCCCTGGTGCTCGGGCCCCAGCCCGAGCTGGTCGCCTGGCCGGACACCGTGCACGGCGTCGTCGGGACCGTCAACAGCATGGTCCTGCTCGACGACGCCTGGATCGGACAGGGCTGAACCGGACAGGGCTGAACCGGACAGGGCTGAACCGGACAGGGCTGAACCGGACAGGGCCGAATCGGACAGGGCTGGGAGACGACATGGGGCGCGATCTGGCGAGACGGCTGATCGAGCTGGCGCTGGTGCTGCTGATCGTCAGCATGGGCACGTTCGCGCTGGTGGGCCTGATGCCCAGCGACCCTGCGGTGGTGGTGCTCGGCGAGGGCCACACCGCCGCGGAGTACGAGGAGCAGCGGGAGTCGATGGGGCTGAACGACCCCCTCCCCGTCCGCTACGGGCACTGGGTGGGCGACGCGCTCACCGGCGATCTGGGCGAGTCGTTCATCCCGCCGTACAGCGATGTCGCCGGGCGGATCGCGGCGGCGCTGCCGGTCAGCGTGGAACTGGCCGTCCTGGCGATGGTGATGGCGCTGCTCCTGGCGGTCCCCCTGGCGATGTGGTCGGCGTACCGGTCCGGCGGGGTGGTGGACCGGGTCGTCAGCGCGGTGACGTTCGGAACGCTGTCGGTGCCGAGCTTCCTCGCGGGCATGCTGCTCATCGCGCTGTTCGCCGAGCGGCTCGGCTGGTTCCCGCGACTGGAGTGGTCGCGGCTCAGCGACGGGATCGGCGACAACCTGTACCACGCGTTCCTGCCCGCGCTGACGATCGCGCTGATGGAGACGGCGACGTTCACGCGGGTCCTGCGCGGCGACCTCATCACGACGCTGCAGGAGGACTTCATCCTGTCGGCGAAGGCGAAGGGGATGACGCCGTTGCACGTGCTTTTCCGGGACGCTCTGCGCCCCTCGTCCTTCTCGCTGATCACGCTGATGGGGATCAGCCTGGGCCGGCTCATCGGCAGCACGGTGATCGTCGAGTACCTGTTCGCGCTGCCCGGCATGGGCACGCTGATCATCAGCGCGGCCGACCAGGGCGACGTCCCGATGGTGCAGGGGGCGGTCCTGGTGATCGCGCTGATCTACGTGCTGGTGAACGCGATGATCGACCTGTCCTACGGCCGTCTCGACCCACGAATCAGGCGGGCACATGTCTGAGGCGCACACGATCGACGCAGCCGCGCGAGGGTCCGGCCCCCGCTGGGGGCCCCGGTGGTGGGGCTCCGCCCTGGCCGCCGCCGGGCTCGTCGTGTTCGGGCTGTCGGTGACCGTCCTGGCCGGGGACGGCTGGGCGCAGGCCGCCGCGGTCGTCATCGGCCTCGCCGCCGCCTACCTCGGGCTGAACGCGCTCGGACGGGCGGTGTTCGGCGGCTCCTTCGACCTGCTGTTCTGGCTCTGCGTCGGCTGGGTGACCGTCCTGGCCGCCACGGCCGTCGCCGCGCCGCTGCTGCCGCTCGGCGAGCACCAGGACATCGTCAAGACGCTGGGGACGCCCGGCATGGCCGTCCCCGACCTGTCGACCCCGCATCCGCTCGGCACGAACAACTTCGGGCTCGACCTGCTCGCACGCGTCGTCCACGGCGCGCGGTCGTCGCTCGTCGTGTCGCTCGGCGCGGTCGCCATCGGCATGGTCGTGGGCGGAGCCATCGGGATCGCGGCCGGGTACTTCCGGCGCGGCGCCGACGCCACGGTCGGTGTGCTGACGAACTCGCTGCTGGCCGTCCCGCCGCTGATTCTGCTGATCGCGCTCGGCACCGTCCTGGAGCCGAACCTGCGCAACATCGCGCTCGCGCTGTCGCTGCTCGCGATCCCCAGCATGATCCGGATGGCGCGGGCGAGCACGATGGCGTTCGCGCAGCGCGAGTTCGTCGTGGCGGCCGACGCGATCGGCGCGTCCCGGTGGCGGATCATGACCCGGGAGCTGCTGCCCAACGTCGTGCTGCCGCTCGCGTCCTACGGCATGGTGATGGTGTCGGTGCTGATCGTCGCGGAGGCGTCGCTGAGCTTCCTCGGCCTCGGGGTCCAGCCGCCCGCGCCGTCCTGGGGGAACATGATCGCCGAGGGTGAGGAGAACGACGCCTTCACCCGGTACCCGCACATCGTGCTGGTGCCCGGCATCACCCTCTTCCTGACCGTCTTCGCGTTCAACCTCATCGGCGAGAAGGCCCGCAAGCGCTGGGACCCCCGCCAGGCGAAGCTCTAGGGAGCCGGTATGAACGACGCACCCGTCCTCGCCGTGGAGGACCTGCACACCGAGATGCACACGCCCCGGGGTCCGCTCAAGGCGGTGGACGGCGTGTCCTTCACCGTGGGGCCCGGGGAGATGTTCGGCATCGTCGGCGAGTCCGGCTCGGGCAAGTCGGTGCTCGGCCGGACGGCGATGGGCCTGTACACGTCGGGGCCGTCGATGACCGTGACCGGGAAGGTCGTCCTGAACGGCCAGGACGTGCACGCCCTCAGCGCCTCCGGACGGCGCAGGCTGTGGCGGTCCGAGGTCGGGATGATCTTCCAGGATCCGGGGACCGCCCTCAACCCGGTCAAGCGGATCGGCCGCCATCTGACCGAGGGCATGCGCGGGCTGTCGCGCGCCGCCGCCCGCGACCGGGCCGAGGAACTGCTGCGCATGGTCGGCATCCCCGAGCCGCGCCGCAGGCTCGGGCAGTACCCGCACCAGCTGTCGGGCGGCATGCGCCAGCGCGTCGTGATCGCGATCGCGCTGGCCGGCGAGCCGTCCCTGCTGATCGCCGACGAGCCGACGACCGCGCTGGACGTCACCGTCCAGAAGCAGATCCTCGACCTGCTGGGGCGGCTCCAGTCGGAGCTGGGGACGGCCATCGTCCTGATCAGCCACAACCTCGCGGTCGTCGCCGGGCGCGCCGACCGGGTCGCGGTGATGTACGCGGGGCGGCTCGCGGAGCTGGCCCCGGCGGGCGACCTGTTCGCCGGCCCGCGGCACCCGTACACCGAGGCGCTGCTGGCCTCCGTCCCGCGCCTGGCCGACCCGCCCCACTCCACGCTCCGGACGATCGACGGCGCGCCGCCGAACATGGTGGATCCGCCGGAGGGCTGCGCCTTCGCGCCCCGCTGCCGGCACGCGTCGCCCACCTGCGAGACGCCGCCGCCGCTCCGCGCCGACGGCGGCCGCGCCTTCGCCTGCCACCACCCCGTCAACGTTGGAGGCTCCTGATGGCAGGGACCGGTACGACGCACCTGCGGCCCGGCGAGTCCGGCGACCGCGTCCTGGCCGTCGAGGACCTCGTCGTGGAGTTCCCGGCGGGACGCGGGCAGAAGGTCCACGCGGTCTCCGGGATCAGCTTCGACCTCGTGGACGGGGAGACGCTCGGCATCCTGGGCGAGTCGGGCTGCGGGAAGTCGAGCGCGGGACGCGCGGTGATGCAGCTTCCGCCGCCGGTCGGCGGCTCGGTGCGGCTGAACGGCGCGGAGCTGACCGGGCTGGGGCGCGCCGACCTGCGCGAGCGGCGCAGGACCATGCAGATGATCCTGCAGAACCCGGTCGCCGCGCTGAACCCGCGCCGCAAGGTCGCCGACCTCGTGGCCGAGGGGCCGTCGGTGTGGGGCGGCAAGCCGGATCGGGCCCGGATCGAGGCGGTGCTGGAGTCGGTCGGCCTGGACCCGGCCACCGTCTGGGACCGCCGTCCGCACGAGCTGTCCGGCGGCCAGTGCCAGCGCGTCTGCATCGCCCGCGCGCTGATGCTCGACCCGCGGGTGCTGATCTGCGACGAGCCGGTGTCGAGCCTGGACGTCTCCGTGCAGGCGCAGATCCTCAACGTCCTGGAGGCCGCCCGGGAGCGGCACGGCCTCAGCATGATCTTCATCGCGCACGACCTCGCGGTGGTGAAGAACGTCAGCGACCGGATCATGGTGATGTACCTGGGCAAGGTCTGCGAGGTCGTCCCGTCCGGCGCGCTGGCCGGCTCGGCGCTGCACCCCTACACGCGCCTCCTCCTCGCCTCGGTGCCGGAGGCCGCCCAAGGCGAGGGCGAGCAGGGGGGCGAGCAGGAGAACGCCGAGCTTCCGTCACCGCTGAACCCGCCGAGCGGATGCCGCTTCCGCACCCGCTGCCCCCTAGCCACCGACCGCTGCGCGAAAGAAGAACCGAAGCTACGCCAGACGACCGAAGGCCACCACGTGGCCTGCCACCACGTATGAACCTCCACCGAGACACGTTCACCTGCGGCATGGTGTTGCCGGGATGACGTGTTCGATCGCACCAAAAGACCGGTCTCCCTTGGAGGGAGACCGGCTCGTGGGTTGGGCGGCGCGTCACCAGGATGACGTGCCGCTACGAGCCTGCGGGCACGATCTCCAGGCTCACTGTGACGTGGGCCTGGCGGCCTGTCAGACGCGCGTATCTCAGGTCGTTGACGGTGAAGTTGCCACCGTGGAGACGACTGAGGCGCTCGCACGCAACGGCGAGAGTCACTCTGTGGACGGAAAACATGTTTCCGCTGAATGTGTGGGTCTGCGCCCCCGCGCTGGCCTCCGCCGGCACGATCTCCAGGCTCATCGTGATGTGGGCCTGGCCGCCTGCCAGACGCAGGTATGTCAGGTCCTTGGAGGTGAGGCTGCCACCGCTGAGATGCTCGCACGCACGGGCGAGATTCATGGCACTGTAGGCGGCGACCACGTCTCCGCCGAACTCCAGCGTCCCGCCGTTGGCCATCGTCTGCTCGACTTGCTGCCGCGACAACTGAGGCATTTCGTTTTCCTCTCTGGTTTGTGACTGCTTCTGGTTTGTGACTGCTTCCGTGGCCTGTTCGCCGCAGAAGATGATGGATGCCATCGGCTTCCACTACGTGCTGGTCACGGTGAGGGGTTCAATTTCCGGCCGCTGGCGCGAGCACCTGGACGCGGTGGCGCTGTCCTCGGGTCCCCACTCACCCGCGCCATCGCCTGACGGGACGGGTCTCGATCGAGTCGATCCGCTGCTCGCGCCGGGCGATGCGCCAGATGCCGTCCTCCAGCCGGTAGGCGTCGGTGTAGCGGCAGTGCCAGACCAGGTCCGACGTCCCGCCGTCGCCGCGTTCGGTCAGGTGGTGGGCGACGCAGGCGACCTCCCCGGTGGCGGTGCCCGGCCCGGCGCCCGCGTCGAACACCTCCCCGGCCAGCGCGTGGAACGTGACCGGTATGCCGCGCAGCACCGCGAGGGTGCCGGTGATCTCCGCACGTCCGGTGAAGGCGCGCACCGGATCGAGCACGCCGGGCGCGTCGGGCAGGACGAGCACCGCGTCCTGGGTGAACAGCGCGGCCATCGCGTCGATCTCACGCCGGTCCGCGTAAAGCGCGTACCGGGCGACCAGGTCACCGAGGGCGATCCGGTCGGCGGCGCCGAGCGTCATGAGAGGCCGAGGCGCTCGGCGCAGGCCGACAGCTCGTCGCACGCCTCGTTCAGGTCCGTGGTCGGCTTGCCACGCAGGACGAGCCGTCCCGCCCCGAGGGCGCCCAGTTTCCCCGCCTTCTCCGGGGTGACTGCCGACAGCGAGTGGCCGAGCGTCAGCTCCAGCGCGTCCGGGTCACGGTCGTTCTTCTCGGCCTCCTCGCGCATCAGCGCGACCAAGGAACGAAGCTCGTCCCCCGCCACACCGAGCGGCTGGAGGCCGTCCCCGTAGCGGCCGGCGCGGCGCGCGGCGGCCTTGGTGTGCCCGCCGACGTGGATCGGCACGCCGCCCTTCTGGACGGGCTTCGGGTAGCTCATCGCCCCCTTGAACCGGAAGAACTCGCCGTCGTGCGTCGCCCCGCCGGGCGCGGTGTCGGCCCACAGCTTCCGCAGGACCTCCAGCTGCTCGTCGCCGCGCCGCCCCCGCGAGTCGAAGTCCGCGCCGCACGCCTCGACCTCCTCGCGCATCCAGCCCATGCCGACGACCAGCCGCAGCCGCCCGCCGGACAGCGCGTCGATCGTCGCGACCCGCTTGGCGAGCACCACCGGGTGGTGGTCGGGCAGGACGAGCACACCGGTGGCGAGCCCGATCCGCGACGTCTGCCCGGCGAGGAACGCGAGCAGGTCAAGCGGGTCGGGGATGTCCAGGTCGTCGGCCAGCTCCATGCGGCCCGAGGCGTCGTACGGGTAGACGCTGGAGTAGCCGCTCGCGACCACCGCGTGCTCGACCGCGCCGACGGACTCGAAGCCGCAGGCTTCGGCGTGCCGGACATAGGCGCCGATCCATTGCGGATCGGCGGTCACGCCCGCCGCGACGGGGAGCAGGACGGCGTACTTCATGCAGAACCTTTCGTGATCGCGGCGGCGCGTCCCGCGCGGCGGCCGAAGAACGTGCCGTCGCCCAGGGACGTCCCGCTGATGTAGCCCTCGCCGTGGATGCCGGAGGCGGTGCGCCCCGCGGCGTACAGGCCGGGGACCGGCTCACCGGAGTGGTTGAGGACCTCGCCGTCCACGGTGGTGTCCAGCCCGCCGAGGGTGAACCCGCCGGCCCCCGTCCCGGCGCCGTGCCTGCCCGCGCCGAAGAACCCGTCGGCCGGGTCGATCGCCGCGAACGGCCCCTTCAGGGGACGCAGCCACCTGGGGTCCTTGTGGAAGTAGGGGTCCTCGCCCTTCTCCGCGAACCTGTTGTAGGTCTCGACGGTCGCCTCCAGCGAGCCGGACGGCAGCCCGAGGGACTCCTCCAGCTCCGCGAGCGTCTCCGCCGCGTGCTTGGGGCGGACGCCCCACATGTCGGCCTCGGCGATCTCGTCGTGACCGGCCTCGTCGATGATCGCCCAGTAGGGGCCGGGCTGGTGCAGGACGGCCCGGTGGCTGAACAGGCCCGGGTAGACGTCCTCGTTGATGAAGCGGCGGCCGAGGCCGTCCACGAGCATGCCCCGGCAGATCACGGCGGGGTTGGCGGTGAGCGCGATCTCCACGGTCGCCATGCGGCGGGTCGCGGCGCCGAGCGCGGTCGCCATCCGGATGCCGGATCCGTCGCTGGTGCCGTCGCTGACCTTGTCGTGCCCGAGCAGCACGGGGGCGTGGTCGGCGAGCATCTCCTCGTTGTCGACGAACCCGCCGGAGGTCAGGATGACGCCCCTGCGCGCCCGGTAGGTCACCGCCTCGGCGAACCTGCGCGCGACGACGCCGGCGACGCGGCCGCCGTCCACGACGAGGTTCGTGGCGTAGGTGTCGTGGTGGGTGACGGCTCCCGCCTCCGCGACGGCCGCGACGAGCTTGTCCATCAGGACGCCGCCGGCGAACATCGGCGTCTCCGGGCGGTGCCCGCGCGGCGCGGGCCGGGCGATCGTGGTGTACGGCCAGGCGTTCTCACCGAGCCACATCAGGCCGTCGTCGGTGTACGGCATCCAGCCCGGCGCGTCGAACAGGCTCTCCTTGAACGGCACGCCGCGAGAGCGGAACCACTCGAAGTGCTCCACGCTGCCGTCGCAGTACAGCCGGAGCTTCTCCTCGTCCGCGTGCGGGCCGAGCGCCGCCTTGAGGAAGGCGAACATGTCGTCCGGCGTGTCGTCGAAGCCGCACGCCTTCTGCACCCGCGTGCCGCCGCCGAGGTACAGCTCCCCGCCCGACTGCGCGGACGTCCCGCCGGGGCCGCTCGACCGCTCCAGGACGAGCACGTCCGCGCCCGCCGCCGCGGCCTCGTACGCCGCGGCGGCACCGGCGGCGCCGAAGCCCACCACCAGCACGTCGCACTCGTGGTCGAACTCCCCGACGCCGCTCAGCGCGACCGGCTCGACCGAAGACCGGGGAGGGGTCACTTCTCGACGGGAGCGAACGCGGCGAGCGGCTCGGACCCCGACCAGTCGTGGCCCCAGTAGCTGTCCTTGGTGATCTCTTCGGCGGTGTAGTACGTCTCGTCGACGAGCATGCCCTCGCAGCCGTACTCGATGTCCCAGCCGCCGGGGGCGCGCACGTAGAACGACACCATCTTGTCGTTGGTGTGCCTGCCCAGCGTGGACGAGATGGAGAAGCCCTTCTCCTTGACTGTGTCGAGAGCGATCCCGACCGCGTCCAGGGTGTCGACCTCCACCATCAGGTGGACGAGGCCGGGATCGCCGTCGTGCGGCGCCGGGCACACCGCGAGGCTGTGGTGGCGCTGGTTGACGCCCATGAACCGGATCCGCACCGGGCCGCCGACCTTCATCGCGCCGCGCGGCAGGAAGCCGAGCACCTCGTTGTAGAACGCGGCGGTCTCGGCGAAGTTCGCGGTGGGCAGCACGACGTGGCCCATCCCCATCGCGCCGGTGACGAACTTCTGCGCGAAGCCGGTGATGACCGGGCTGTGGTCGAGGACCGGCCCGAAGAACACCTCGACGGGCGTGCCGCCCGGGTCGGTGAACGCGATGACCTCCTCGGCGTCGCGTTCCGCCGCCTCCTTGGGCTTGAGCGCCGTCACGGCCGTCCCGGACTTCTCGACGGCCTCGCGGACGGCGGCCAGCGCGTACTGGTCGCGGACCTCCCAGCCCACGGCGAGCACCTTGTCGGAGTCGCCCGGCAGCAGTCGGAGCCGCGACCGGCGCTCGTCCATGCGCAGGTAGAGCCCGTCCGGATCGGGACCGCCGCCCTCGGCGAACCCGAGCCCGTCGAGGGCGAACTCGCGCCAGCGCTCGATGTGCCGGGTCTGGACCCTCAGATATCCCAGCCCTCGGATCTGCGTCACTGTCCTGGATCCCTTCGATAGCACGGCTTGTACGGCGGGCGTCGGTCCTCAACCTGCCAAATCCGCCCGCCCGCCGCCGGGGCCTTCCCGCTCAGTGAGAGTCGCGCGGCGGGTCCGGGCGGAAGCGGGTGTCATCGGGGTATGACGGAAACGAAACCGGTGGCGCTGGTGACCGGCGCGAGCCGGGGCATCGGGCGGCGGACGGCGCTCGCGCTGGCCGCCGCCGGGCACGACGTCGCCTTCACCGCGCGCACCGCCGAGGAGGGCGCGGGGCGGATCCCGCCGCGCCACGGCACGTCCGGCGCGATTCCGGTGCCCGGCAGCCTGGCGCGGACGCGGGCGGAGATCGAGGCGCTCGGCGCGCGGGCGCTGCCCGTCCGGATGGACCTGCTGGACCGGGCGAGCGTGCGGGCCGCCGCGCGGACCGTCCTGGACACCTGGGGACGCGTCGACGTTCTCGTCAACAACGCGGTGGCGCACATCGCGGGCACCCACGAGCGCTTCCTCGACCTCGACGTGGAGGTGGCCGAGCGGACGGTCACCGCCAACTACCTGAACCAGATCGTCCTGCTCCAGGCCGTCCTCCCGGCCATGCTGGACCAGGGAGGCGGAACGATCGTCAACCTGTGCTCCGGGTCGGCCACCAGCGATCCGCCGGGGCCGCCCGGTGAGGGCGGCTGGGGCGTGGCGTACTCGGCGTCCAAGGCGGCGTTCGGCCGGCTCGCGGGCGCGGTCAACGCCGAGTACCGGGAGCGCGGGGTCCGCGCCTTCAACCTCGACCCCGGCTTCGTCGTCACCGAGGCGGGCGCGGCCCGAGGCGGCCTCGACGCCCTCAAGGGCAAGGGCTTCGAGCCGACACCCGAGGAGGCCCCGGCGGCCGCCGTGGTCTGGCTGGTCACCGACCCGGCCGCGGACAAGCTCCGGGCCCGCGTCATCTGGACCCCCAAGCTGGTCGCCGACCACGCCCTCCTCCGTTGACTTGCGGCGTGTTGTTGTTATGAAGGCGCTCATAACAACAACACGCCGCAAGTCAACGGGGTGGGCGGGCCTCAGATCATGGAGCGCATCGGGCCCTGCGGGGGTTCTATGTCCAGGTCCGTCAGGGCGCTCACGTGGTAGACGGAGCCCGGGACGTGGATGGCGTGGGCGAGGCCGACGTGGGCGTCCCGCCAGAAGCGCTGGATCGGGTTGTCGGTGCGCATCGCGTTCCCGCCGGACCGGACGACGATCTCGTTCATCGCCTGCACCGCCCGCCACGCCGCGCGGACCTGGGTGCGGCGGCCGGCCGCCCGCTCGGCGAACGTCGGCACGTGTCCGGCGGCGACCATGTCGTACGTGCGCGAGCAGTTGTCGAGCAGCGCGGTCCGGGACGCCTTGATCTCCTCGGCGGCCTCGCTGATCGCGTACAGCACGTACGGGTCGTCCTTGATCTTCGTGCCGGTGATCTGGACGCGGTTGCGCTGGTAGGCCATGTGGTGGTGCAGCGCGCCCTCGGCGATGCCGATCACGGCGGCGCTGATGCCGAGCGGGAACACGCAGGAGAACGGCATCAGGTAGGACGGGTTGGTCAGCCCGGCCTCGCGCGCCGCGGAGCCGTCCACGACCTTGGAGTACTCCAGCGTCCGGTAGGTGGGGACGAACGCGTCCTTGACGATGATGTCCTTGCTGCCGGTGCCCTGGAGGCCCGCGACGTTCCAGGAGTCCTCGACGATCTCGTAGTCGGAGCGCGGCAGGATCAGGTGCAGCGACTGCGGCGGCTGGACCATCGCGCCCTCCTCGTCTCCGAGCATCCCACCGAGGAAGATCCAGTCGCAGTGGTCGGTGCCGGAGGAGAACTGCCAGCGGCCGTTGAAGACGTAGCCGCCGTCCACCGGGCGGGCGATGCCCATGGGCGCGTAGGGGGACGCGATCCAGGTGTCGGGGTCCTCGCCCCACACCTCCTCGCGGACCTTCGGGTCGGCGTAGGCCATCTCCCACGGGTGGACGCCGACTATGCCCGCGATCCAGCCGGTGGAGCCGTCGAGGGAGGCGATCCCGAGCACGGTCTCGGCGAACTCGCGCGGATGCACCTCCAGGCCGCCGTGCGCCTCCGGCTGCAGCAGCCGGACGACCCCCGCGTCGCGCAGCACCGTGGCGGCCTTGTCGTCGAGCCGGCCGAGCTTCTCGTTGGCGGGACCGAGCTCGCGAATCTGGTCCGCTCGTTCCATGATCGTGTCTAGCGCGCGGTTCGCCATCGCCTGTCTCCCGTGGGTGTCGTCAGCCGTCGTAGGTGATCTTCAGCCGGTCGGTGACCGGCCTCGCCTGGCAGGCGAGGATGAGGCCGTCGGCGAGATCCTGCTCGTCGAGGACCGAGTTGGCGTCCAGGGTGACCTCGCCCTCCAGGGCCACGCAGGCGCAGGCCGAGCAGTTCCCCTCACGGCAGGAGAAGGGCGCGTCCACCCCGGCGCGCAGCAGCGCGTCGAGGAGCTTCTCGGACTTGGGCCACGGGACGGTCTGCGTCTCGCCGTCCATCTCGACCTCGATCTCACCGGCGTCACCCGCGTCCTGCGCCTCCTCAGGGGGCTCGGGTTCCTCGAAGGGGTCGTTCTCCAGCGAGAAGAAGCGCTCGATGTGGACCCGCATGCCGAGGCCGGTGAACATCTCCGTGACCATGTCCATGAAGACCTCCGGGCCGCACACGAACGCCTGGCGTCCGGTGTAGGGGGCGGCCAGGGACCGGAGGGTGGCGGGCGTCGGGAGGCCCTGCACCGTCTCCAGGATGTGGACGACCGTGAGCCGCTCGGGGTGGCGCTCGGTGAGCGTCCGCAGCTCGTCCGCGAAGATCACCGAGCGTTCGTCCCGGTTGGCGTAGAGGAGGGCGATGCGCCCGCTCCCGCCCGCCAGGCACGACTTGAGGATCGACATGACCGGCGTGACGCCGCTGCCGCCCGCGACGAGCAGCAGATCCTCGTCCAGCGAGGACGGCGTGAACGTGCCCGCGGGCCTCAGCACCTCCAGGACGTCGCCCGCCGTGACGTTGTCGCAGATCCAGTTGGACCCGAGGCCGTCCGCGACCCGCTTCACCGTCACCTTGAGCCGGTCGTCGGTGAGCGGTGAGCTGCACAACGAGTAGCAGCGCGCCGCCCAGCCGTCCCCGGACGGGACCCGGACGGTGAGGAACTGCCCGGGCCGGTAGGAGAACCGGTCCCGGTCGCCCTCGGCGGGTTCGAGGACGAGCGAATGCGCGTCGGCCGTCTCCTGGACGACCTCCACCACCCGCGCCTTGAGTGCCGTCATGACCGTTCTGTGGCCTTTCCAGCGGCGTGCCGTGCCGCGATGTAGCCGAACACGATGGACGGGCCGATCGTCGCGCCCGGCCCCGCGTACTCGTTGCCCATCACCGACGCCGACGAGTTGCCCGTCACGTACAGGCCCTCGATGACCGAGCCGTCCTCGCGCAGGACGCGGGCGTGCTCGTCCGACACCAGCCCGCCCTTGGTGCCGAGGTCGCCGACCTCCAGCCGGAACGCGTAGTACGGCGCCGTCTCGAGGGCGTCGAGGTTCGGGTTCTTCAGGTTCGGGTCGCCGTAGTAGCGGTCGTAGGCGGAGTCGCCGCGGCCGAAGTCCGGGTCCTTGCCCGCGCGGGCGTACCCGTTGAACTTCTCGACGGTCGCGGAGAGCGCGTCCGCGGGGACGCCGATCTTCTCCGCGAGCCCGGCGAGCGTGTCCGCCTTGAACGCGATCCCCGCGTCGTAGAACGCCTTCGGGATCGGCGCGCCCGGCAGGATCTGCGCGAACGGGTAGCGGGCGCGGGCCTTGGCGTCCATCACGAACCACGCCGGGACGTGGCCGCCTTCGAGCTGGTCGTGGACGAAGTTGACGTACGGCGCCGCCTCGTTGGTGAACCGCGTCCCGTCGTTGGACACGATGACCTGGCGCGGGATGGCGCGCTCGGACACCAGCGGGATCGTCGCCCCCGCCGGGTGCCGGACGGCGGGCATCCACCACGCGTCGTCCATCAGGTCCACCGCCGCGCCGAGGGCCTCGCCCGCGGTGATGCCGTCGCCCTTGTTCTCCCGGGCGCCCATCGCGAAGTCGGCCCGGCCGCCCTCCGGGAGGTGCTTGTCGCGCATCTCCTGGTTGTGGTCGAAGCCGCCGGTCGCCAGGAGGACGCCCTTGCGGGCGCGGATGCGGAGCACCGTCCCGTCGCGCCGGGCCGCGACGATCCCGGTGACCCGGCCGTCCTCGCCGGTGACGAGCTCGGTCATGGCGGTCTTCAGCCACAGCGGGACGCCGGCGTCCTTCAGCGCCATCCGCATCCGGGCGACGAGCGCCCGGCCGCCGGTCGACATGTGCCGGCGGCGGATCATGTTGGACGACACGCGCCAGGCCGCGACCAGCGACGCGCGCCGGCCCGCCCAGGTGCGCTTGGCCATCGCGAGGTCGTGGTAGTCCTTGGCGGTCACCCACAGGCCGAGGGGGCCCTTCATGTTGTTCGGCCGCTGGTACTGCTCGTCCTCGCCGAGCTTGCGGGTGTCGAACGGCTTGGCCTCGATGGACCGGCCGAGCGGGCGGCCGCCCTCCAGCTCGGGGTGGTAGTCGGCGTAGCCCTTCGTCCAGAAGAACCGCATCCACTTGCTGCGGCAGATCAGTTCCATCGCGGCGGGGCCGTGGTCGACGAACGCGTCGAGCCGCGCCGCGGGGACGCGTCCCTCGGTGAGGAGGTCCAGGTAGCGGCGGATCGACTCGCGGCTGTCGTCGTGGCCGCGCGCCTTCAGCGTCGGGTTGTTCGGGACCCAGATGCCGCCGCCCGACAGCGCGGTGGACCCGCCGAACCGCTTGCCCTTGTCGACGATCAGCACCCGCATCCCGGCGTCGTGCGCGGTCAGCGCCGCGGCCATCCCGCCGCCGCCGCTGCCCACGATGACGAGGTCGTACTCGTGGTCCCAGCCGCTCTCGCGGTCCGCGTCGCTCACCGGTCGTCCTTCCTGGTGAGGAAGGCGAGGACGGCGCTCTCCCAGGCGGCCTTCTGCTCGATCATCACCCAGTGCCCGCAGTTCGGGAAGATGTTCACCTGGACGTCGGGGATCGTCCGCATCGGGACCAGGACCATGTCGACGGGGCTGACCCGGTCGTCGCGTCCCCAGGTGATCAGGGTCTCGGCCTTCAGCTTGTGCAGCATCGACCAGTACGGCGGCTCGTCCGACTGCGCCATCGCCTTCGCGCGGGCTGCCATCGCCTTCGACCCGTACATGCGGCGGGCGCTCGCGAGGGTGTCGGGGTCGGTGGCCTGCGCCCAGCGCTCCTCGATCATCTCCTCGGTGACGATGCGCCGGTCGTAGACCATGGAGTGCAGCCAGCGGACCAGGCGCTCGCGGGTCGGCTCGTCGGTGAACTCCATCAGCAGCTTGATGCCCTCGCCGGGCGACGGGCTGAAGACGTTCGTCCCCATCCCGCCGATCGTGACGAGGCGGCGGACGCGGTCGGGCCGCCGCAGCGCGAACTGGGTGCCGATGATGCCGCCCATCGAGTTGCCGATCACGTCGACCTGGTCGAGGCCCAGCCCGTCCAGGAACCGGCCGACCGCGCCGCCCGCCGCCATCATCGGGTGCTCGTCGGTCGGATCGCTGACCCCGAAGCCGGGGAACTCCAGGACCAGGCACCGGAAGTGCTCGGCGAACCGGGCGAGGTTGCCGCGGAAGTTCCGCCAGCCGGTGACGCCGGGGCCGGATCCGTGCAGCATGAGCAGCGGCGGGCCGTCGCCTGCCTCGTGGTAGCGCAGGACGCCCTGGCCGGTGGCGAGCTCGCGCAACGTCGACTCGTAGGTCAGCTCCGCAGGCATGATCTCCCAGTCCTTCGACGGTGGCTTGACGGGAACGTAATCGGTCGCGGCGGCCGGGCAGCGCCGCCGATCCCGATCAGCGGGACCCGCGTCTCATCCCGGCCCGTCCCGCCCGCGGGGACCCCGGGCCGCCGCGGCCCGCTTCCACTCAACGGGATACGCCCGGACCCTCTCCGCGGGCGCTGCCTACGTTTCAGGTCCACCGGTCCGGATGGATTTTGTTCGCTGGACATTTTGTTGGCGACAGAGACAGTGTGACCACAGGGACCGATCGCCCGACGACAGAGACCGCGTCCCGCACGACACCGAGGTGAACGCATGTCAGCCGAGCCAGCGCTCTCCGCAGCCACCGGACTCCCGACCTCCGACGCCGCCGCGCCCGAGCCGGCCGAGTTCCGCAAGGCGATGGCGGAGTTCGCCACGGGCGTCACCGTGATCACCGCCCTGGACGGCGGGGAGCCGGCCGGCTTCGCGTGCCAGTCGTTCGCGTCGGTGTCCCTTGAGCCGCCGCTCATCCTGTTCTGCGCGGACAAGCGGGGCCGTTCCTGGCCGCGGATTCGCTCGGCGGGACGTTTCTGCGTCAACGTGCTCGCCGAGGAGCAGCGCGATCTGTGCGAGCGCTTCGGGTCGAGCCGGGGCGCCAAGTTCGAGGGCCTCGACTGGGACGTGTCCGAGTGGGGCACCCCGCGGCTGCCCGACGTCCTGCTGGGCCTGCACGCCGTCGTCCACGACGTGCACGAGGCCGGCGACCACGAGGTCGTGATCGGGCGGGTCCTCGGGGTCGAGCGGCACGAGGTGCGCGACGGCGTCTGGCGGCGCCCGATGGTCTTCTTCCGCAGCCGGTTCGGCGTCAACGAGCCCGACGCGCCGATCGCCCCCGACCCGTGGGGCCTGGGCGACCGGTGGGGCTGGGGCTGACGCGTCACATCCAGTCGCCCCGGCCGTCCACGGCGAGCAGCCGGTTCATGGTCTCGGGCGACCACGTCGCCTCCCGGCTCGCGGTGCCGGCGCCGCGCCGGGCACGGCCGCCCGAACGCCCGGCGGCGGGGGCCGAGCCAGGGAACAGGATCTGCGACGTCTCGCGGGCCGCGGTGACCACCAGCGGGGCGACGTTCTCCAGCGGGGTGCGGATGTCGCCGACCAGGGAGATGCCGCCGACCGGACCCTCGGGGCCCTGGATCGCCGCCGCGACGCACGCGATGCCGGGGAACGCCTCGCCGCGCTCGAAGGCGAGGCCGCGGCGCTGCCGGACCCGGTGCAGCTCCTGGTGGAAGGTGCCCAGCTCGCTGATGGTGCGGCTGGTGAGCCGGCTGATGCCGGCGCCGAGCAGCGCGTCCACCTGCTCGGGCTCCAGCCACGCCAGCATCGCCTTGCCGAGCGCGGTGCAGTGCGCCGGGGCCCGGCCGCCGACCCGCGACGGCACGGAGGCGGCGAGCCGCCCGCCGAGCTTGTCCAGGTAGAAGACCTCGGCGCCGTCCAGCACGGCCAGGTGGGCGACGAGCCCGGTGGTGACCTGCAACTCGTGCAGGAGCGGCGCCGCCGCCTCGCGGATCTTGCCGTGCCCGCCGTCCTGGCCGCCGAGGCCGAGGGCGCGCGGGCCGAGGCCGTAGCCGAACGAGTGGTGCGCGAGCCAGCGCTGCCGGACGAGCTGGTCCAGGATCCGGTGCGCGGTGGAGCGCGGCAGCCGGGTGCGGCGGGCGACGTCCTCCAGGGTGAGCCGGACGGTCGGCCCGCTGAACGCGTCGAGGATCAGGGTCATCCGCTCGATCATCGACGGCGGCGACTCGCGCCGCGCGGCCGCCTCGTGCTCGGTGGTCAGGACCTCGCTCATCGCACCCTCCCAGCACATGACTGAAATGAATTCTTGTTACCTGGAATGTAGCAACCACTTGCTTCCATGGGAAGGGGCCAGGTTTAGCCAGGTCAGCCGGAGTTCCACCCACCGGGATCATGGTCCGGCACCCGCAGGACAGGGTGATAGAACGTTTTCCTGCCTTGGAGGGGAGCGACGATGCGTGTCGGCCTTGTCACGCCGGTGGTGGCACAGCCTCCCGGCCACTGCGCATGGGAACCGGAGGCGGGGATCGAGGAGATCGCCCGGATCGCCGAGACCGCCGACCGGCTCGGCTACCACCACGTGACCTGCAGCGAGCACGTCGCCGTCCCCGCCGAGGCGGCCGAGCGGCGCGGCGGCGCCTACTGGGACCCGCTCGCCACGCTCGGGTACCTCGCCGCGCGGACGTCCCGGATCCGGCTCGCCACCCAGGTGCTCGTGCTCGGCTACCACCATCCGCTCGCGATCGCCAAGCGGTACGGGACGCTCGACCGCGTCAGCGGCGGGCGCCTCACGCTCGGTCTCGGCGTCGGCAGCCTGGAGGAGGAGTTCGACCTGCTCGGCGCCTCGTTCGCCGGCCGCGGCGCCCGCGCCGACGACGCCCTCGCCGCGCTCCGCGCCGCCCTGTCCCGGCGCGCGCCCGAGTACCGCGGCCCGCACTACGGCTTCTCCGGCATGATCGTCGAGCCGCACGCCGTCCAGGAGCACGTCCCGCTGTGGATCGGCGGCCGGACGGCCCGTTCGCTGCGGCGCGCCCTGACCGCCGACGGCTGGGTCCCGTTCGGCATCCCGCTCCGCACGCTCGCGGAGATGCTCGCGGACGCCGACCTCCCGCCCGGCTTCGACGTGGTGCTCGCCCCGTCCCGCCCGCTGGATCCGATCGGCGACCCGGACGCCGCCGGCGCCGCGCTGACCCGCCTGCGCGAGGCGGGCGCCACGATCGCGGGCGTCCGGCTGGCGTCCTCGTCCCCCGCCCACCACTGCGAGCAGCTCGCCGCGCTCCGCGACCTGGCGGACCCGCACGGCCTGACCTTCGAGGAGAAGCGGTGACCCCGGAAGAACGCTTCGACGTGCTGGAAGAACGCCTTCGCGCCCTGGAGGACGAGCGGGAGATCACCCGGCTGGTCCTCTCCTACGGCCCCCTCGTCGACAGCGGATGCGCCGCCGGCGTCGCCGCCCTCTGGACCGAGGACGGCGTGTACGACGTGGACGAGATCATGATGAACGGCCAGGCGGAGATCGAGGCCATGGTCCGCTCCGCGCCCCACCAGCGCTGGATCACCGGCGGCTGCGCCCACGTCGTCGGCCCCCCGCACGTGACCGTCTCCGGCGACGACGCCACCGCGGTCGGCTACACCCTCATGATCGTCAACACCCCGGACGGCTTCACCCTCCGCCGCGCCACCGCCAACCACTGGACCCTGCGCCGCACCCCGGACGGCTGGCGCGCGGTGAACCGCACCAACCGCGTCCTGGACGGCCGCGAGGAGTCCCCCGACCTCCTCGCCTCCCACTTCCCCGC
>NZ_SMKH01000329.1 GCF_004348515.1 Actinomadura sp. KC345 | reverse complement strand
CACCAGTTCCTGGACGCCGCCGCACCGGGGACACCTGGACCAGCTACCGGGATTGCGCTCACCGCAGGACCGGCAGACCGGGATCCACTCCATACCGCTCACGTCCCGCCTTCCGCGCGGATCCTCCCCAGCAGGACCGCCAGCCGGTCGGCGGCGGCCTCGAACAGCCGCCGCCCCGCCTCCGGCGTGGCCAGGGACGGGGTCCCGACCACGCCCGTGGGGTTGATGTCCTCGAACCTCCGGTACACCGAGACGCGGTCGCCGGTGAACAGGTGGGGGTCGGGCCAGCCCGGCGGCGTGCTTCCTTCCGGGATGCGGTCGGTGGCCACGGTCTCCGGCCACAGGTGCATGACCAGGGAGGTCTCCAGGGCGCAGGCGTGGCCGACATGGCGGTGGCCGTCCGGGAACACGTCGTCGACGACGTCGTCCAGCAGTTCGAAGTAGGAGACGGCCCACGCGGTGTGTCCCCGCTCGCCCAGCTCGGCGACCGCCACGTGGAGCGCCCCGCGGTTGCCGCCGTGCCCGTTCACGACGACCGGGGCGCGCCCGTCCGCCTCCAGCGAGGCGCAGACGTCGACGACCAGGTCGATGAACGTGCGGGCCCGCAGGGTCACCGTCCCCGGGAAGCCCCGGTGGTGCGGGGAGATCCCGTACGGGACGGCGCCCGCGACGTCCACGCCCGGCACCCGCTTCGCCGCCTCCAGCGCCACCGCCTCGGCCAGCCACCAGTCCGTGCCGAGCGGGAGGTGCGGACCGTGCTGCTCGGTGGCGCCGACCGGGAGCAGGGTGATGCCCCGCTCCATGTCCGCGGAGGTCCGCGCGTCGTGCGCGAGGGGCCCGTCCGTCATCCCGGGGCCTCGGTCACGCGCCGGTGCAGCCGCCGCATCGCCACGTCCACGACGAGCGCGGCGATGATGATCAGCCCCTTGAACAGGTCGATCGCCGACGGGTCCACGCCGAACACCTGGAGCGCGTTGGTGAGCAGCGCGATGATGACGGCGCCGACCAGCACTCCGCCGACCGTGCCCCGGCCGCCGAAGATGCTTGTGCCGCCGATGACCGCCGCCGCGATCGCGTCCAGCAGCAGCGTGATCCCGCCGAGGTTCGGCTGGACGAGCGGCACCTGCGCGACCACCATCACCGTGGTGAGGAACACGAGCAGGGCGGCGACCGCGTACACGCCGAGCAGCTGCGGTGCGCGCCGGACGCCCGCCAGGGTGCTCGCGTGCTCGTCCGACCCGTAGGCGTAGGTGCGGACGCCGAACCTGGTCCTGCGCATCAGGAACCACAGCCCGGCCGCCACGGCGGCGACGACCAGGAGCGGCACCGGGACGCCGAGCACCGCGCCCTGCCCGAGGGCCTCCAGGAAGCCGTGCTCCACCAGGACCATTCCCTGCGGGGCGGCCAGGAGCGTCAGCCCTTGGACGACGGTCATCATGCCGAGCGTCGCGATGAACGGCGGCAGCCGCGTCACGCCGACCAGGAAGCCGTTGGCGAGACCGACCGCGAGCACCGCGCCCAGCCCGAGGAGGCCCGCGAGGACCAGCCCGCCGCCGCCGGAGAGATGCCCCGCCATCACCACGCCGCAGAGCCCGACGGCGTATCCGGCGGACAGGTCGATGCCCGCCGTGAGGAGCACGACGTGCGCGCTCAGCGCGAGCAGGGCGATCGGGACGGCCTGCAGCAGGATGTTGCGCAGGTTGAGCGGTGCCGCGATGCGCGGATCGACCACCGCGAACACCGCGAGCAGCAGGACCAGCAGCAGGACGGGCACCAGTGCGACCGCCCAGCCCGCCAGCCGGGGCGGGATCGCCGGCAGCGGCCGGCGAGCGGATGCGGAGGCCGCCATCTCACGACTCCAGCGGGGCGGTGCGGAGGACGATCGCCTGCTGCTCGGTCATCTCCTCGACCGACCAGGGGCCGCCGGTGCGGCCGTACCCGCTGCCGGTGCCCGCCGCGCCGCCCGCCGGGATGTTCGGCTCCCAGTAGCTGCTGGCCTCGTTGAGGTTGACGATGCCGCAGGGCAGCTCCTCGGCGAGCGCGAACGCCCGCCCGACGTCCCGGCTGAAGATCGCGCCGGACAGCCCGAACTCGCTGGCGGCGACCAGCGCGTGCAGCTCCTCCACGGTGTTCCAGTGCACGACCGGCGTCACCGGCCCGAACGTCTCGGCGACGTCCAGGTCGCAGCCGTGAGGCACCGTGTCGACCACGGTGGCCTCGACGTAGTGCTCGGTGGGCGCGCCGGCCTGGCGTCCGCCTCCCGCCAGGATCCGCCCGCCTCCCGCGGCCGCCTCGTCGATCTGGGCGCACACCCGCTTGGCGAGGTCGGCGGTGTGCAGGGGCCCCATCGTGGTGCTGTCGGAGAAGGGGTCGCCGAGCACGACGTCGCGCGCGTGCGCGGCGACGCGCTCGGCCAGCTCGGTGGCGACGCTCGCGTGCGCCAGCACCCGCTCGGTGGAGGTGCAGATCTGGCCCGCGTTGGAGAACGAGCCGTTCGCGATCGCGGCGGCGGCCAGGTCGAGGTCCGCGTCCGGGAGCACGATGCTCGGGCCGTTGCCGCCCAGTTCGAGCTGGACCGGCTTGCGGCCCCCGGCGGCCTCGGCGATCAGGTACCCGGTCGCGGTGCTGCCGGTGAAGCCGACCGCGTTCACCCCGGGGTGCGTGATCGCCGCGTTCCCGACGACCGGCCCCTCGCCGGTGACGAGGTTGAGGACGCCGTCGGGCAGCCCCGCCTCGTGCAGGACGGCGGTGAGCCGCGAGGCGATGCCCGCGACGCTCGGCGCGGGCGTCCACACCAGCGTGTTGCCGGTGGCGATGCCCGGCCCCAGGTAGTAGATGGAGGCGACCCCGATCGGGAAGTTCCACGGCGTGATCACCGAGTAGACGCCGCGCGGGCGGCGCTGGACGAGCACCCGCTTGGCCGGGTCGCGCACGGCGATCGACTCCGAGCGCAGGGAGACGACGTGGTCGGCGGCGTCGCGGAAGGCGGTGACGACCGCGTCGATCTCGCCGCGGGCCTCGGTGTGGAAGGGCTTGCCGTGCTCGGCCGCCAGCCGGGCCGCCAGATCCTCCTTCTCGGCGGCGACGGCGTCGGCGAGCCGGCGGCACAGCTCGGCGCGCTCGAACACCGGCGTGCGGCGGTGCGCGGGCGCGGCGGCGCGGGCGGCGGTGACGGCGCGGTCCACGTCCTCGGCCGTGCCCATGAGGACGTGCCCGACGACGGCGCCGTCACCCGGGCCGCGCACCTCGCGGGTGGGGCGGTCCGGCGTGTACGCCGCGCCGCCGACGTACATGGGGAAGGTCTCTGCGGTCATGTCGTGCTCCCTGTCGTGGATGGCCCGGTGGTGGATGGGCCGGTGGCGCGGGCCGCGCGGCGAGGCGACGGCGCGCGGAGGCCGTCGGTCGCGCGGTCGGCGTCACGGTCGGTGTTGTAGAGGTGGAAGGCGAAGCGGACGGCGCCGGTCCGGGCGGCGGCCCGCACACCGCGGTCCCGTAGCCGCGCCACGGCCCCGGCAGGGTCGGGGTGGGCCACGGCCACGATGGGCGAGGGCGACTCGGCCGGCGCGGTCGCGAACCCCAGGTCGCGGACGGCCTCCGCGAACCGCGCGGCCAGGTCCGTGGCGTGCCGTTCCAGATCGGCCTGGTCATAGTGGGACAGGTGGCGCAGCGAGGCCGCGGTGGCGACCCACGCCGGCCATGCCTGCGGCTGGTCGAACCGGCGCGCGTCGTCCCACAGCCGGTACCCGGCGCCGTAGACGACGCCTCCCGCGTAGTCGCGGGACGACTCCGGCCCGGGGGAGACCGGCGCGAACGCGCGCTGGTGCTCCGGACGCACCGCGAGGAACGCGGTGCCGCGCGCCCCGAGCAGGAACTTGTACGCGACGGCGCCGATGAAGTCGGCGCCGCTGCGGGCCAGGGCGGTGTCCACCCCGAGGGACTGGCTCGCGTCGACGTACACCAGCGCCCCGCGGCGGTGCGCGTGCTCGACCAGGCGCGGCAGGTCGACGCGCAGCCCGTCGGCGGACTGGACGCTGGACACCGCCACCAGCCCGGCGCCCTCGTCCACGGCCGCGCACAGCCGGTCCGTGGTGGCGGGCGACGGCACGAGGCGCACCTTGTCCGGGTCCCGGCCGGAGATCCAGGGCAGCAGGTTGGCGCGGAACTCCGCCTCGGGGACGGCGACGCGGGCGTCCGGCCACGCCCGCGCGACCGTGGACGCGGCCGCGACGTGCGAGGGGAGCAGCGCCACGTCGTGGGGCGCCGCGCCGACAAGGCGGGCCGCGTGCGCCCGCGCGTGCTCGGCCGCCTCCTCCCACGCGCCGTGGTCGGCCGAGCCGCCGGCCCACCGCGCCGTCATCGCGCGCAGCGCGTCGGCGGCCGGGGAAGGCGCGACCCCCATCGTGGCCGTGTCCAGGTAGGCCAGATCCCCCAGCTCCGCGAACGCGTCCTCCCGCGCCGCCGCCCCGGGACGGTTCATCGCACGGCACCCGCCCCGGCGGCCCCGGACTCGGCCCGGTCGACGATCTCGACGTCCTCCGGGACGCCGCTCTCGACCGAGCGCAGGATCGCGTCGTTGACCGCCACGTTCCGCATGGCCGCGGCGGTCGGCACCGGGAACCCGGCGCCGTCGCGGACGCCGGCGACGAACGCGCGCACCTCGGCGGCCAGGTCGCCGCGGATCCGCGCGTTGACCTCGGGCCAGTGCAGGGCGTCCGGGGTGGCGAGACCGGAGTCGCCGTAGACCCGCAGGCCGTGGTCGCGCACGTCGACCGCGACCGTGCCCTCGGTGCCCATGACCTCAAGGCGGCCGTCGATGGAGACGGGGTCGTCCGAACGGCGGGTCCAGCCGTTGAACAGCTCCCCGATGGTGCCGTCCTCCAGCTCGGCGACGGTGAAGATGGCGTCCTCCGACCGGACGCCGTTCGCCGGCATCAGCTTCGACACGGCCCGCGAGTACACGCGGGTGATGCGCTTGCCCGTGACCCACTGCATCGCGTCCACGTCGTGCACGCCCAGGTAGAACAGGACGGAGCTGCTTCCGTCCATGCGCAGGCCGATGTCGCGCGCCGCGATCCGCCCGGCGGTCACGTGCAGCGGCTCGCCGATGTCCCCGGCGGCGACGGCCGCCGCCGCGCCCGCGTAGCGCGGGTCGAACCGGAGGATCTGCCCCACCGCCACGTGGGTCCCGCCCTCGGCGGCGGCCCTGTCGATGGCCCGCGCCCCCTCCAGCGTGTCGGCCATCGGCTTCTCCACGAGGACGGGGCGTCCCGCGCGCAGGGCGGTGGTCGCCGGGCCGACGTGCGCGCGGTCGGGGACGGCGACGATGAAGGCGTCGACGTCCTCGTTCAGCGCGTCAACGACCTCCGGCAGGTGCCGGGTGCCGAGCTCGTCCGCGGCGGCGCGCCCGGCGGCCGGGTCGCGGTCGACGACCGCCGCCAGCTCGGCCTCGGCGGACTCGGCGACGGTCCGGGCGTGCAGCCGCCCCATGAAGCCGCCTCCGACGACTGCGATCTTGATGCTCATGGTGAATGCCTCCCTGTGTCTGTGCGGACCTGTGAGTGAGAGCGTTCGCGGGCGCTATCCGGGGGCGGCCGCCGGGCTGTGACCGAAGGCCAGCTCCATGACCTCCTCCTCGGTGGCCCCGCGCGGCAGCTCGCCGGCGACCGCGCCGCCGCGCATGACATGGACCCGGTCGGCCACGCCCAGCAGCTCGGGCAGCTCGCTGGAGACCATGAGGACGGCGAGGCCGCGCTCCTTCAGGTCCGCGATGAGGGCGTGGATCTCGGCCTTGGACCCCACGTCCACGCCGTTGGTCGGCTCGTCCAGCAGCAGCACGCGCGGCTCGGTGGCCAGCCAGCGGGCCAGCACGACCTTCTGCTGGTTGCCGCCGGACAGGACGCCCGTCGCCCGGTCGGGATGCGGCGGCCGGATGCCCAGCCGTTCGATGGACTCCTCCACGACCCGGCCGACGCCGCGCGGCACCACCCCGAACCGCGAGTTGCGGCGCAGCCAGGCGAGCACGATGTTGTCGCGGACCGACATGCTCGGCACCACGCCCTCGCGCAGCCGGTCCTCCGGCACGTAGACGACACCGCGCCCGCTGGCGGCCGGAAGGTCGCCGGACGGCAGCTCGCGGCCGTCCACCAGCACGCGCCCCGCCGTGCGGCGGGACAGGCCCGCCACGCAGCGCAGCACCTCGCTGCGGCCCGACCCGAGCAGACCGGCCAGCCCGACGATCTCCCCGGCCCGCACGGTCAGCGACGCCTCGGCCAGCCGCCCGCCGTCGGAGACGCCCTCGATCCGCAGCAGCGGCTCGCCGGGCTCGGTCTTCCGGTGCGCGAACACCGTCCCGATCCGGCGGCCGACCATCATGGAGATCAGCGCGGACTCGTCGACCTCGGACAGGTCGGCCTCGCCGACGAACTCCCCGTCGCGCAGGACGACCGCGCGGCCGGCCAGCCGGTAGATCTCCTCCATCCGGTGCGAGATGTACAGGACGGCCACGTCGCGTTCGAGGAGCCGGCCGACCAGCTCGTACAGGCGCTCGCGCTCGCGGTTGGACAGCGCCGAGGTGGGCTCGTCCATGATGACGAGCCAGGCGTCGTCCAGCATCGCCTTGGCGACCTCGACCATCTGGCGCTCGCCGACCGGCAGCCCGGCCAGCCCGGCGTCCAGGTCGACGTCGAGTTCCAGTTCCTTCAGCACCTGCCTGGCCCGCGTGCGCATCCAGCGCCGCCGCAGCACCCCGAACCGGGTCGGCTCGCGGCCGAGGAAGAGGTTCTCCAGGACGGTCAGGTCGGGCAGCAGGCTGAAGTGCTGGTGGATCACGCTCACGCCCGCCGCGCGGGAGTCCTCGGCCGAGGCCAGCCGCACCGGGTCGCCGTCGATGAGCAGCCGTCCGGTGTCCGGTTCGTGCGCCCCGGCGAGGACCTTGACCAGCGTGGACTTCCCGGCGCCGTTCTCGCCGACCAGGGCGACGACCTCGCCGGAGCCGAGCGTGAACGACACGTCGTGCAGGGCCCGGACGCCCGGGAAGCTCTTGCCGATCCCCGCGAGTTCCATCCGGTGCTCGCGCGTCCCCTCCGCCGCCGTCCGGGCGCGGGCGCCGGAGCCTCTGCCGGAGAACGCGCGGCGCGCTCCGTCCAGCAGCTCCTTCAGCTCCTGGCGCTGCGTGGCCAGCACGGCGACGATGACCAGCGCGCCGGTCACGACGTAGATGGTCTGCTGCGGGACGGCCATGAACGACAGGCCGGAGTTGACGACGCCGATGAAGACGGCGCCGAGCATCGTGCCGCCGACCGACCCCGAGCCGCCCGACAGCTTCGCGCCGCCCACGACGGCCGCGGTGATCGCGGCGAACTCCAGCCCCTGCCCGGCCAGCGGCTGCGCGGACCCGACTCGGCCGATCATGATGACCGCGCCCAGCCCGGCCGACGCGCCCGCCAGCACGAACGTCGACAGCTGCACGGTCCGGGCGGGCACGAGCGAGGCGCGGGCGGCGTCGGCGTTCCCGCCGACCGCGTAGATCCACCGCCCGTACAGGGTGCGGCCGAGCACCAGCATCCAGCCGATCATGAGCACGACGGCGATCACCACGGACGCGGGGACCGGGCCGACGTAGCCGCCGCCGGCCATCAGGACGGCCGTCTGCTCGACCGGGATCGAGGACGCCCCGGACAGCGCCAGCGCGGCGCCGGAGCCGAACGCCATCGTGCCCAGCGTCGCGATCAGCGGGCTCACCCGGAGCACGCCGATGAGCACGCCGTTCAGCGCGCCGATCGCCGCGCCGGTCAGGACGCAGGCGGCGATGGCCAGCGGCGCGGGGAGCCCGGACGTGAGCAGTTGCGCGCCGACCACGCCCGACACCGACAGCGTCGAGCCGACCGAGATGTCGATGCCGCGCGCGATGATCACGGCGGTCAGCGCGAACGCCAGGATCGCGGTGACGGCGATCTGCTGCCCGATGTCGAGGAAGCCGGTGACGCTGATGAAGCCGGGCCGGAGCGCGCCGAACACGGCGACGGTGACGACGATGAAGACGAGCAGGGGACTGCGTCTCAAGATCGCGGACATGGCGGTCCTCAGGGGAGGTCGGGGG
>NZ_SMKH01000328.1 GCF_004348515.1 Actinomadura sp. KC345 | reverse complement strand
GTTCCGCCCCCCGCAGGCCGCCACGCTGCCCCAGCCGGTCGGGCCGGGCCGACCCAGCGGGGCCGAGAGGATCTCCTGGAGCCGCTCGGGGTCCATGCCGACGCCGTCGTCCTCGACACTGATCGCGGCCTCGGCGCCCGAGTCCCGCGCGACGATCGAGATGTGGAACGCCTCCGCCGCACCCGCCATGCCGTGCCGGACGGCGTTCTCGACGAGCGGCTGCAGCGCCAGGAACGGCACCGCGACCGGCAGCACCTCCGGCGCGACGTCGACCCGGCACCTCAGCCGGTCCCCGAACCGGGCCCGTTCCAGGAGCAGATAGCGGTCGACGGAGCGCAGTTCGTCGGCGAGGGTCGTGAAGTCGCGCGGGTTGCGGAACGAGTAGCGGGCGAAGTCGGCGAAGTCCAGCAGCAGCTCGCGGGCGCGGTCGGGGTCGGTGCGGACGAAGGAGGCGATCGTCGTCAGCGAGTTGTAGACGAAATGGGGCGAGATCTGGGCGCGCAGCGCCCGCGTCTCGGCCTCGGCCAGGCGGATGCGGACGGTGTCGAGCCCGGCCAGCTCCAGCTGCCCGGTGACCAGCCGGGCCGCCTCGCCGACCGCCCTCACCCGCGCCGCCGACGGCTGCCTCCAGTACGCGGTGAGCGTCCCCCTGACGCTTCCCTCGACGGTGAGGGGGGCGATCACCGCCGTCCGGACTCCGCACAGCGGGTCGTCGCAGGCGAGGGATCCGGGGGCCAGCACCCGCGGCCGCCCGGAGGCCAGCACCGGCAGGGCGTGCCGGACGGCGTCCGCCGTGTGGACGCCGCGTCCCGCGCCGTCCCACGCCAGCAGCCGCGGCGCGTCCCGGACCGGCTCGGGGGCGCCGCCCTCCGGGCCGGCCTCGCCACCACTGAAGTCGTGAGGGCCGGACCCATCACCACCGGCCTCTTCACCACCGGCGGGCGGCACCCCGACGAACGCGACGGCCTCGGCGCCCAGCAGCGCCCTGAGCCGCCGCGCCGCCGTGCGCGCCGCCTCCTCGGTCAGCCCGCCGCGCAGCGGCGGGTACGCCCGCGCGATCGTGTGCAGGGCCGCGAGCACCGCCTTCTCGGCCGGCTCGGCGGGCGCGCGGCGCCGGACGGGCAGCAGCCGGCGCGCCCAGGCTCCCGTGGCGGCACAGGCTCCCGTGGCGGCACCGGCGGCCGTGGCACACGCCACGATGTCCGCGACGGACGGTAGGACCATGACAACTTACGGTAACGCCTGACTTCCGTGCGGGTCGGTGAGTTGGCCATTTACGGAGCCCTGGCATGGCCACACACGGCCACCGTGCCCGCCGGCGCCGGTCTCACAGGGGCGGGGCTTCGCCCTCGTCCTCCTGATAGGAGTACCGCTGCTCCCGCCACGGATCGGCGACGTTGTGGTAGCCGCGCTCCTCCCAGAAGCCGCGGCGGTCCTTCACCAGGTACTCCACCCCCCGCACCCACTTCACGCTCTTCCACGCGTACAGGTGCGGGACCACGATGCGCAGGGGGAAGCCGTGGTCGGGCGTGAGCCGCTCGCCGTCGCGGTGGGTGGCGAACATCGTCCCTTCGGTGAGGAAGTCGCTCATCCGTATGTTGGCGCTGTACCCGTACTCGGCCCAGACCATCACGTGCGTGACGTCCGGTGCGGGCGGCGCCAGCTCCACGATCGCCGTGCCGGGGACGCCCTCCCACTCGTTGTCCGGGATGGTGAACTTGGTGACGCAGTGGAAGTCGGTGACCGCGCGGGCCCTCGGCAGCGCCTCGAACTCGTCCCAGGTCCAGCGGTGCTGCTCTCCCGACTCCGTCTCGCCGAAGATCCGGAAATCCCAGTCCTTGGGACGGAACTTCGGGACCGGGCCGTAGTGGAGGACGGGCCAGCCCCGGGGGACGTACTGGCCGGGCGGCAGTTCGCGCGGCGGCGGTGCCGGCTGTTCGGGGTGGGTCATGACGCGGCCATCCTGCCATCCGGGGTGAGCTGAGCCATATTCGGGGTCGCGCGGGCAGCCCACCGGGAAAGTCGGCTACTCTGAGCACCATGCGCAACGTCGTCTATTTCTTTTGGTTCGACCAGCCCGGGCGGCTGGTCTGCCACGCGATGCGCTGACAGACCACGAGACGAGAGCCCCGGGCCGGTCGGCCCGGGGCTTTCGCCGTTCCAGGGGCGGGCCGCGGGGCCACCGGGAGCCCGGGCGTACAGGAGAGGCAGCACACCAATGGTCGTCGTCATGGCCCAGGAGGCCAGCGCAGCGGATATCAAGGCCGTCGTCTCACTTGTCGAGACGGCGGGAGGAGACGCGTTCGTCAGCCGCGGCGTGGAACGGACCATCGTCGGGCTCGTCGGCGACGTCCAGCAGTTCGGCTCGCTGAACCTGCGCGGCATGCGCGGAGTCACCGACGTCATCCGCATCTCGGCGCCCTACAAGCTGGTGAGCCGTGAGAACCACGCCGAGCGCTCGATCGTGCGCGTCGGCGGCGTGCCGGTCGGCCCCGGCACCATGACGCTGATCGCCGGCCCGTGCGCGGTGGAGACACCCGAGCAGACGCTCGGCGCCGCCCAGATGGCGCAGGCCGCGGGGGCGACGCTGCTGCGCGGCGGCGCGTTCAAGCCGCGGACCTCGCCGTACGCGTTCCAGGGCCTCGGCGAGGCCGGCCTGCGCATCCTCGCGGACGTGCGGGAGGAGACGGGCATGCCGATCGTCACCGAGGTGGTGGACGCCGGCGACGTCGACCTCGTCGCCTCCTACGCGGACATGCTGCAGATCGGCACCCGCAACGCGCAGAACTTCTCCCTCCTGCAGGCCGCGGGCGAGGCCGGCAAGCCGGTGATGCTCAAGCGCGGCATGAACGGGACGATCGAGGAGTGGCTGATGGCGGCCGAGTACGTCGCCCAGCGCGGCAACCTCGACATCGTGCTGTGCGAGCGCGGCATCCGCACGTTCGAGACGGCCACCCGCAACACCCTCGACATCTCGGCGGTCCCGGTGGCGCAGCGCCTGTCGCACCTGCCCGTCATCGTGGACCCGTCGCACTCGGGCGGCAGCCGCGACCTCGTCCTGCCGCTGACCCGCGCCGCGATCGCGGCCGGCGCCGACGGTGTGATCATCGACGTGCACCCGCACCCGGAGACCGCGCTCTGCGACGGCCCGCAGGCCCTCGTGGACGGCGACCTCCGCGAACTGGCCAAGCTCGTCCGCGACCTGCCGCCCCTGGTCGGCCGCACCCTGTCCACGGCGGGGCCCTTGCCGGTCGGGCCCTGAAGGCTGGTGGAGTCGTGAGGGTGAGCATTCCGGCGCGTAACAAATTGGTCTGAACCATTGGCCGCGCCGGGTGCGGCGAGGATGATGTCCGGCATGACGATGGGCGATGGCGGAGGGCGGCTGTTCCCGGAGGATCTGGACGGCGTCGACCCCGTCGCCGCGGTGATGCTGGCGGACGCGTGCCGCGCCATCTCCGCCTATCCGGAGCTCGTGGCCGTGGGCGCGCTGTTCACGGCCGCCGAGCACGTCCGGGGCGGGTGGCGCGTCGTCTGCCCGTGCGACCCGCTGCCGCAGGGTGCGCGCGAGCTCCTCGCCGTCCACCTGGGGGACCTGGCCGCGTCGGCGGAGCCGGCGGAGGCGCGGGAGCTGCGCGCCTCCGCCCGGACACTGCAGGAGGGACCCGCCGACGCGGTGGCCGCGGGCGGGCGCCGGTTCCGGATCGTGCGGATCGAGCAGCTCGTCCGCACCGGTCCCGACGGGCCCGAGCCGCCGCGCCCGACGGACCTGGACGCGCGTCCCGGCCACGGCCACGAGCTGCTGCCCGAGGACGGCCCCGCGTCCGATCTCGCGAACGCCGAGTTGCTGTGCCAGGTGCTGGACGCGGCCGCCGCCAGCGGGAGCGAGCCGTCGGGCGCGTTCCTCACGCCGGTCGCGCTGGCGCCCGCGTTCACGGTCGCCGAGCGCAGCGAGCGGCGCTGGCGCCCGGTCGGGCGGCTGCACGACGCCCCGCGGCATGCCCGCGACGCGCTGGTGACCTACTTCCGGCACGTGGTGCCGGCGGTGGAGAGCCCCGGCGACGCGGACGCGGCCCAGTTCGCCGAGGCCGCGGAGCTGATGGAGGACGAGACGCGCCGCAACGGCATCGCGGTCGCCGGCCGGCGGTTCCGCATCGTCCGCGTGGAGCGGATCACGCTGATGGGGCCCGACGGCCCCGAGCCGCCGCGCCCGACCGATTTCGACGCGCGCTGAGCCGGAGCGCGCCGGGTCAGGCCGTGTCGGCGTAGGCGGGGCGGTGCTCCTGGACCGAGTCGGCGAGCTGGTCGGCGAGTTCCCCGACGTCGAGGCGCTTCTCGATCTGGCGCAGGTCGTCGATCTTCGCCCTGGTCTCGGCGCGGCGGGGCGCCAGCATGGTGCAGCAGTCCTCGTCGGGCAGCTCGGAGATCGTCAGGGTGCGGATGCGGCGCGCCTGGTCCATGATCTCGCTCTTGTCCATGCCGACGAGCGGGCGCAGGATCGGCAGCTCGACGGCGTCGTCCAGCGCGGTGATGTTGGCCAGCGTCTGGCTGGACACCTGGCCGAGGGCGTCGCCGGTGATCAGCGCGGTGTCGCGCCGCCGGCGGGCGAGGACCTCGCCGGTGCGCAGCATCAGCCGGCGCTGCGCGATCACCGCGAGCCGGTCGGCGCCCGACGACTTGATCTGCTGCTGCGCCTTGCCGAACGGGACGACGAACAGCCGCGAGCCGCCCTGGAACTTGTCCAGCTCGCGGACCAGCGCGTACGCCTTGTAGATCGATTCCGGGCCGGTGAACGGCATGCCGGAGAAGTGCAGGTAGTCGACGCGGAGCCCGCGGCGCATCATCCGGTACGCGGCGACGGGCGAGTCGATGCCGCCCGACATCAGCACGAGCGCGCGGCCGCTCATCCCGACGGGCAGGCCGCCCTGGCCGGGCAGTCCGCCGGAGTACACGAACACCTCGTCGCGGTCGACCTCGATCGACAGCGTGTGCGCGGGGTCCTTCAGCCTGACGGGCTGCCCGTACCGGGCGGCGACGAGGGCGCCGACGTGCCGGTCGAGCTCGGTGGAGGTCATCGGGAACCGCTTGTCGCGGCGGCGGGACCGGACGGCGAACGTGCCGGTCCGGCCGTCCATGAGTTCGAGCGCGGCGCGTTCGACGCTGGCGAGGTCCTTGCCGACCCGCCAGGCGCGGTGCGCCCACACGATGCCCATGACGTCGGTGATGCGCTGGGCCACCCGCTCCATGGTGGCCAGGTCCGCGTCGTGTTTGCGGACGATGAACACGCCGTGCCTGCGGACGACGTCCACCCGGGCGATCGGCCGGACGGCGGTGCGGACGTTGTCGGCGAGGCGGCGTTCGAACTGCTCGCGGTTCTTGCCCTTGAGCACGACCTCGCCCAGTTTGAGCAGCACGCACGGCTCACCGTCGACCGGCGACTGCTCCCGGACGTCCGCCGGAGCGGGGTCGAGCGTGGTCATGCGGATCCTCCTGGCGGGAACAGGTGAACGAGGGTGCCACCAGTGTGGCCCAGAGTAGGCGACACCGCGAACGCATAGTGCTCGGACCATCCCCGCGTGCACGGGAGCGCAGCTCCCGCCAGGAGCCCTGATCAGCCGAAGAAGACCTCGGCCTCGGAGTAGCGCTCCAGCGGGACGGTCTTCAGCTCCCTGGTCGCCTCGTCGAGGCCGACCCGGGTGATGCCGGTGCCCTGAAGCGCCACCATTTTACCGTAGTCGCCGTCGTGGACCGCGTCGATCGCCTGGAGCCCGAACCGGGTCGCGAGGACGCGGTCGAACGCCGTGGGGGTGCCGCCGCGCTGGATGTGCCCGAGCACGGTCGCGCGGGCCTCCTTGCCGGTGCGCTTCTCGATCTCGTCGGCGAGCCGCTGCCCGATGCCGCCGAGCCGGACGTGCCCGAACGCGTCGCGCTCCCCGGTCTGCAGCTGCATCTGCCCGTCGACCGGGTGGGCGCCCTCGGACACCACGATGATCGGCGCGTACCGGGTCTTGAACCGGCTCTCGACGTACTCGACGACCTTGTCGATGTCGAAGGGCCGCTCGGGGATGAGGATGACGTTGGCGCCGGCGGCCATGCCGACGTGCAGCGCGATCCACCCCGCGTGGCGCCCCATGACCTCGCAGATCAGCGCGCGGTGGTGGCTCTCGGCGGTGGTGTGCAGCCGGTCGACCGCCTCCATGCCGATGTTCACCGCGGTGTCGAACCCGAAGGTGTAGTCGGTCGCGTTGAGGTCGTTGTCGATCGTCTTCGGGACGCCGACGACGTTCACGCCGCCGGCGTACAGCTCGCGCGCCACGCCGAGGGTGTCCTCGCCGCCGATGGCGATCAGCGCGTCCACGCCGAGGCCGGCCAGGTTGTCCTTGATGCGCTCGACGCCGCCCTCGACTTTGATCGGGTTGGTCCGTGACGAGCCCAGGATCGTCCCGCCGCGCGGCAGGATCCCGCGCACCGCGTTCACGTCGAGGGCCACGGTGTCGCCTTCGAGGGGCCCGCGCCAGCCGGCGCGGAAGCCCACGAACTCGTAGCCGAAGACCTGGACGCCCTTGCGCACGACCGCGCGGATCACCGCGTTCAGCCCGGGGCAGTCACCGCCTCCGGTCAGCACTCCTACGCGCATGCCGTCTCCTTCTCCCGCCACCGGGCTCCTCCCTCGATTCCCATGCCAGACTAGCCGTCCGGATGCGGCCGGCCGGGGCGGCCGGCCGACGCCCCGGAGCGCCGCCCATTGGTCTAGACCATAGCCCCTGCCGGGGGTGCCCGGCACGTTATCGGGCCGGTCGGCGGATCAGCGCGGCCGATCGCGGCGGAACACGCGGGTCCGCCCGCCCAGCCGCACCGCGGCTCCCCCCGGCACCCGCCGCACGGCCGCGCGGCGGGGCCGCGGCGGAGAATCTCCGGCATGGGCCCAACGGACCTCGGCGAGCGCCAGTTCCGTCACCGCCTCCCCGGTGAGGCCGTCCCTGTGCGCACGCGCGAAGTCCCAGCCGTCCCGGAACGCTCCGCGCGTCGGGCGTCCGGCCGCCCACCGGGTGAACGCCGGCCTCCATGACGCGCCGAACGAGGCGGCCAGCGCCGGCCACGCGCGGGCCGCCTCGCCCGCTCGTTTGAGCAGGATGCCGTGCGCCGCGGCCCGCACCGCCGCGGCGTCGAAGCCGCCGGGCACCGGCCCGTCCGCCGTCATCGCCCTGACGAGCGCCTCCTGCCGCGCGGCCAGCTCCGCGTCCCAGACCTCCCGGCTCATGTGACCGCGGGGAGGCCGGAGGCGGCGGCGATGGCGTCCAGCTCGGACCGGAGTTCCGCCGCGGGCGGGTAGCGGCCGTCGCGTTCGAGCAGGAGGCCGGGCGGCCGGTGCCGGGCGCACAGCTCCCCGACCAGCTTCAGGACCTCCGGCGGGACGGGGGCGGCGTGCGTGTCGTGGTAGCGGCCGCCCTCCTCGGCCCCGCCCGCGACATGGCAGTACGCGACGCGTTCGAGAGGCAGGCGGTCGAGCAGGTCGAGCGGGTCCTCACCGCGGTTGCGGGCGTTGGCGTACACGTTGGCGACGTCCAGCAGGAGAAGCGCGCCCGTGCGTTCCAGCAGCTCGGTCAGGAATCCGGCCTCGGTGTACTCGTCGTCCGGCCAGTCGAAGAGCGTGGCGATGGGCTCGACGGCCAGCGGCACCGGCAGCTCCGCCTGGGTGCGGCGGATGTTGGCCGTGAGGACGTCCAGCGCGGCGCGGGTGCGCGGCACCGGCAGCAGGTGCCCGGCCTCGATCCCCCCGGCCCGGACGAACGCGACGTGCTCGCTCACCAGCGGCGCCCCGAGCGCCTCGGCGCAGGCCGCCAGATGGCCGACCCGCCCGGCGTCCACCGGCTCGGCGCCGCCCAGCGAGAGCTTCACCCCGTGCGGGACGATCGCCGCCCCGCGCTCGCGCAGCTCCATCAGTTCCGGCGCGGGACGGCCCGGATGGACGGATTCGGCGACCACCTCCGTGAAACGTAGGCCGGGAAGCGCGCCGACGAACCCGGCGATCTCGGGACGCCAGCCGATGCCCACGCCCAGCCGCGGAAGCACCGTGTCCATGTCAGCCACCCCCTCCGCAGCCGCCCCC
>NZ_SMKH01000327.1 GCF_004348515.1 Actinomadura sp. KC345 | reverse complement strand
GCCGGGCGGGTCGCGACGAGGCGGGCGGTGAGGTCGCTCGCGACCTCGCGTGCGGAGCGGATCAGGAGGGAGCGGTCCAGGCGGCCGCCCCAGCTGCCCGACAGGAGCTCGGCGCCCTTGGGGTCCAGGGCCAGGCCGCCGAGGACGGTCACGTCCGGCGGCGGAGGCCCCTGCCGGGCGTCGGCGTCCATCGGCCGGGCGCGGCCCCGCGCCACGGCGAGGATGCGGTCGACCTCGGTGATCGAGCCGCGGAAGTCGCGCGGGTCGGCGAGCACGAGGACGCCGACGGGCGGGCCGCCGCGCAGGTCGGCCGTCAGCGCGGCGACGCGTTCGCGCAGGTGGGCGACCTGCTCCAGGGTGGCGCGGGTGAGCAGGACGACCAGGTCCGCCTCGCGCATCAGCTCGGTCAGCGGCGTGCCGGCGCCGAGCCGGCCGCAGTCGGCGATCACGTCGACGGGGTCGAGGCCGGCGAACGCCCGGCCGAGCGGCCCCCACAGCCAGGTCATCGCCTGCGCCTGCTCGGCGTTGGTGGTCCCGACGAGGACGTCGAGGCCGCCGGCGAGCCGCTGGCAGTGCTCGGCGATCTGGTCGGGCCGGAGGCCGCGGCGGGCGGTGGCGGCGAGGCTGAGCAGCCCGCGGGACGGGTTGAGCATGCCGCCGTCCCCCGCGCCGTCGCCGGCGTCCTGGGCGGCGGGCAGCCGGTACACGAGGTCGCCTCCCGCCTGGTCGCACTCCGCGACCAGCACGGGGCGCGGCCACACCGCACCGAGGGCGACGGCCGCGGTCGTGACGCCCGGCGCCCCCTTGTCGGCCGCGAGCGCGATGAGTGCCACTGTCAGTTACCGCCCGAGCCGGGTGCCGGCGTCCCGCTCTGGCCCGGCGCCCCGCCGCCGCCCGGGACGGGCACGGTGCCGTCCGGCGTCTCGGTGCCCTCCGGGTCCTGGCCGCCTCCGGCGGGCGGCCGGCCGCCGGGGGTGGCGGCGACCTTCGTGCCTTCCGGGATCAGCGCGAGCGCGATCGTTCCGGCGGAGGCCGCCTGCGTCACCTGCGGCGCGTCGGCCGGGAGTACGGCGACGTCGACGCTGGTCTGGTCGGACTGGAGCCGCGTCCCGCCGAGGTCGCCTCCGCCGCCGGATCCGCCGCCGCTGACGCCGATCACGATGGCGTCCTGGGCCAGGACGGTGCCGGGGCGCGGCCCGCCGTCCTGCGCGCCGCCGACCGCGTAGAGGGACACGTGCTTGCCGATGTCGACGCCGCCGGCGGGGAACTGGCCCGGCTTGAGCGCGAGCCCGACGACGAGGCGCCCCTTGGCCGGGCCGTCCGACGGGCTGATCATGGAGTTGGTCAGCAGCGCGCCCTTCACCAGCGGGACCGCCGCGTAGTAGCGGGTCACGTTCGCGCGCTCCGACCAGCTGATGAACTGGATCCCGGTGTCGCCGACCTGGACCTCTTCGAGGGCGCTCGCCGGGATCTTCTGCCCGGCCGCGACCGGCTGCGCGATCCGGACCGCCGACACCCGCTCGCCGCTCGCCATCACGAGGTACGCGCTGGCGAGGGCGCCGCCGAGGATGAGCAGCACCGCGAGCGCCGCGAGCGCCGGTTTCCGTTCCCGCTGCGAGGCGGGGAGGCGCTGCCCGCCGGAGGTGCCGAGCCCCGAACGGCCGAGCCCCGCCGTGCCGCCGGACGGGGCCGCCGCGCCGCCGCCGGACGAGCCCGTCCCGCCTCCGGCGAAGGTCGACTGGTTGGACTTCATCGCGCTGCCCACGCGCTCCTTCCCGCCCTCCCGTGGCCCCCGTCCCGCGGGAGCCGTGCATCACCGAGCGATCCATGCTTGCGGGGGCGGCAAGGTCACGTCAATGGATTCGGTGAACGCAAGGCGTTCCTTATCCAGGCATACCGCGATGACCTGCGAATTCGACGATCACATGATTACTTACCACCAGTCACACCTGTCACTGACCCGGCACCGGGGACGGCTCAGGGCGGGCGCCCGGGCCCGCGGGCATCACGGTTTCAGGCCGGCGAGGCGCGCCAGGAGGGTCATGGTGTGGTCGAAATAGGCGGCCCGGTCGTCGATCACCACGTTGTTGAATTGCCCGAACAATTCGAGGCTCACCGTCCCGTACATGCCCGCCCACGCCGTGAGGCCGCGGGCGATCACGTCGTCGGGGACGTTCATGGAGACGGCGGCGCGGACGCGGCCGAGGTCCCCGGCGATCGAGGACGGCGGCGCCGGCGCGGTCCCGGACGGTTCGACCGCGCCCGCCTCGTACGCCTCGGTGATGATCCGCGCGAGGACGACCGTGTCCCGGGTCGCGGCGGAGACGGTGTCGTCCGGCGCCTTGTAGCCGGGGACGGGTGAACCGTGCAGCAGGGCGTACTCGTGCGGGTGCGCCAGCGCCCACTCCCGGACGGCCCTGCACACCGCGAGCCACCGTCCGGCGAAATCCCCTTCGGGCGCCCGGGCATCCGCTTTCTCCACGGCGTCGCCGACGGCGTTGTAGCCGTCGATGATCAGCGCGGTGAGCAGGTCGTCGCGGCTCGGGAAGTACCGGTAGATCGCCGAGGAGACCATGCCCATCTCCCGGGCGACCGCGCGCAGCGACAGGCCCGCCGCCCCTTCCGTGGCCAGGTGCCGTCTGGCGATCTCGGCGATCTCGCGGATCAGCTCCGCCCGGACCCGTTCCCGTGCCGTACGCCCTGCGCTCATGCCCCCAGCGTAGCAGAGCGCCGCACCTATTCGAGAGCACCGCTCTTGACAACACCGCTCCCTGGGGAGAGCATTGCTCTCGAAGCGGAGCACCGCCTTCATTGACGGTCGAACAGGATCGACCAGCAGACAGGAGAGAACCATGGGCAGGCATGTGATCGTCGGAGCCGGGCAGGTCGGGGCGCACCTCGCCGAGCGGCTCATCGAGCGCGGGCACGACGTCGCCGTCGTGACGCGGTCCGGGTCGGGTCCGGACGGGGTCGAGCGGATCGCCGCCGACGTCGCCGACCGGAGCCGGCTCACCGGGATCGTCAAGGGCGCCGACGCGCTCTACAACTGCGTCAACCCTCGTTACCACCGGTGGGCGCAGGACTGGCCGCCGATGGCCGCGTCCTTCCTGGGCGCGGCCGAGGACACCGGCGCCGTCCTGGTCACGCTGAGCTGCCTGTACGGGTACGGGCCCGTGGACGGGCCCATGACCGAGGACCTGCCGCTCGCCGCGACCGGCACCAAGGGCCGGGTGCGGGCGGCGATGTGGCGGGAGGCCCTGGCCGCGCACCGGGCGGGCCGCGTGCGGGTCACCGAGCTGCGCGGGTCCGACTACTACGGCCCCCGGAGCAGCGACCAGGCGTACATCGGCGAGGTCCGGTTCGTGAAGCCGCTGCTGGCTGGCAAGCGCGTCTTCTACATGAGCGACCCGTCCGTCCCGCACGCCTGGACGTACCTGCCGGACGTCGCGGAGGCGCTCGCCATCGCCGGGACGGACGAGCGGGCGCTGGGGCGGGCCTGGCACATCCCGACCGCGCCCGCCGTCTCCACGCTGCACGTCGCCGAGCGGCTGTGCGAGATCGCCGGCGCGCCGGCGCCGCGCGTCCACGAGCTGCCGCGTCCCGCCTTCAACGCGCTCGGGCTCTTCTCCCCGATGATGAAGGAGCTGCGGGAGACCAGGTACCAGTTCGACCGGCCGTACATCCTGGACTCCTCAGCGTTCGAGTCCACGTTCGGGATGCGGCCGACGCCCCTGGACGACGCGCTCACGACCATCGTGGGCGCTTACCGGGAGCCGGAGCGGGCGGTTGACTAAGCTGACCGCGATCCTGAGGACGTCGGAGGGCTCTGATGCGGATCTCGTTCACGGCGCTGACCGCCGGAGGACCCCGCGATGTCGTGATGGACGCCGACTCCGAGGTCACCGTGGGCGGTGTCGCGCAGTCGCTCGGCGCCCTCCTCGGGGAGCGGGCGCCGCTGGCCTGCCGCCGGGCGGACGAGGCCGCGCCGCCGGTCCCCGTCCCCCGCTATTCGAAGAACGCCCTGCGCGCCGGCGGAGGGCCGGGCCCGCGGCGGGCCCTGTGGATGGACGGGCGGATGCTCGACCCGCAGGCCCTCGCCGTCAGGGAGCTCCGGGACGGCGCCGTCGTGGCGGTCGAGGAGCGCGGGGCCGCCGCCACCGTCCTCACCGAGCCGACCGGGCTGGTCGAGGTGCGCGTCGTCGGCGGCCCGGCGGCCGGGTCGGTGCACCGGCTCGGCCTCGGGGCCGCGACGATCGGCTCCGGCCTCGACGTGGACGTGGAGCTGGACGACCCGTCCATGCCCGCCCGGTCGCTGCGCCTGACGGTCGCGCGGGAGTCGGTCCAGGTGGAGGCGTCCGCGCTGACGATGGAGGGCTCCGCCACGCTGGACGGTGAGCCGCTGACCGCGAGGACGGCGTGGCCCCCGGGCGGGCTGCTGTCCGTGGGGTCGAGCGTTCTGGCGCTCGCGCCGAGCGCCGCCCCGGACACCCATCTGGAGCCGTTGCCGGAGGGCGGCCTGGCGTTCAGCAGGCCGCCACGGCAGGACCCCGCGCCCCGGGACCGGCGGCTGGAGGTTCCGGAGCGGCCCGAAGGCGGTCCGCGCGAGCGGCTCCGGCTGTTCGGGCGCACGTCCTACAAGAAGGCGCTGAAGGAGTACCACCGCAAGGCGGGCGAGTTCGACGGCGAGGTGGAGCGGCTGCGGCGCGAGGACGAGGCCGAGCGGCGCGCGTTCCATCCCGACCCGGCCGAGGTGCTGCTGACCGCGACCGGCCCGCGGCGGCGGCTGTGGGAGCGCCGCCGCGGCGACCCCGACGTCCTGCACCTGCGGGTCGGCCTCGCCGACCTGCCCGCCCGCGTCGAGTTCACGGGCGGCGCCCATCCGCCGGCTCCGGTGGCACGGCAGGTCCCGGTGGCGCTGCCGCTCGCGGACCTCGGCGTGGTCGGGCTGGCCGGCCCGCGTCCGGCGTCCCGCGCGCTGGCCCGCTGGATGGTCGCGCAGGCCGCCGCACTGCACGGCCCGCGCGACCTCGCCATCGTCGTCCTGTCCGCCGATCAAGGCGCCGGGAACGAGTGGAACTGGGTGCGGTGGCTGCCGCACTGCGCGCCGCGCGAGGGTGAGGACTGCGTCGCCCTCGTCGGCACGGACCCCGAGTCCGCCGCGCACCGCGTCACCGAACTGGCGATCCAGGTGACGGAACGGCGCCGCGCCGCCCAGGCGGAGTCGTCCTTCTCCGGCCCCGCCGGGGCCGTCCCGTACAACGTCCTGATCGTGCTGGACGGCGCACGCGCGTTGCGCCGCGTCCCCGGGATGCCGATGCTCCTGTCGCGAGGGGCCGAATACGGGCTGTACGCCATCTGCGTCGACGACGAGGAACGCCTCCTTCCCGAGGAGTGCCGGGCCGTGGCCGTCTGGGACCCGCGGCACACGTCGGAGGTCCGGCTCCACGGGGAGGGCCTCGACGTCCTCGGCCCCGTACTCGCGGACCAGGTGTCAGCGACCTGGACGGACCGGGTGGCGCGTGCGCTGGCCCCCATCCGGGACGTTTCACACGAAGACGCCGGAGACTCCCTCCCGGCCGAAGTCCGGCTCCTGGACGTCCTCGATCTGGCCGACCCCACGGCCGAGGACGTCCTTCAGACCTGGGCGCGCACGGGCGGCCGGACCACGCGGATCCCCATCGGCGCCGGTCCGGGCGGGCACGGCCCCCACGACCCGTTCGAGATCGACCTGCGCCGGGACGGGCCGCACGGCCTCATCGCGGGAGCGAGCGGCGCGGGCACGTCCGAGCTCCTCCGGACCCTCATCGCCTCGCTGGCCGTCGCCAACCGCCCCGACGAGATGACGTTCGTCCTCATCGACGGCAAGGGCGGTATCGACGGGAAGGGCGGTATCGACGGGAAGGGCGGTGCCGCGTTCGGAGACTGCGCCCGCCTCCCCCACACCGCCGGCATGGTCACCGGCCTCGACGGCCACGCGGCGGAACGCGCGCTGGAGTCCCTCGCCGCCGAGCTCCGCCGCCGCGAGGAGGTCCTTCTCGACGCGGGCGCCAAGGACTTCGACGAGTACGACGACCTCCGCGTCACCGATCGGAGTCTGCCCGCGGTGGCGCGTCTCGTCCTCGTCGTCGACGAGTTCGCCGCCGCGGCCACCGATCTGCCCGACTTCGTCACCGGGCTCGTCGACATCGGGCGTCGCGGCCTCTCCCTGGGCGTCCACCTGATCCTCGCCACGCAGCGCCCCGCAGAGGCGGTGACCGACGACATTCGCGCCGGCACCGACCTGCGGATCGCGCTGCGCGTCACCGGCCCGGACGAGTCCGCCGACGTCCTCGGCTCGCCCGAGGCCGCGCAGATCTCCACGTCCACGCCCGGACGCTGCTACGTCCGCTCCGGCACGGCGGCGCCGCGGCCCGTCCAGTCCGCGCGGATCGGCGGACGGCGTCCCGGAACCGGCACGGGCCACCACGGGCCCACCGTCCTGCCGCTCCCTTGGCAGGGCCTCGGCCACCCGCTGCCCGCGCCCCGCGAAGCCCTCCACGACGGCCTTCACGACGCCGGGGCCGGCGCCCCCACGGACCTCACCGACCTCGGCGTGCTCGTCCAGGCGATCGACGAGGCGGCCCGCCGCGCGAGCATCGCCCGCCTGCCGTCCCCGTGGCCGAGCCCGCTCCCCGAGCGGATCACGCTCCCGTCCCGGACCGCCGCCGGCGGCTCCGTCGTGGACGTCCCCCCGATCCCGTTCGGCGTCACCGACCTGCCCGCCGTCCAGTCCCGCGAGGATCTCGCCCTCGACCTCGCCTCCGGCGGCCACCTGTACATCGCCGGGTCCGCGCGGTCCGGCCGCTCCACCGCGCTGCGCACCATCGCCGGGTCCCTCGCCGGCGCCTGCTCCCCCTACGACGCGCACCTGTACGCCATCGACTGCGGCGCGAACGCCCTGCTCCCCCTCGTCTCGCTCCCGCACTGCGGCGCCGTCGTCACCCGCGACCAGCGCGACCGCTGCGAACGGCTCGTCACCGCGCTCGCCGCCGAGGTCGCCCGCCGCCGGCGGCTCCTCGCCGAGGCCGGCTTCGCGTCCCTCGCCGAACAGCGCGCCGCCGTCGCCGCCACCGACCGCCTCCCCTGGATGGTGCTGCTCCTCGACCGCTGGGACGGCTTCCTCGGCGCGTTCGAGCGCGACGACCAGGGCCGCCTCGTCGAGCAGGTCGTCCGCCTCCTGCGCGAGGGCGCCGCCGTCGGCCTGCGCGCCGCCTTCACCGGCGACCGCTCCGGCCTCGGCGGCCAGTTCTCCACCGCCTTCGACCGCCGCCTCATCCTCCGCATGGCCGACCCCGGCGACTACGGCTACGGCGGCCTCCGGGACAAGCAGGTCCCCGCCGAGATGCCGCCCGGCCGTGCCCTCGAACCCACCGTCCCGGGCACGGCCCCGCGCGAGTCGCAGATCGGCCTCCTCGGGGACGACCCGTCCGGCGCCGCGCAGGTCGCCGCCCTCCAGGAGATCGCCCGCACCTGCGTGTCCCGCTACGGCCGCCTGCCGCGACGCCAGCGTCCCCTGCGCGTGGACGAGCTGCCCGTCCGCGTCACCTACCGCGAGGCCATGTCCCTCGACCCCGAGTTCCTCGCCCCGTCCGCCCTGTGGGCGCTCGTCGGCGTCGGCGGCGACACCCTCGCCCCGGTCGGCGTCGACCTGCTGAACGAGGGCCCCGGCTTCGCCGTCGCGGGCCCGCCCAGCTCCGGCCGCTCCACGACGCTCCGCACGATCGTCCACTCGCTCCTGGACCCGGCCGTCGGCGGCGGCCTCGTCCCCGTCGTCCTCGTCACGCCCCGCCGCTCCCCGCTGCGCCTGCTCTCCGGCCACCCGGGCGTCCTCGGCCTGCTCGGCTCCGGCTCCGGCCCCGGCGACCTCGCCGCCGCCATCGGCGACGAGCACCGCTACGCCGTGGTCGTCGACGACGCCGAACTCCTCGACGGGACCGGTCTGGACGACGCGCTCGCCGGCGTCCTGCGCACCGCCCGCGACGGCGAGCACGCGGTCGTCATCGGCGGCACGACCGCCGACCTGGGCCGCGGCCGGCGCGGCTTCCTCTCCGACACGCGCCGCTCCCGCTCCGGCGTCCTGCTGTCCGCCGACTCCCCCGGCGACGGCGACCTGTTCGGCCTCCGCCTTCCC
>NZ_SMKH01000326.1 GCF_004348515.1 Actinomadura sp. KC345 | reverse complement strand
CCCCCGGCCTCCCCCACGGCACCGGGCGCGCCGGGGGCGGCGTCCGGTGCGCCCGGTGCCGTGGGGGAGGCCGGGGGAGCGGCCGGTGCGGCCCGTGCCGCCCTCGTGGCGGCGCGTGCCGCACGCGCCGCCGAACTGGACCGCTGGCTCGGCTCCCTCCTCGCGGCCGGTCAGGCCCCCGGGGACGTGGCGCTCGTCGCGGTCGGCAGCCACGCCCGCCGCGAGCTGACACCCGGCGGCGACCTCGACCTCGTCCTGCTGCACCGCGGCAGAGCGGACGTCGCCGGGACCGCCGACCGGATCTGGTACCCGGTCTGGGACTCGGGTCTTCGCCTCGACCACTCGGTCCGGACCGTCCACGAGGCCCGCACCGTGGCGCGCGGCGACATGAAGGCGGCCCTCGGGCTGCTGTCGGCGCGCCGGATCGGGGGGGACGGCGCGCTCGCGGACGAACTGCGCGCCGCCGTCCTCGCCGACTGGCGGGCCGACGCCGCGGTCCGGCTGTCCGAGCTGTCGGCGATGTGCCGCGAACGCTGGGACACGCAGGGCGAACTGGCCTTCCTCCTGGAGCCCGACCTCAAGGAGGCGCGCGGCGGGCTGCGCGACGTCCAGGTCATGGACGCCGTCGCCGCGTCCTGGGTGGCGTCCGCACCCGACGGGCGGGTCCGAGCCGCCCATGACCTGCTGCTCGACGTCAGGCACGCGCTGCACGACGTCACGGGGCGCTCCACCGACCGCCTCGTGCTCCAGGAGCAGGAGGCGGTCGCCCGCGCGCTGGGCCTGCTCGACGCGGACGTCCTGCAGCGCTCGGTCGCGGAGGCCGCCCGCACGATCACTTACGCCGCCTCGCACCTGTGGCGCCGCGTTGACCGCTTCGTCACGTCCCGCGTCCGGCGCGCCTCGCCGCCCGCTCCCGCGGCGGACGGCCGCGCCCCGGCGTCCACCGGGGCGCATGCCGCGAGGTCATCCGGGCCCTCACCCGCCCGGCGCGGCGTCGAGCGGCGCCCGGTCGGGGACGGCGCCGTCGAGCACGAGGGCGAGGTCGTCCTGGCGCGGAACGCCGACATGAACGACCCCGCCCTCGTCCTGCGCGTCGCCGCGGCCGCGGCACAGGCCGGCCTGCCGCTGGCACCCGCCACCGTCGCCCGGCTCGCCGAGCGCGCGGTCCTGCCGAGTCCGCCCTGGCCCGCCGGCGCCCGCGACGCGCTGGTGTCCCTGGTCGGCGCCGGCCCCGCCGCCATCGGCGTCTGGGAGGCCCTCGACCAGGCCGGGCTGATCGTCCGGCTGCTGCCCGACTGGGAACGCGTCCGCAACCGCCCGCAGCGCAACCCCGTCCACCGGTTCACCGTGGACCGCCATCTCGTGGAGGCCGCCGCTGGCGCAGCCGCCCTCACCCGCGAGGTCGCCCGGCCCGACCTGCTCCTCATCGGCGCCCTCCTGCACGACATCGGCAAGGGCTGGCCCGGCGACCACTCCACCACCGGCGCCGTCGTCGCCCGCGACATCGGCGCCCGCCTCGGGTTCCCCGAGGACGACGTCCGTGTCCTGGAGACGCTCGTCCGCCACCACCTGCTGCTCCCCGAGACGGCGACCCGCCGCGACATCGACGACCCCGTGACCGTCCAGACCGTCACCGCCGCCGTCTCGGAGGCGCCCGGCCGCGAACGCGAGATCATCGACCTGCTCGCCGCCCTCGCGATCGCCGACGGCAACGCCACCGGTCCCGCCGCCTGGGGCGCCTGGAAGGCCGGACTCGTCGCCGAACTCGCCCGCCGCGCCGCCGCCGCGCTTGCCGGCGGGACGCCTCCGCCCGCTCCCGTCCTCGACCCCGGCCACGCGGCCCTCGCCCGCCACGACGGCGCCGGCGTCCGCGTCACCGGCTCCCGGATCACCATCGCCGCCCTCGACCGCCCCGGCCTCCTCTGGCGCGCCGCCGGCGTCCTGGCCCTCCACCGACTGGCGGTGAAGACCGCCCGCACGATCTCGTCCCCGGAAGGCTCGGGCGGAACGGCCGTCCTGGACTTCACGGCCGTCCCCGAATACGGGACGCCGCCGGACCCGGCGGACCTGGAGGCCGATCTCCGCCGGATGCTCGCGGACCGCCTCGACGTGTCCGGCCGACTCGAACGCCGCGCGCGCTCGGCACGGGTGCGTCCGGGCGTAGCGGTCCCTCCGCCCCGCGTGATGATCGTGGACGACGCGTCCAGCACGGCCACCGTCATCGAGGTCCGCGCCCACGACCGGCCCGGGCTGCTGTGGCGCACAGGGCAGGCTCTAGGCGCACGCGGCCTCCAGGTCCGCGCGGCGCAGGTGGACACCCTAGGCGCCGAGGCCGTGGACGTCTTCTACGTGGTGGACGCCCAGGGCCGCCCCCTGACAGACCCGGCCGAACTGAAGACCGTCCGCACCGAGATCCTCACGGCCTTGCGCTGACCCACCGGACCTGGGGTGCTGACGTCGTCCGCCCCGGTCTCCCGGGGCCTCGGAAACAGGGTCGGGAAGACGGGGTGGGGCTCGGCCTCCGACCCGATACGCTGATAGGCGATCCCAGAAGCTTTCCAAGGACGGTCCAGACACGTGTTCGAGACGCTCTCCGACCGGTTGACGACGGTCTTCTCGTCCCTGCGCAGCAAGGGCCGGCTCTCCGAGGCCGACATCGACGCCACGGCCCGCGAGATCCGGATCGCGCTGCTTGAGGCCGACGTCGCGCTGCCCGTGGTCAAGGACTTCATCGCGCAGGTCAAGGAGCGGGCGCGGGGCTCGGAGGTCTCGCAGGCGCTGAACCCGGCGCAGCAGGTCGTCAAGATCGTCAACGAGGAGCTCATCAACATCCTCGGCGGCGAGACCCGCCGGATCCGGCTGGCCAAGAACCCGCCGACCGTGATCATGCTCGCGGGGCTGCAGGGCGCCGGGAAGACCACGCTCGCGGGCAAGCTGGCACGGTGGCTGAAGCAGGAGGGGCACGCGCCGATGCTGGTCGCGGCCGACCTCCAGCGTCCCAACGCGGTCGAGCAGCTCCAGGTCGTCGGCGAGCGGGCCGGGGCGCAGGTGTTCGCGCCCGAGCCGGGCAGCGGCGTCGGCGACCCGGTGGACGTGGCGCGGCGGTCGATCGACCAGGCCCGGCACGCCCAGCACGACGTCGTCGTCATCGACACCGCGGGCCGCCTTGGCATCGACGCCGAGATGATGCAGCAGGCCATGGACATCCGGGACGCCGTCGACCCCGACGAGGTGCTGTTCGTCGTCGACGCCATGGTCGGCCAGGACGCGGTCAACACCGCCCAGGCGTTCATGGACGGCGTCGGCTTCGACGGCGTCGTCCTCACCAAGCTCGACGGCGACGCCCGCGGCGGCGCGGCGCTCTCGGTCCGGCACATCACCGGCCGGCCGATCATGTTCGCCTCGACCGGCGAGAAGCTCGAGGACTTCAGCGTCTTCCACCCGGACCGCATGGCGGGCCGGATCCTCGACATGGGCGACATCCTCACCCTGATCGAGCAGGCCGAGCAGGCGTTCGACGCCGAGCAGGCCGAGAAGATGTCCACCAAGTTCGCCTCGGGCGAGGACTTCACGCTCGAGGACTTCCTCGAGCAGATGATGATGATCCGCAAGCTCGGCCCGATCGGCAACCTGCTCGGCATGATGCCGGGCATGGGGCAGGTCCGCGACCAGGTCAGCCAGATCGACGACAAGGACCTGGACCGCATCGCCGCGATCATCCGCTCGATGACCCCGCAGGAGCGCTCCCAGCCCAAGATCATCAATGGTTCGCGGCGGGCGCGCATCGCGAGCGGCTCCGGTGTCAGCGTCGGCGAGGTCAACAGCCTGGTCACCCGCTTCTTCGACGCGCAGAAGATGATGCGCCAGATGGCCGGCGGGATGGGCATTCCCGGAATGCCCGGCGGACGGAAGAAGGCCGCCAAGGCGGCGAAGGCGGCCAAGAACAAGAAGGGCAAGCAGCGCAGCGGAGACCCGCGCAAGCGCGCCGCCGGCAAGCCGCGGCAGGACGAGGAGCAGCCCGCGGCCGACGGCATGCCCCAGAAGCTTCCGCCCGGCCTCGGCGGCGGCCAGGGCGGGCTTCCCCCGGGCCTCGGCGGCGGCCAGCTCCCGCCCGGCTTCCAGATGCCCGACCTGAACAAGCTCCAGGGCCGCAAGAAGAAATGACCGCGCGTTCCCGCGGGCGGCGGCGGCCGAACTCGCCGGGTCTCGGACACGGCATCGTGCGATTGCGCTTTTGCCGCCATCGTCTGGCAGAATGACTGGCTGGAAACCCGGAACCGCGAGGCGCCCTCTCTCGTCCTGCGCGGCCGGAGTCCATCGGGCGGCCGCGAGCCGGTGTTCCCCACCTGGCGCGGGCACGTCCACCCTGTAATGAAGTCTGGAGTACACCACACCCGTGGCAGTCAAGATCAAGCTCAAGCGTCTGGGGAAGATCCGGAACCCGCAGTACCGGATCGTCGTCGCGGACGCCCGCACCAAGCGTGACGGGCGCGCCATCGAGGAGATCGGGCTCTACCAGCCCAAGCAGGAGCCGTCCCTCATCAAGATCGACTCCGAGCGGGCGCAGTACTGGCTCAGCGTCGGCGCGCAGCCGACCGAGCCCGTCCTCAACCTGCTGAAGATCACCGGCGACTGGCAGAAGTACAAGGGCCTGCCGGGCGCCGAGGGCACCCTCAAGGTCGCCGAGCCGAAGGCCGACCGCAAGGCGGCGTTCGAGGCGGCCGTCAAGGAGTCGCTGGGCGAGGGGGAGTCCGCCGGCCCCGCGACCAAGGGCAAGAAGAAGGCCGAGCCGAAGAAGTCCGAGGCCAAGGCTGAGGCCAAGGCCGAGACCACCGAAGCCAAGAGCGAGGGCTGACCGTGCTCGAAGAAGCGCTCGAGCACCTGGTCCGCGGCATCGTGGAGAACCCGGACAACGTCCGGGTCCGCGCCCGCCGGATCAGGGGCGGCCGGGTCCTCGAGGTGCGCGTGCACCCCGAGGACCTCGGGAAGGTCATCGGCCGCAGCGGTCGCACCGCCAAGGCCCTTCGCACCGTGATCAGCGCCCTGTCCGGGGGCCGCTATGTGCGGGTTGACCTGCTCGACGTCAACGAGGTCCGCTGAGTGGCGTTCCGATGAGCGAACCGCTCGTGGTGGGACGGATCGGACGGCCGCACGGAATCCGCGGTGAGGTCACCATCGATGTGCGCACGGACGAGCCGGAGACCCGGCTCGCCGCGGGCACGCGGATCGACACCGACCCCGCGGCCACCGGCCCCCTCACCATCGAGCGCGCCCGCTGGCATTCGGGACGCCTGCTCCTGCGCTTCGCCGGGATCGCCGACAGGGACGCTGCGGATCGACTGCGCGGCACCTGGCTCGTCGTCGATCCCGGCGACATCCCCCCGTCCGCCGACCCGGACGAGTTCCACGACCAGGAGCTGATCGGGCTCGCCGTCGTCACCGCCGGCGGCACCGACGTCGGCGAGGTCGCCGACGTGCTCCACCACGGCCAGGACCTCCTGGTCGTGCGCGGGCCCGCCGGCGAGAAACTGGTCCCGTTCGTGGCGGCACTCGTCCCCGAGGTGGACGTTCCCGGGGGGCGGCTCGTGATCGACCCGCCCCCCGGTCTGCTCGACGAATCATGAGACTCGACATCGTCACGATCTTCCCCGAGTACTTCGCCGCCCTCGACATCTCCCTCATGGGCAAGGCCCGGCGGACCGGTCTGCTGGACGTCCACGTCCACGACCTGCGCGACTGGACCACCGACCGGCACCGCACCGTGGACGACACCCCCTACGGCGGCGGCCCCGGCATGGTCATGAAACCGGGCCCTTGGGGCGAGGCCCTCGACTCCATCATCCCGCCCCCGGCCCCCCACGAACCAAACATCCCAGGCACACCTCCCCAAACCGCACTCTCCCCAGGCGATTCCACCGGGGGCTCAGCGTCGTCTGCGTCTTCCCGGGAGCCAGGCCCCCAGGGCGCGACACCCGGGCCCGCGACCTCGCCGGGTGCGTCCCAGGAGCCAGGTGCCCGGGGCGGGGCGCCCGGAGCCGCGGATTCCCCGAGCGCGGCCTCCTCAGGCTCGGTATCGTCCGCGGCTCTCCCCGGACCAGGTCAGGGCGCGGTCTCCCCGGACCCGGCGTCGTCGGGCGGCTCTCCGGCGGACGACGAGGCGGCGCCCACCGCACCGAGGCGGGCCGGGACGGTTCCGCGGCTGATCATCCCCACGCCGAGCGGGCGGCCTTTCACCCAGGCCGACGCGGCCAGGTACGCCGCCGAGCCCTGGCTCGTGTTCGCGTGCGGGCGCTACGAGGGCATCGACTCGCGCGTCGCCGAGGAGGCCCGTACCCGGATGCCCGTGGACGAGGTCAGCCTCGGCGACTTCGTGCTCGCCGGGGGAGAGGTCGCCGTCCTGGTCATGGTCGAGGCGATCGGGCGCCTCCTGCCCGGCGTCCTCGGCAACGCGGACTCGGTCGCCGACGACTCCTTCGCCCCCGGCGCCATGGAATCGCTGCTGGAGGGTCCCGTCTACACCAAGCCCCCCGTCTGGCGCGAGCGGCCCGTCCCGGACGTGCTGCTCTCCGGACACCACGGCGCGATCGCCCGCTGGCGGCGCGACGAGGCGCTGCGCCGCACCGCCCGCCACCGTCCCGAACTGCTCGCCCGCCTGGCCCCGGAGACCCTCGACAAGCGGGATCGCGCGGTGCTGCGCGAGGCCGGTTTTCCGGTTGACGGCGAAGATATGGCAGACTAAAGCGTCCGTGCGTCCAGACCGCACGGCACCCCACGACCATTCTCCGCGGCGCGACGCCCCCATGAAAGATCCACCGGGGCCTCTCGACGCCCGCGTTCGACCATGAGGAACCGCTGCGATGCACACCCTGATCCAGGAGATCGAGAAGGCCGCGATGCGCGCCGACATCCCGGACTTCCGTCCGGGCGACACGCTGAAGGTCCACGTGCGCGTCACCGAGGGCAGCCGGAGCCGTATCCAGGTCTTCCAGGGCGTGGTGATCCGGCGGCAGGGCGGCGGCGCCCGGGAGACCTTCACCGTGCGCAAGGTCAGCTACAGCGTCGGCGTCGAGCGGACGTTCCCGCTCAGCAGCCCCTCGATCGACAAGATCGAGGTCGTGACCCGCGGTGACGTCCGCCGGGCGAAGCTCTACTACCTGCGCAACCTGCGCGGCAAGGCGGCACGCATCAAGGAGAAGCGCGACCACTGAGTCCCGCTCATCCGCCGCCACGTGCCCGCCGAGTTGAGAACTCGTTGAGCCGATGAACCACGACGCCCCGGGAAACCGCAACGGTGACCGGGGCGTTGTCCGTTTCGGCTGGGGACGACCTGTCCGCCCGCCGGCGACACGCCATCGGGAGGCGTCTCCCGGCCCCCGCGCCGCTAGGCTTCGCTCTGATGACTGATGAGGACGATCGGAGAGACGTGCGATCCGAAGCCGAGGGCTCGGTGCCCGAAGAGAAGGAGCCCGTGGACTCGGCCGAGGAGACCGACGACTCCGAGGACAAGGGCAAGAAAAAGAAGAAGAAGCAGGGCTCTTTCTGGAAAGAGCTCCCCATCCTCATCGTGGTCGCCGTCGTGCTGGCCCTCGTCATCAAGGCGTTCGCGGTCCAGGCGTTCTACATCCCGTCCGGCTCCATGGAGAACACCCTCCAGGTCGGCGACCGGGTCCTCGTCAACAAGATCGTCTACCACTTCCGCGACGTCGAGCGCGGTGACGTCATCGTCTTCAACGGCCTCGACTCCTGGGACCCCGAGGTCCAGGTCGAGGAACCCGGCAACCCCGTCTCCAAGGTGCTGCGCGCGGTCGGCACCGCCTTCGGCGTCGCGCCCAACGAGAAGGACTACATCAAGCGCGTCATCGGCGTCCCGGGCGACCGCGTCAAGTGCTGCGACGCCCAGGGCCGCGTCACCGTCAACGGCGTCCCCCTGGACGAGAGCTCCTACCTCTACACCGACCCGATCACGAACGAGCGGAACAAGCCGTCCAACGACCCGTTCGACATCACCGTGAAGCCGGGCCAGCTGTGGGTCATGGGCGACCATCGCGAGCTCTCCTACGACTCCCGCTCCCACCGCGGCGACCCCGGCGGCGGCCCCCATCCTCATCGTGGTCGCCGTCGTGCTGGCCCTCGTCATCAAGGCGTTCGCGGTCCAGGCGTTCTACATCCCGTCCGGCTCCATGGAGAACACCCTC
>NZ_SMKH01000325.1 GCF_004348515.1 Actinomadura sp. KC345 | reverse complement strand
ACCCCACCCCAGCCCGTGTCCACCGTGATGGGCGCCGTAGTGGCCGTGCTCGACGTGCCCGTCTCCGCCGTGCAGGTGCCCGGCCACGGCTTGCAGCCAGGTCTCCAGTTCGTGCTCCCACGCCATGTGCAGCGCCTCCTGGTGTGAGACGTGGAAGCGGCCGAAGACGTCATCGCCTTCGGAGAAGGCGTTCTCCCGCCGGTCGGCCTCCAGCACGACGGCCAAGCCGTGGGGGCTCGCCACGAAAGTCAGCTCGACCTCGTTGATCCGCCCGTGGTGGTGCGGCGGCGCATAGAACTCGATTTCCTGGTAGAACGGCAGTTCCTGGTGCACTCCGGCGATGTGGCCGTGTTCGACGTCGGCGCTCTTGAACTGGAACCCCAGTGCGCCGAACGCGTCCAGGACACGCTGCTGGGACGGCAGGGGGCTCACCGAGATCGGATCCAGGTCCCCGGCGTCCACCGCCCCGGCGACCTCCAGTTCCGTGCGCACGCCCATGGTCATGCCGTGCAGGTGCTGCCCGTACACCTCGGTCACCGGCAGTTCCCACGGCAATGGCAGTTGGAAGGCGATCGCGTGGTGCTGCCCGGCCTCCAGGTGGAACGGCCCAGTGATCACGTCCCGGTGGAACTCCATGCCGCCACCGCCCTCATGGTCGCCGTGCTCGTGCTCGACGTGAGTGAGCAGGCTCAGCAGCACCTGATGGATGTGCACGTCATGGTCTCCGCCCTGGACCCTGACCTCACCTGACAGGTGCTCGCCCGGCCGACCGTGCGAGGCCGCCAGCACGGTCTCCACCGATGGCCCGCCGACCCCGAATGCACCAAGCAGCCGCTTGAACACCATGATTCCTCTCTTCTGTTGTGGCTCGATCGTGCGCTCGGAAGGCTCGCGGCGATCGCCACGCCCTCACCCCCGACACACCCCGCCCCACCGGATATGTGGGCCTACCGACGATTATCTACTACACGTGTAGCAGATGTGTCGGGGATCGACCATCTCCTCGCCAGGCGGAGAGAACTCACCCTGGCGGTGTCCGTTTATGGCCCCACCATCGTCGGCCGTCACAGCCCGGCCGTTGGGTCGCTGGGCGGACACTGCACCGCGGGTAGCGTCGCACTGCGGTGATGCGCGGCGCCGACGAGTCGGAGTGAGGGCTCGGCAGGAGAGGGTGAGCCACGTGCGACGGCCGGCGGTCAGCGTGGGCCCCTCGTGGAACGCGTGATGATCCGTTGCGTGGTGCGGCGGGCGTGGATGATCCGGCGTTCCAGCCGGGTCCGGCTCGCGGAGCTCCGACCGCCGCGGGCTGCGGTCCGGGCCGTCTCGGCGAGCCCGGCCGCCGCTTCGGCCAGCGCGGCCAGGCGGCGCCGTTCCGCACGCGGGTAGGTCGCCTCCAGCACGTGGGCGTACAGCGCATCGACCTCGGCCGTCTGCGCCCCCAGCCGTAGCAACCTCTGGTCGCCCATCATCGTGACCCGCGCTCCTCACGTGCGCTCGATGTGTGCGGCTTCGACTTCAGGATGACGGCCGGTTCGCCAGGGGACGAGTCATTTCTCGGCAAGGACGATGACCCGGTCGTCGGCGGAGAGGGTGAGCGGCGCGGCCTTGTCGGGGTTGAGGACCACGCCGTAGGAGGGCGGGGTGTGGAAGGACGCACGGTGACGGTAGCCGAGCGCGGTCTCGCCGCGGCGGCGGGCCGCCTCCATGACGGTGGCGAAGTTGGCGGTGGAGCCGGGCCTGAGGTAGTCAGAGGCGGGTTTGAGGTAGATCTCCGAGCCGGTGGGGTCGAGCAGGTCGGCGAAGACGTGGAACAGGTGCCGGTTCTCGCTGAGCTGCGTGAGCATAAGGCTGATGAGCTTGTCGCTGACCACGAAGTCGTCGGCCTTGGTGACCTGCGCGATCTCACGGTTGGCGTCGTCGTGGATCTCGCTGACGATCGAGTAGGGATCGCCGATCCTGTCTTCCATGTCGCGCAGGTGCAGCAGGGTGACCAGGGTGCGGGCGTCGGCATGCTCGGGATCCCGGTCTTCGTCGGACAGGACGATGACGTGCTTGTACGAGCCGACGTCGAGGGATTCCAGCTGAGCGCGGTCGGTGGTGTCGCAGGGCGTGTGCCCGATGGTGAGCCTGGCGAGCGGCGGCAGCGCGCCGCGCGGGTCCTCGCACGGGGCGGCGATGTCCAGTGCGGAGCCCGGTTCGACGTAGTCGTCGAGCAGGTCGATGATCTTGGGGGCGCGGTGGTTCCAGCCGATGAGCAGGGTCCGTTCGGGGCGGCGCGGCTGCGGCGCGGCGGTGGTGATCGCCTGGTCGACGACAGGCGGCCGGGCGGTGCCGGCGAGACGTATGAGCAGGTCGTCTTCGGCGAGCAGGACGATCTCGTCGCCGCCGGCGATGACGGTGTCCATGGGCGGGTTCATCGAGACCGTGCCGCCGGTGTGCCAGAGGCCGACGGGGATGCCCAGCTCGTAGGCGTCCAGTGCCTGGCCGTAGGTGAGGCCGGCCAGGGACGGTTCGGGGCGGATGTAGAACTCGTGTCCTTCGAAGTCCAGCAGGTCGGTGTAGACGGTGGACAGACCGGACTGGCGGTGCGACTGGACGATGAGGCGGATGGCGATGTCGTCGGCGTCGATGACGCGGGCAAGCGGGCCGCCGGCCAGCCGCGCCGCGGCGAGGCTGGCGCTGCTCTGCACCGCGCCGACCACATGCGGGCGGCGGCCTGTCCAGGACCGCGCGCCGAGCGACAGCAGGACCTTGACCACATGTGTGTCCGGGTCGGCGACCGGCGGCGAGACCACCATGATGGAGCGGGCGGTGTCCGGGCTGACCAGTCTCAGGTCCGCGACCTTCAGCGGGTTGCCGCGACGGCAGACCACCCGGGTGCGGCCGGTGTCGCCGACCCGGGCGCGGATGGCGTCCTCCATCTCCACCTTGTCGCGGTCGGCCAGGATCGCCACACAGGACCGGCGCTCGCTCAGGTTGGCCTCGACCAGCTCGGCGACCACGGTGAAGACCTGCTCCGACCAGCCCAGCAGCACCGTGTGGTCGTGCTCGACAATGCGGGAGCGGCCCTTGCGCAACTCGGTGATCCGGTTCTCCAGCCCGGTGGTGAGCACGCCGATCAGCGCGCTGACGATGAAGATTCCGCCGATCGTCGAGGTCAGCATCAGCGCGAGATAGGGGCCGGTGCCCTCGTCGTCGCCCATGGTCCCGGCGTCGAGCGTGCGCAGCAGGCTGCGCCACAGCACGCCCGCCCAGTGGCCGTTGTCGCCGGCGTCGCGCGGCGCGATCACGATCGCCAGCGAGGCCACGACCACGACCAGCGCCGCGGAGGCCAGCCCCAGCCAGCCGATCAGCGCCGTCGTGCCCCGCGACATCGTGGTGTCGAACCAGTACTGGAGCCGGTCGCGCCGCCTGACCCCGCGGCCGCTGGGCCACCTCACCCGATCACCCTTTGCCCTCCCCGAGGAACGACCGGCGTCAGCCGGGACGGCGGATCCGCCCACGCGACCACCGGAGGCATACTCTCAAAGACTCGCGCAAGTGAGCAATCGTCGTAGCGAGCACGGCAGAACCGGCTCCAGGAGTGAACCGGTTCCAGGGGAGGTGGCGTATCGGCGTTGCGGCTCGATCAGGTGCGACACTGTGGCGATCGCCCTCGTCCGATGGACGCCGGGCGGGAGCGGAGCGGAGGCCATGGCGGGAAACGAGGACGACCTGGCGTTGCCGCCTGCATTGCTGCAGGAGGCGGCGGGCCGGTTCGGGATGCTGGCGGCGACCATGCGGCTGCACATCGTGTGGGTGCTCACCCATGGGGAACGGGACGTCGGCTCGCTGGCCGAGCAGGTCGGCGGCACGGTCTCGGCGGTCAGCCAGCACCTCACCAAGCTGAAACTCGCGGGACTCGTCCGGGCCCGGCGCGAGGGCCGGCACCAGTTCTACGTGGTCGACGATCCGCACGTGGCCACGATCGTCCGGCAGATGGTCGCCCATCTGCGCGGCGCACCCGGAGCAGGCGCACCCGGAGCAGGTGAGGGCGCCTTCGCCGACGGCCCCCGGCGCGCCCGTGGCCTGGGCGCCTGACGCCGCGCTTCCGGAGCGGCACCCTTCGGGCGGTCCGGCGGAGCCGCCGTCGCCGTTCGGGGGCGCGGCGGCCAGCGCCGCCCAAGCTCGCCTGGCCGAGCACGGGGACCAGCCGCCGCTGGCCGTGCTGCGGCGCTGGGAGACAACGCCACGAGGTCTGGACGAGGACGAGGCGCAGCAGCGGCTCCTCCTGCTCGACGGGGACGGCCGGCTAGGCAGGCGCACCGGCACGGGACTCTTGCGACGCGCGGCGGGGGCCCCGTTCGTCGTCGTGCTGATCACGCTGAGCCTGATCTCGGGACTGGCCGGCGACGCCCGCGGCGCCGCGCTCATCAGCGTCCTGGCCGTGGTCAGCGGGACGTTGCGCTACCGCCAGGAGCGCCGGTCGGACCGGGCGGCCGCCGGCCTGCGGGCCATGGTGACCACGACGGCGACCGTCCTGCGCCGCGCCGACCGGCACGCCGAACCGCTCGCCCGGGAGGTGCCCACGGACCAGGTGGCGCCCGGCGACCTGGTCCTGCTCGGCCCCGGCGACGTCGTCCCGGCCGATCTGCGACTCCTCACCTCCTCCGACCTGATGATCAACCAGGCGCCGTTGACCGGCGAGTCGCTCCCGGCGGGCAAGCACGCGGCCTGGACCGAGGTCCCCGACCACCATGACGAGAACGACCTGTTCGACCACCCCCGGCTGTGCTTCATGGGCACCACGGTGGTCAGCGGCACGGGCACCGCCGTGGCGATGGCCACCGGCGCCGCCACCTGCTTCGGCGCCCTGGACCGGGACCTGCCGGCCGGGCCACCGGAAACCAGGTTCGACCGCGGCGTGCGGACGGTGTCCTGGGCGCTGGTGGCGGCGATGCTGGCCGCGCTGCCGGTGGTGCTGGCCGTCAGCGGCACGCTGCACGGCGACTGGTCGCGGGCGCTGCTGCTAGCGATCGCGGTCGCGGTGGCCGTCACCCCCGAGATGCTCCCGCTGGTGGTGACGACCCTTCTCGTCCGCGGCGCGAAGGGGCTGGCGCGACGGGAGGTCATCGTCAAACAGCTGGCCGCGATGCACAACCTGGGTGCGATGGACACGCTGTGCGTCGACAAGACCGGCACACTGACCGAGGAGCGGGTGTCGCTCGCCTGCCACCTCGACCCGCTCGGACGCACCGACGACGAGGTGCTGCGCTGGGCGCGGGCGAACGCGCACTGGTCGGTCGAGCTGAGCGGCGCGCTCGTCGGAGACGCGATCGACGAGGCCCTTCTCGCCGACGCCCCGGACGATCCGGACACCGGACGCGGCGCCGGCGCCCTCCCCTTCGACTCCACCCGCCGCCGGGCGAGTGTCCTGCTCGACGTCGCGGAGCCGCGGCCGCGGCGTAGCCGGCGCGGGGTCCTGGTCACCAAGGGGGCGGTGGAGGACGTCATCAACCTGTGCTCCCACGTCCGGGCCGGCGGCCGCGAGGACCCGCTCGACGCCGGCGAACGGGCCCGGCTGCTGGGCCTGGCGGACCGGTGGGCGGCCGACGGAGTCCGCCTGCTCGCCGTCGCCACGGCGCAGACCCGCGTGACCGGCCGCCCCCTCACCCCCGCCGACGAACGCGATCTCACCCTGGTCGGATTCGTGGGCTTCCGCGACCGGCTCGACCCGGCGGCGGCCACGGCCGTCCGGGCGCTGCGCGACCAGGGCATCCGGCTCGTCATGATTACCGGGGACCATCCGCTGGTCGCCCGGCGGATCTGTCGCGACGCCGGGCTCACCGCCTCCCGCGTCGTGCTGGGCCGCGACGTCACCGTCCTGGACGACGCCGAACTGGCCGGGCTCGCCGCCTCCGGCGCGGTGTTCGCGCGGGTGGGGCCGCCGCAGAAGGCGCGGATCGTCCGGGCACTGCAGCACGCCGGGCACTCGGTCGGCTATCTCGGCGACGGCGTGAACGACGCGCTCGCGCTCCGGGCCGCGGACGTCGGCATCACCGTCGCCGGCGCGGCCGACATCGCCCGCGACGCGGCCGACGTCATCGTCGTGCGCAAGGACCTAGCCGTCCTGGAGCAGGCCATCATGGCGGGCCGGCGCACCTTCGCCAACACCGTCAAGTACCTGAAGATCGCACTGACGTCCAACGTCGGGAACGTGGTGTCGATGCTGGCGGCGAGCGCGATGCTCCCGCTGCTGCCCATGCTTCCCATACAGGTGCTCGTCCAGAACGTGTGCTTCGACCTGTCCCAGCTGGCCCTGGTACACGACCGGGTCGACGATTCGGAGATCGCCCGCCCGCGCACGTTCGACCGCCGCGACCTCGCCCGGTTCGTGGTCTGTATCGGGCCGGTCGGCGCGCTGTTCGACCTGGCGGCGTTCGGGCTCTTCTGGTGGGTGCTGGACGCCGGGGGCGGACACCAGTGGGAGCAGATGTTCCACACCGGCTGGTTCACCGAGAACCTCGTCGCGCAGGGCGTGGCGATGCTGCTGCTGCGCAGCCGGGGCCGAGGAGCCCCGCGTGCGGCATGGCCCGTCTGGGCCGCTGCCGCCGTACTCGCGCTGGCCGGGCTGCTCCTGCCGTACTCTCCGCTGGCCGGCGTCCTGGACCTGAGCCCGATGCCGCTGACGGCGCTGCCCCTCCTCGCAGCGGTCATGACCGGTTTCGTCCTCGCGTCGATCGCTGCGCGCACGCTCTACCAGAAGCTTTACGGCCACTGGCTCTAGCCCTCGCATCCAGTGGCCCGGTGAGAAGTCACCGGCCGGAGGGGCCCACCCGGCACAGTTGCTCAGTTGCTTGACTGTTTGAGAGTATCTGTACTCCGGCGGGGGCCAGGCAGCGGAGACCATGGACCGGATCGAGGTCGTCGGAGCCGATGAGCAGCAACCCGACCTACATCGACTACGTCGACGAGGTCGAGCCGGATCCTCCCCCGCCGCGGCGCCGCGGACGCGTCCTGCGGTGGATCGCGATGAGCCTCGGCGCAGTGCTCATCGCCGCGGCGCTCACCACGGGCGGCTTTTACTGGAAGCTGCAGCACAACATCACCCACGAGGACACCGACGGCCTGATCGGCTCCGGACGGCCCCAGAAACTCAACAGCGCCCTCAACATCCTGCTGCTCGGCACCGACAGCCGGGACGGGGCCAACGCCGAGTACGGCCGCGGCATGCGCGGCACCCCGCCGCGCTCGGACACCATGATCCTGCTGCACCTGTCCCCCGGCGGGAAAAGGGCGATCGGCATCAGCTTCCCCCGGGACCTGATGGTGGCGATCCCCTCCTGCGACCGGCCGGACGGGACGCGATCGGCGGCCGCGCCCGTGGCGATGCTGAACACCTCGTTCACGCTGGGCGGCGCATCCTGCACGATCAAGACCATCGAACGCTTCACCGGCATCAAGATCGACCACTTCGCGCAGGTCGACTTCACCAGCTTCAAGAGCGTCACCGACGCCGTCGGCGGAGTCGAGGTCTGCCTGCCCGAAGACGTCCACGACAAGGACTCCGAACTCCACCTGAGCAAGGGGCGCCACGTCATCAAGGGCGAAACGGCACTGGCCTACGTCCGCAACCGGCACGGCCTGGGGGACGGCTCGGACCTGCAGCGCATCAAGCGCCAGCAGCAGTTCATGACCGCCCTGGCCGACAAGGTCCTCAGCGCCGGGACGCTCACCGACCCCCAGAAGGTCCTCAAACTCACCGAGGCCGGCAGCAAGTCGCTGACCACCGACGAAGGCCTCGACCTCGCCACCATGGTGAAGATCGCCCAAGGGATGCGCGACCTGACCGCCGACGGGCTCGGCTTCCTCACCGTCCCGGTCACCGCCTATCCGCCCGACCCCAACCGGGTGACACCGCACCAGCCGTACGCCGGGCGGCTCTTCACCTCGATCCGCGAGGACAGGATCCTTGAGGCAGAGGCGCCCCCCGCGGGAACCGTCCAGCCGACTCCGCGGAAACCCTTCACACCCGACCTGCCCAAAGCGGCCCGCACCGGCAAACCCGCCTGCCCGCAGAGTTGAGCTCGTCGGCCCGCGGCGTACCGGTCGCACCGTGGGCAGGGCCACGCGGACGGGGGCGTCCACGCGGCCCCGCCCGCGCGGACGGCCGTCAGGCGTTGACGCCGAAGTCCTTCGCCACCCCCGAGAGCCCGGAGGCGTATCCCTGGCC
>NZ_SMKH01000324.1 GCF_004348515.1 Actinomadura sp. KC345 | reverse complement strand
GCTCCAGGGTGCGCCGTGCCCACAGCAGCGACGTCCCCGCCTCGTCCACGGGGACCGACGGGCCGACCGCCCCCGTCCAGCCCGCGAGCGTCGCGGTCAGCTCCTCGATCCGGCCCGGCCCGTCGGGGTCGGGGACGATGAGGCACGGCCGGCCGTGGTCCAGGCCGGTCAGCAGGGACGGCGGCAGTCCGGCCGGCCCCTCGCCGCCGCTGCCCGGCCGAGGCCGCAGGACGATCACCGCGAGCCGCCTCGGCAGCGGCCAGCCCGCGCGGGCCGACTGCTCGCGCACGGCCTCGGGCGGAGCCGGGGGCGCCGACAGCAGCAGGCTCAGCAGCCGGCCGCGGCGCTGCTCGCGCTCCCCGGCCGCCTTCTCCCGGGCCCGCGCGTAGCCGTGCGCCGCCGCGGACGCCAGCGCGTCCAGGTAGGCGAAGTTGGCCTCGGCGAGCAGGCTGACGAGCGTGCGGGGGCGGCCGAGCCGCTCGGCCTCGACCGCGAGGTGCCGCCAGGCGAGCCGCGACCCGATCCGCATCGCGTTCTGCAGGTGCTCCAGGCTGCGGCCCTCGACCGCCTCCCCGTAGCCCACGTCGAAGAAGACCTGGTAGACCTCCTTCCAGGAGGCGTCCGGGTCGGCGATCATGTGCACGAAGTGCTCCATGGCGTGCGCGACCGCGGCCTCGGCGACCCGCGAGTAGGCCGCGTCGCCCGGCCGGTCGTACTCGGGGACGTGCCTCAGCACGCCCTCCACCATGGGGCCGAGGAGGTCGGGGAGGTGGGGCCGCATCCAGCGCGCCTCCTCCGGCGGGACGTCCCGCCACGGCTCCTCCGTCAGGCCGTCCAGTACCGACGATCCGGTGTGCGCGTCCTCGTATGCCGTCGTCACGTTGGCACCTCCTCGCTCATGCACCGGCCTGGGCCCGGTCGTCTCAACCTAGGCACGCGACGTGATCCGCGACACTCACCAGGCGTTCATCCCGCGGCACGCCGTTTGTCAGCCGCCTGACAAGTCCGCGGCCGCGTGGCGGGGCCGGGCCGCCGCCGGCTGGCCGCATTCTGCCAATTAATTGTGGGCAAGCTCACAGCCGCCGCCGTTTCGGGGTGAGTGGGCGGTGGTGTGAAAATCTATCTTTTGCGACCGGTGGACTAAAGACCCGCTCAGGGCGCGGACAAACGTCCGGCAATCGATCTCGATTGTGGCCTTGGTGACGTGCGCGCTTCGCCCGCGCGGCCGCGGGGCGGCGGGGCCGGCGGGGCGCGCAAGTGGACGCTGACATGGTGCTTTCCGTGCGGGATCCCCTTGCACGGAGCGTGTCCGGGAGACGCCGGGTTGCCGGTCTGGGAAGACTCCGGGGGGCCGGACTGCCCAGGGGTGCAGTTCAGTTGTGCGCATTTCTGTAGCAAGATGACGGCCGTCCTGCCGGTTTTTGCGCCCTTGCCGATAAGGGCGTCCAGTGCCGTTTTCGGCGCAGACCGGCGGGTGATCAGGGGTCAGAAAATGGAGGGAGGGCGCATGGCCGCGTCCGTCATCGATCGTTTCCGTGAGCTGGTCGTCGACGAGTCCGATCCCTTCTACTTCGACCACCCGCTCGACCATGTGCCGGGGATGCTGCTGTTCAGCGGCCTGTTCGAGCTGGCCGTCCGCGCCGACGAGCTGCGCTCGCACGGGCGGCCTCCCGGCCGGGTGGTGGCCGGACTCGACTTCGTCCGGTTCTGCGAGCTGCGCGGCGGCACGACGCTGTCCTGCCGCCCCGTCCCGGGTCCGAACCGGGCCTGGACGCTCGCCGCGCGACAGGCGGGGGAGGAGGTGTGCGCGGGCTCGATCGCGTTCGCCGACGACGTCCCGGCGGGGGCGGCCGGTGCCCGCGGCGCCGCCTCCGCGGTGCCGGTGCCGCGGCGCGCGCCGGCCGAGCTGGTCCACCGGCGCCGTCCGGAGAACATCCTGGTCGGCGAGCCGATGCGGCGCGGGCGCGGGGTGGTGGAGGCCGCCGTGCTGCAGCCGCCCGCCGGGCCGGGGCGCAGAGCGCCGTTCCGCGGCCCGGTGGAGATCGTCGAGGCCGGCCGGCAGTTCGCCACGATGCTGGAGCACGGCGAGCACGGCCGGCCCATGGACACGACGCTGCTGTGGGTGGCACTGCGGCTGGACATCCCCTGCCGCCTCGACCGGGACGCCCCGCTCCTGCTGCGCTGGCCGGTCGCGCGCGTCCCCGGGCGCCGGTCCCGCTGCAAGGCGACACTGGCGGACGCCGCGACCGGCGCCGACCTGGGGTCGCTGACCTACGAGGCGTGCGCGGTGGACCCGGAGCAGTACGCGCGGACGCGGACGCGGTGACCGGGACGATGAACGCCAGGGTCCTGACGCTCGCGCCGCGCGTGCTGTTCGTCCTGGGCGCGGCCGTCCTCGTCGCCGGGATCGTCCGCCACGCCGGCGGAGGCGGCGGCATGCCGGCCGATGCCGTCCGCCTGCCCCCGCCCCCCGCCGGCCAGGCGACGGGCATCGCCCGGGCGGCCGCCGCGGGGCTGCTGGCCGCCTACCTGGGCTGGCTGCTCCTGGAGGCCCGGGTGACCTTCCGCCGCGCCGGCGCCGCGCCCGCCGACGCGCGGACGCTGCTCCCGTACGCGCTGGCCCGCATCCTGCTGATCGCGTCGGCGTCCCTCGCGCCGCCGCCGTGGGACGGCTCGCCGCCGTGGCTCCTCGTGACCGCCACCGTGTGCGCCGCCTCGGCGTTCACCGCGGGCGTGGCGCTGCGGCAGGCCGCCATCCGCGCGCTCGGCCGCCTCTACTCCCACCACGTCGTGCGCCAGGGCGGCCACCGGGTGGTCACCGGCGGGCCGTACCGCGTCGTCCGGCATCCGGCCTACGCGGGGATGCTGCTCGCGAACGCCGGGTTCGCGTGCTTCTTCCCGTACCCGGCGTGTGTGGCGGCCCTGCTCGCGCTCGCCGCGGCCGTCGGCTGGCGGATCCGCGTGGAGGAGCGGGCCCTGCGGGACGTCCCCGGCTACGCCGGGTACGCCGCCGGGAAGCCGCGCCTGGTACCGGGAGTGTGGTGAGCATGGACGAGATCGGCCGCAAGTTCGCGCGGCTGGAGACGCTGCGCGCGGCGGGGTTCCCCGTCCCGGACTTCTTCTGCCTGCCCGCCGCCGAGTTCGACCGGGCGCTCGGCGGGCTGAGGGACGCCGTCCCGCCGGTGCGCTCCGTGCCGGTCGCGGACTGGTGCGCGTCCGCCGCGGCGGCGCTGTCGAAGGCCGTGCCGGAAGGAGACGACGCCGCACGGCTGCTGGACGCCTTCGACGAGCGCATCGGCGCGCGGGGCATGGCCGCCGTGCGGGGGTGCGTCGTGCCGGGGGAGGACGGCGCCGGAGAGGACTCCGAGGACGACCCGTTCGCCGGGATGAGCGACAGCTTCCTGTACGTCCGCCGCGATGAGCTGGCGGAGGCGGTGGCGCGCTGCTGGGCGTCGGCGTTCAAGGCCGAGGCCGTCCGGTACCGGACCCCGAAGGGCGTCGATCCCGCGAGCGCGAGGGTCGCGGTGGCGGTCCAGCGGATGGTGCCCGGGACCCGCTCCTTCGTGGCGTTCACCCGGGACCCGCGCGACGGTACGAGGCATCACATCATCGCCGCCGCCCGCGGGATCGGCGAGGGGGTCGTGCAGGAGAGGGCGGACGTCGACCACTTCTTCGTCGATCCCAAGACGGGCACGGTCGGCGCCGAGGTCGTCGCCAAGCGGCGCATGGTGGGGCCGCCCGCCGACGGTGAGACCGGCCCGAGGGTGACCGCGGTGCCGGACGCGCTGCGGGACGGGCCGGTCCTCACCGACGACCAGGCGCAGGAGGTCGCCGCCCTCGCGGCACGGGTGGAGGAGCTGTTCGGCCGCGCGCAGGACATCGAGGGGACCATCACCCCGGACGGCGCCGTCCACCTCGTCCAGGCGCGGCCGCTGGCCGGGAGCGCGCCGGACGCCGGCCCGCGCGTCCACTGGGGCAACCACAACCTCACCGAGAGCTTCCCGGGCGTGTCCGGCGCCCTCGCCTACTCGCAGGCGCGCATGTTCTACGAACTCGCGTTCACCGACCTGTACCGGCGGATGGGCGTCCCGGCCGGGCGGCTGCGCGCGAACGCGCACCGGCTGCCGCGCATGGTCGGGCACCTCGACGGCCGCGTGTACTTTCCGGCAGGGCGCCACCGTCGCCGGGAGCAGGGCCGGTGGGGCGCGCGCCGCGGCGGGCGCGCGGCGGAGGCTGCGGGCGGCCTGCCCCGGTCCGCTGCGGCGGTCCGTGCTCACCGGGCTGCTGGTCCTGATCCGATGGTTCGTCCGGGCGCGGGAGGACGCCCGGTTCGCCCGCACCCAGCTGTTCGGGCTGTCCCGCGAGGTGATGTGGCTGCTCGGCGGGCACCTGGCCGAGGCGGGGATGCTGGACGATCCCATGGACGTCCACGACCTCACCGTCGAGGAGGTCACCGGCGCGTTCGACGGCACGCTCCCCGGCGCGGACCTGCGGGGGCTGGCGGCGGTGCGGCGCGCGGAACGCGAGCGCCACCGCGCCGCGCCGCCGCCCGTGCTCCTGTCGGTCCCCGCCGGCCTCCCGGTCGCGGTAGCCCTGCGACGCGCGCGCCCGGCCGGGGCTCCCGACCCGCGGGACGGCGGCGAGGCGAACCCGGGGAGCGAGGGCGAGGTCCTGCGCGGGCTCGGATCGAGCGGCGGGACCGTCCGGGGCCGCGCCAAGGTCGTCCTGGACCCCGCCCCCTCCGACTGCGCGGGCCGGATCCTCGTCGCCCGGGAGACCGACCCGGGCTGGCTCCCGCTCATGATCGCCGCGTCCGGGCTGGTCGTCGAGCGCGGCACCCTGCTCTCGCACACCGCCGTCACGGGGAGGCTGCTCGGCGTGCCCGCCGCCGTCGCGGTCGGCGGCGCCGCCCGCCGGATCCCGGACGGCGCGTGGATCGAGCTGGACGGGCGCGCCGGCACGGTCCGGCTCCTGGACGAGCGCACGGCCCGCCCCTGAGACACCCGGGGCCGCCGGCAAGGCCCCGGAACACCCCGCAGCAGCAGAGGAGTCGGCACGTGGACGAGGGACTGTTCGGCAAGGCCGCCCAGGAACGGGCGGTCGCCGACGTCGAGACCGAGATGGCGCGGCTGTGCGAGCTGCTCGCCGAGGGCCTGCCGCTCGGCCTCGGCGAGGGCCGGGAGATGGTCGGCGGAGCCATGTCGGAGTTCCTCGTGGAGTTCTTCGAGACCGTCCGCGACAAGGGCTCCCGTCCCGGCGTGAAAGGCATGGTCACGCTCCCGCTGCTCGTGCACGCCGCGGAGACGGGCGACCCGCCGGGGCCGGCCAGGGTCATCGCGGTGATCCATCTGCTCTGGTGGGCGGCGGCCCGGCATCTCGACGACCTCACCGACGCGCCCGGCGCGCCGTCCCCCGGGGGCGCCGCCGCCGGTGCGAAGGTCCTCGCGGCGCTGGCCGTGGGAAGCCATCTGCCCGCCCGGCTCATCGCGGACCTGCCCGTCACCGGCGGGGTGCGCGCCGCGCTCGGCGACGAGCTGTCGCGGGGCTGGCTGGACGCCGTGGACGGCCAGCTCCGCGACCTCACCGGCCCCGCGCCGGCGGCGACCCCCGCGTCGGTGCTGCGCGGCTACGAGGGCAAGACCGGCGCCCCGTACGCGATGGCCGCGGCGTCGGCGGCGTGCCTGGCCGGGGCGGACCGCCCGCGCGTCGACGGCTGGCGCTCGTTCGGCCGCGCGCTGGGCGTGCTGCGCCAGCTCGTGAACGACCAGCGCGACCTCGCCTCCGGCCGGCACGAGGACCTCGCCAACGGGACGGCGACGTACCTGCTCGTCCACCTGCTGACCTCGCTTCCGGCGGCGCGGCGCAGGGAGGCGCTCGCGCTGCACGCCGCCGCCCGCCACTCCCGCTCCGCGCAGGCCGAGCTGACCGCCTGGATGCTCGACGGCGAGGTCGTCGCCTCCTACGCGGACTCCGTCGCGCCCCTGGTCGCGCGGGCCCACGGCCTGCTGGACACGCTGGGCGGCGAGCCGGGCTGCCTGCGGGAACTGCACGGGCTGCTCGACGAGACCACCGGCCGCATGCCCGGGTTCCGGCTGGCCGTGGCCTAGGAGGAGATTCCGATGACCGCTCCCGGCGGACTCTCCGAGATCCTCACGGCGCACTGCCCGCTGCTCGACACCGCGATCGGCGAGGCCCTGAGCGGCCACCCCGCCTACCAGCCGATCAGGCGCGCGGCGGGCCCGCTGTTCGGCTGCCGCGCCGAGACCTGCGCGCGGCTGCTCGGCCTCGTCCTCGCGGGCGACACCCTTCCCGAGGACGACCTGGCGCGCTTCCGCGACCTCGGTGTCATGGCGGCGCGGCAGGCGATCCCGCTGCCGGTGCTGTCGGAGGCCTGGGACCTCGCGCTCGCCGCGGCCGCGCGGTCCTGCTGGGGGGTCGCGCCCGCCGGGTGCTTCACCGAGATGGCCGAGCTGACGGCGCGCACCGCGCGGTTCGCCGGGCGGGCGAGGGAGGAGTGCATCCAGGGCTACGCCGAGGCGCCCTGCGAGGGGGGCCGGTCCCGGCCCCTGCGCCGCCTCCTCGCCGAGACGCTGCTCGACGGCGCGCCCGCGGGCGCCATCGCCGACGCGGCCGGCGTCCGGCTGGCGCCCGCCTACCTCGTGCTGCTGTGCGAGGCCCCGGCCATCGCGTCCGCCGGGAACTGGGAGCGGGCGAGCGAACGCCTGGAGGCATGGGACGGCGTGCTGTTCTCCGGCGACCTGTCCGGCCTGGTCGTGCTCTTCCCGGCCGCCGACCCGCTGTGGGCCGAGGACCGGGCCGCCGAGTTCACGGCCGGGCTCGCGGCGCGGACGCGCGGGCGGGTGCACGCCGGGGCGTCCCTCGCCGGCGGCGTCGCGGACGTCCCGGCCGCGCTGGAGGAGGCGTCGCGGGTGCTGACGATCGTCAAGGCCATCCCCGACGCCGAGGACCGCCCCTACCGGGCGGAGGAGCTGCTGGTCGAGCTGGCCATCCTGGGGCAGCCCGGCATCCGCGGCCGGCTCTCGGCCGTGCTGGCGCCGCTGGACGCCGGCACGGACCTGCGCCGCACGCTGGAGGTCCTGCTCGCCTGCAACCTCGACCGGGAGCGCGCCGCGCGGGAGCTGTGGATCCACCGCCGCACGCTGCACTACCGGCTGGACCGCATCAGGGACCTGTCCGGCATCGACCCGAGCTCGGCGCGCGGCATCCAGCTGTTCCGGGCGGCGCTCACCTCGGCGCGCCTGGGCCGCCTGGAGCGCGACGGCGGCGAGGACGCCTCCCTGCCCCCGCCGCTGAGCGCCTGAAGGGAGACCATGGACTTCCCCCTGCCGGACCGTCCCGGCGTCCCGCTCGACGAGGGCCACCTGCGGCGCCTCCGGGAGCGGCCGCTCGTGCCGGTCGTGCTGGCGAGCGGGCACCGGGCGCTGCTCGTCACCCGGCACGCCGACGTGCGGGCGGTCCTGTCCGACGGCCGGTTCGGCCGCGAGGCGTGGTCCGGCGGCACGCTGTTCGCCCGGACGCCGGAGTCCCTGGCCCTGGCCGCCGCCGACCCGCCGGCGCACACCCGACGGCGGAAGGCCGTCCAGGCGTGGTTCACCGCCCGCCGCGCCGGGGCGGACCGGCCGCGCATCGAGGCGCTCGCGGAGCGGCTGCTGGACGAGATGGAGGACGCCGGCCCGCCCGCCGACCTGATCGCCCGGTTCGCCACGCCGCTCCCGTACGCGGTCATCTGCGACGTGCTCGGCGTCCCCGCCGGCGACCTCGGCCTGCTGCTGCCGTGGGTGAGCGCGATGATGTCGGCCGGGCGGTTCTCCGCGGAGGAGGTCGGTGCGGCCCACGAGGGCATGCACGGATACTTCGCCGACCGGCTCGCCGAACGCCGGGCACGGCCCGGAACCGGCCTGCTGGCCCGGCTCGCGGCCTCGTCCGGGCTGTCCGACGACGAGATCATCGTCGTCGGGTACGGGCTGCTGATGGCGGGCGGGGAGACCACGTCGAACTTCCTCGCGGCGTGCGTCCTGGAGCTGGTCTCGCGGCCGGGCCTTGCGGCGCGGCTGCGCGCCGACCCGTCGCTGATCCCCGCCGCCGTCGAAGAGTTCCTGCGCTGGGTCTGGTTCGCCGGCACCGGAGGCCGGCCGCACGTCGTCCTCGCCGACGTGGAGCTCGCCGGGACCGCGCTGGCGCGGGGGGAGGTCGTCGTCCCCCTCACC
>NZ_SMKH01000323.1 GCF_004348515.1 Actinomadura sp. KC345 | reverse complement strand
GGGGAGCTCCTTCGACGTGCGCCCGGGGTCGCGGTCGATGTTGTCGTATGGGCTGTAGCGGGCGAAATCGGTCTGGGTCTTGACGAGCCCGGCCAGAATGGTCCAGGGCACGGTGGAGAAGTCCTCCGCTGAGAGGGACGCCCGGAACGCCGCCGCCTTGAGGATCCTTTGCCAGTTCCCGGGGAAGTACTCGGCCACCTCGCGATCCGACGCCTCGGACGGCTGGTCCTCCTCATCTATGCCCGAGACCCCGACGCCGAGGACAAGGGCGATGATCAGGATCATGGCGATCAACGGGAGGAGGATCGGCAGAGAGGCGACGACGAAGATCTGGATCTTCTCCCGCCTCGACACCTGGCCGTCGTTCTTGACACCCGCGTTGAGACCGTCCCTGAATTTCCTGAACTTTTCGGATTGGTCCAGCAGTTTGCCGATCGGGCCCGCGTTCAGGAGGGCGGACGTCGCCACCCGGCCAAGGAGGGAGTTCCTGGCCACGTCATAGGCGCCCGGCGCGTACGAGTCGGACCAGGCGCGGAGGCCGATGTTGGTCCCCTGCCCCGCGAGGTGGGCCGCCTTGTCTCCCGTGGTGTCGCCCTCGGGCATATAGGGGATGTAGCGGCCGTACTTCGGGTTCTTCCTGGCCAGGTCGAGTCCCTCGTTGGCCAGGTTCTTGGCGAGCTCCGCGGACTTGGTGGGCTTGTCCGGTTTCTCCAGGTTCACCCCGCCGCTCTCGGCGCCCTTCTTGGGGTCCTTCTTCGCGGCGTCCTCGGCGTTCTTCTTCACGGCGGCGTCCTGAGCCCGCTGCTGGGTCAGCGGGTTGGACGACGCCGGAACGTTGACGGCCCCGCCCTTCAGCGCCGCCTCGCCGTACGGGGCCTTGCCCTGACCGTCCACACCCTGGTCCAGGGCCGCCTGCTCAGCGAGGATGTCGGAGACGTTCGCGGGCTGCGAGGCCGCCGCGAGCACGCGAGGATCCGAATCCGCCCCGGCGACCTCGGCCGGCCCGTCGGGGGCGTCCTCGAGCGCGGAAGGCGTGGGATCGTCCGGTGGATTCGGGCCGCTGGGCTCCGCAGCACCTGGAGACGGGCCGACCGGCAGGTCGGACCGCGGCTGAGGGCTCCTGTCCAGCTCGTCCACGCGACACCTCGCTCGGCTTTATGGCGACCACCCGGTTTGGCGCGATCGATCATGACCGTCCGCCGTTCCGCGGCGGGGGCAACGAAGCTCGGAAGCTGCGGGCGCCCCCGCCGCTAGCCGACCCGGATCGCGTATCCGGCGCCGTCCTGCTCCACCGCGAACCTCACCTCCCGGGGCTTCGCGTTCCCGCCCTGGGTGATCTGCGCGGTGAACCGGTACTGGCTGTTCCCGGTCGTGCTGGGGTCCATGACGGTGACCTCTCCGATCACCGACCCCTGGGGCGTACGTCCCGCCGGCGCGGACGGCCGCGCCGTGCCGACGAACGGGATGCCGCTCCAGTCCCCGATGGCCATCGCCCTGGCGGCGGCCGTGGCCACGTTCCGGGCACCTGCCGGGACGATCGCCGTGCCGTCGCCGCCTGTTATCGGGACCTGTACCGCGTTGGTCGCTTTGAAGCCCTCGGGGGAGAGTTCCACGGGAGGCTTCGGCGAGGAGCTCGCGGCCCCGGAGGGCGGCGCGCTCTCCGATCCGGACGAGGCGAGCGCTCGGGGGTTCAGCGTCTCGGCCGGGTATGACGTCGGGGCTCCGCCTGCATTGCGGGGAGCGGGCGCGTCGTCGTCTGACAGCACCACGCTGACCACCAGCATCACGATGATGGCCGCGGCGGCGACCCATATCGCGACATCCCACCATTCAGGCAGCTCTGTCCGATCCCACGGGCGTTGCCGCCGCCGGTATCCCTGGCGGACGTAGTCGGTCAGCTTTGGCATACCCCTGACCGTCGTCCCCGGAGGCCGGAAGGCAACCGCCGCCGACGGCGGAACCGCAGATCGTCCGGCAAGTCGGCGTGGCGGTCGTGCCGCGACCGCGCACGGTCCCCTACATGAGTGAGGACCACCGCGTCACGGGGCCGGCGATGCTGGCCGCCACCAACATGCTCAAGCCGCCCCCGGCGGTGATCGGCAGCGTGAACAAGGAGATGACGCTGCCCCGCACGATCAAGCTGACCACCCTCATCGCGGTGCTCATCGGAGCGGCGCTCGGCTTCCTGATCGCCTTCATCGTCGTCGGCCCGGGCCTGAACGCGCTCATGTACGGACCGACGCTCGGCGGGGCCGCCGGGTGGGCGACCGTCAACTTCTCGCCGTTGCAGGGGGAGTCCCTGGCCAAGTGGATGGGCCTGCAGTTCAACGAGAACCGCAGCCGCAAGCTCCTGGTCGACGACCGGCAGGTCCGGCTGTACATCGGTATCGCTCCGCTCCGCCGGACCGCCGCCGGAACCGTCCGGATGCTGCCCGGCGGCGTCTCGGTGGACGCCATCCGGTGGGACTCGCGCGGTTACCCGCACCAGGAGATTCCCGGCGCGAACCGGCTGCCCGGCCGTCCGCGGGCGGGTCGCGGGCTCACCGCGTCCTCGCAGCTGTCAAGCGGCCGCAAGGGACCGTTGCGCAAGGGGCACGGCCGCTGAACCCGAGTACTTGCGCATCCGCGTGACGACCGCACGGTACTGGCTGCAGCGGACAAAATAGGAGAGGACGATGCCGGAACAGTCACCCACCCGCTTCACCATGGTGCCCGCCCGGCGTTCAAGTGAACCGACCGCCCACAGGCGGGCGAGGAGAATCCTCGGTGTGCTCTTCCTCGCGTCGGGGCTGAGCGCCGTCGCGATCGTCGTCGCCCTCGCCAAGGGAAGCACCACGCCTGACCTGTCGTCGGTCACCCCGCAAGGGCGAGACCTCGCCCATACGGCGGCGGTGACCTTCCTGGCGGGCGAGGAGCAGACCGTCCCCCACGCCGAGTCCTTCGACCCGAGGGACGCCGCAGGTGAGAACATCGACGGGCGCGGTATCCCCCTCGACTACCGGTCGCTGAACTGGGTGGGCTTCAGCCCGCAGCACTTCGGCACGGAGGATCTCGGGTTCACCGACTTCGAGGTCCACCACTTCCTCGTCGTCATGAGGGGCCCGGACGAGCAGACCTCGCCCGCGCCGACGAGCAGCCCCCCGGCGGCGGCGGGGACGACCACCTCGCCCTCTCCAGGGGCGACGCCCCCTCCGGGGACGACACCTTCTCCAGGGGCCAGCCCTTCGATCTCCACCTCCCCAGGCCTGGCGGCGGGCAGCGGAACCGGATCGCCCGTGCCGGCGTCCAATGTCCTCCAACTGGACGTGCCCGTCCTGCTCAGCGAAGATGGGCCGCGTCTGGGAGGCTCTCCCTCGTTCTCGACCTGGAAGAACGGGGCCGGTGAGCCGGAAGGAAAGGGCGACTACACCAACTACGGCGGTCTGACCACGGAAGTCAGCGACGCGGCCAAGAACCAGATTCTCCGATGGGCGGTGGCCTATGCCACGGGTGATTCGCAGGGCCTCCTCGCCGTGACCGGTGATCAGAACAGTTCGCACCGCTACATGGGCCTGTCGGGTTTCACTCTGGCGAACTCGGCCGGAGCCGTGCAGGTCCTTTCGGCCATCAAGTCCACGGAGGAGCAATCCATCGTTCGGGTGCGAATTCAGCTTGCCAGAGCGGCGCCGCCCGGGACGGTCACAGAAAACAACGAAAAGCAGTTCACGAACTTCGCCGACTTCGACCTCCTGGTCGGAGCCGCCGGGGCCCAGCCCCCGGTGCTCGCCTGGGGACCAGCGGGTTCCGCGGCAGAGTTGGAGCCCTACAGCAACGCATTGAACAACTGACCGGGACCTCACAACATGGAGGAAATGAGGATGGCAGCTCCTGGTTTTCAGGTGCTCGCGGCACCCATCGGCGAAACTGGTGCCAACAGCTTTCTGAACGACTCACCGGCCGGCAAGGCGCTTGTGGCGATTTGCGGCGCGGTCGCGGTGATCATCGTGGTGATCGCCGTCTTCCGAATGATCAGCGGTATCGGCCGGGGGAGGCCGGGCGAGGCGTTCAAGGCCCTCGTCTTCGGCCTGCTCATCGGCGGACTACTGTTCAACCTCAACCTCACCATCAGCGGGGTGAAAGCGATGGGTGACTTCACCGGCAAGGTCTTCGATAGCGTCACCAGCGTCGGCAACAGCGGCGGCGGCGCCGCCGGTCGCGGGGAGTGAATCGCAGGGAGTGAGACGTGGCGAACACCGCGGGGCCGCAGAGCAGGCCTGGAGAGTTCGACACCGGCATCGACTGGTTCTTCAGCATCATGGTGCTGCTGCTGCTCGCGATCGCCATCGTCGTGTTCATACCGGCCGTGTGCGCGTGGCTTCTGCTCACCGTCCTACGCCGCTTCCTGGCCATGCGGGACTGGGCCATCGTGGCGCTGGCGGGGTGCGTCGGCTTCGGCCTGCACCCCAAGGAGAACGCGTACGCGTACGGCTACTGGCTCGCCAGTTTCGCGGACTTCGGCCCGGGCGAGCCTGGGGACGTGCCCGTCACCGTGCTGCTGTCGTTCGCGGCCGTGCTGGCGGGCGGCGTGGGCATGATCGTGGGCAACGCCAAGGGCTCGCTCATCGTCGGCCTCGCCAGCTTCCTGCGCAAGAAGAAGAAGTTCTTCGATGTGTTCGATGGCGCATGGTTCCGCCGGCAGGAGCTGGTCGACCGGGATCTCATGCCGAGGCCCAAACGGCGGGAGATGCTCAAGCGGCGGGTGTCGACCCGGGTCACCCCGGCCGACATCCCCGCCGTTCGCGGCCCGTACGCCACGGAGAAGTCCAGGAGGACGCCGCTCAAGTCGAAGAGCCTCCCGCTCGGGCTGGGTGCCCGGGACCGTCCGGTGATGCTCAGCGTCCAGGAGATGGGCATGCACGGCGCCGTGGTCGGCTCCACCGGCAGCGGGAAGACCGTCACCCTGATGTGGCTCATCGGTGCGGCGGTCGACATGGGGTTCGACGTCACGGTCCTCGACATGAAGGAGGACACCGAGCCGGGCGGCCTGCGCGATTTCATGCGCGCGTACGCGCAGATGCATCAACTGCCGCTCCAGGAGGTGGCCCTGGCCGACGAGCACCCGGCCTTCTGGTTCAACGCCCTCGCGGGCATGTCCGCCGACGAGGCGTTCGACACCATCATGACGATGGTCGAGTTCGACGACGCGTACTGGCAGGCACTGAACCGCAAGGTCCTGCAGCAGGTCGTCCAGATGTGCTACGAGGCCAACGAGATCGCGCCGGACGTGTTCGCCCTGCCCACCATGCTCGACATCGGCAAGATCATGGAGCAGGGCGAGGACATGAAGGGCGCCGTCAAGGAGCGGGTCCTCGCGATCGACCGGATGCGCGGCACCGGCTACTGCACGCAGCGCTACACCAACGTGCTCCGGCCGTCCCGCGACGAGGCCAACTCCGCGGCGAGCTTCGGCACCAAGCTGACCGGGCTGTACGACTCCGGCGCGGGCCGGCGCATCCTCGTCCCCGACGGGCACCGGCAGATGATCGACGTCCGGCGGGAGGGGCTGACGTACATCGGCCTCAACTCCCTCGGACAGCCCGACATGGCCAAGATCCTCTCCTCGGCGTCGCTGCAGCGCCTCTCGGTCTACGCCGCGCAGCGCATCCAGGGCCGGGCCCCCAAGGACCGGCCGCGCCTGATCGTCGTGGACGAGGCGAACTACATCGACCGCGACATCGCCATGAACATGCTGTCGCGGGTCCGGTCCGCGCTGTTCAACATGGTCCTGTGCACCCAGGGTCCGACGGACTGGATCGACAAGGACGGCGACGACTGGTCCCGGCTGGCCCAGAACATCAACTGGCTGATCGCCATGTCCCAGTCGTCCCCGGAGTCCGCGGAGAAATGCGCCGACTTCCTCGGCATGCGCGATAACAACACGTTCAGTGAACGAGTCGGGCAGGGCGGGCACGCCGAGCACTTCCAGGCCAAAGAGGAAGAAGAGTACATCGTCGATCCCAAGCAACTGCGGGATCTGGGCACCGGCGAGGCCTACCTGCGTGTCAACAAGCCCGCCAGCCGGGTCGAGTACGTGATCGTGCCGATGCGCACCCAGGAACTCGACAGCTACGAGCCGGGTCCGTTCGGGCCCTTGGTCGCCGCATCGGCCGGGCCGCAGGACCAGCAGACATGGAGGTCGGCGTGAAGGCAGGACGGCCCGAGCCGCCGGACGACCCGCCGGAGGAGACCCGGCGGCGCGCGGCGATCCGGTGGCTCGTCGGGCTCCGGAAGAAGACCGACCCCAAGGCGGTCGTGATCGAGTGCGGGATCATCGCGCTGGTCGGGGCGATCCTCGCGGGCGTGTCGATCGGGATGCTCTTCGTCCAGTACGGAGAGCAGCACGGGGAGCACCTCAAGTTCGGGGTCGCGGACGTGGTCAGCGCCGGCGCCGCGGGCATCGTGGCCGCCGCGATCATCCGGCTGAACGTGCTGCTCCACCGCCGCTGGAAGCGGACGATCGGCCGGTTCACGGCCGCCGCCGCGCTGTGCGCCGTCGCCGCCGTCGCGGGCGTGCTCGTGGTGCTGATCCCGAGTGAATGCCCCGGCGGTCTGTTCACCACCGGGCGGTGCGGGGTCCGCGAGGCCGCCGCCTGGGGACAGGTCGCGGGGCTTCTCGCGCTGGTCAACTTCGGCCTCGCCGGGATGTCGCTGCTGTTCTGGCGGCTGGTGCGCGCGTTGGCGCGCGGGGTACGGGACGTGGTCCGTGACGGCACGCTGCAGGGCGTCTCCTGGGCCAGGGCGCTGAAGAGGGTCGTCAAGCACCGCAGCTTCCGGCGGACGGAGGACGGGACGGAACGCGGCCCGCAGGACAAGAAGGGCCGCCCGACACCCCGCCGCGCGGACGCCGAGCAGGCCCGCCGCGACCGGAACCGCCGCGACCGGCTGCGCGCCGACGCCTGACCGGGCCCGGCGGACGGGCCCGCAGGAGGATGCGATGTACGAGGTCGGGCGCGCCGGCGGTTACGTCACCCGGCAGATGTGGCAGCGCCGGGGGAGGGCGACGCTCTACGCGGCCGCGGCCGCGCTGCTCGCCGCCACCGCGGCCGGTTCGTTCGCGGGTGCGGTGCTCTCCGGCACGCGGCCGTTGCAGGCGGTGGCCGCGGTGGCCGGACTCGCCGCCGTGATGGGCTGCGGATTCGTGTGGACGCGCTCGTCGCGGTTCCTGCGGCAGGCCCGCCAGGCCGCCGTCGGCGCGCGGTCCGAACGCGACGTGCGGACGGCGGTGCGGCGCACCGGTTCGGTCGCGGCGGCGTACGGGCTCCTCCTCGGCGGCCGGGGAGGCGACTGCGACGCGGTCGTGTTCACGCGCGGCTGCGGGGCCGCGGCCGTCGAGGTGAAGACCGGGCACGGCGAGGTCGTCGCCGGTGAGGGCAAATTGCGGGTGGGGCGGCGCGTCCTGCACGGCGATCCGGTGCGGCAGGCGGCGAACCAGGCGCGGCTGCTGTCCCGCAGGTTGAACGGCGGGACCGTGCAGGCGGTGGTCTGCGTGCCGGGGATGAGCAACCGGCCGTTCAGCACCGGGGCCGGGGTGTGGGTGTGCTCCGCGCGGGATCTGAAGGCGGTACTGGACCGCGCGCCCCGCGTCTTCGACTCGGCCGCGGAGGCGGAGGCGACGATGAGGCGTCTCTGGGACGCGAACCCGTCCTGAGCGAACCCGTCCTGAGCGGCGGCTACGGCAGGCCCGGCCGCCAGATGACCGACGAGACCACCAGCACGATGCTCAGGCAGGTGATGAAGACGGTGATGAGGAACGGCACGAGGTCGATGGTGCCCGGACGCGGGAACCGTCCCGCCGGGGACCTGCGCGGCGCCTTCTTGGGGACCGGGGCGCCCGCCCCGTCCTGGTGGCCGCCGACCGTCTCCTCGAAGAACCAGGCGTTCTGCGGCTCGTCGTCCGCGCCGCTCTGACCGGCCGTCCCCGGCCCCGTCCCGAACGCGTTGTCCGCGCCGGGCGAGCCGCCAGGCGCCGCGCCGGGCCCGGTGCCGAATCCTGAGCCCGGACCGGCGCCGAAGCCCGCGCCGCTGCCGGTGCCGGGCCCCTGGCCGGGGGCGGTGCCGAAGCCTGCACCGGGGCCGTTGCCGAAGGCGTTGCCGAAGCCGCTTCCGGAGGCGTCCCAGGCCCCGGCGCCGGGCGGGGGACCGGACGGGCTGCCGTGCGGTGGGCTGCCGTGCGGTGGGCTGCCGTGCGG
>NZ_SMKH01000322.1 GCF_004348515.1 Actinomadura sp. KC345 | reverse complement strand
CCCCTGGTCATCCCCGCCGCCCGCACCCGCACCCCGCTCCCCTCACGTTGACTTGCGGCGTGTTGTTATGGCGGGCCGGATAACAACAACACGCCGCAAGTCAACGAACGGGTCACGTGCCGGAGGGGACCTCGTAGGCCTCGGCCTCCTTGCTGGCTGCGGCCTCCCGCTCGACGACCAGGCCGCCCTGGGCCTTGGCGTCCGTCCGCAGGATGTAGGTCTTGCGGGTGCCCGGCTCGTCCACCTTCGAGAAGTCCATCGGCGTTCCGTACCCGCCGTCGTAGGTGGTGGTGGACCGGTGCGCCTTGATCAGGCCGTCCCGGGTGAGGTCCTTGGCCTGGCACGCCTTCGTGAGCGCGTCCGCGAAGATCACCGCGCTGGTGTGGCCGTTGACGACCGCGTTGTCCAGCGGCTGCCCCGGGTACTTCTTCGCGTAGTCGCCCGCCAGCTTCTTGATCGGCGCGAGCTCGGAGGAGATCGGCGCGCCGGCGCTGGCGAGGTAGAAGCCCTTCAGCAGCGCGGGGGCCGCGGGCGTCTCGAGCAGCTGCGGGGAGAACCCCGAGTTGCTCGCGACGATCGGCATCGTCATGCCCTTGGACCGGGCGACGCCCGCGAGCGACGCCGACTGCCGGGGGCCCGCGCTCATCAGGATCGCCGACACCCCGGCCTTCTCCAGGGCCGAGACCTGGGCGGTCATGTCGTTGTCGGTCGCCTTGATCTTCTGCTCGACGACCGTCAGGCCGAGCTCGACGGCCGCGTACTCGGACCCGGCGAGCGCGCTCTCGCCGTAGTCGCCCTCGAAGTACACGTGCCCGATCTTGTCGCCCTTCTTCACCCCCTTCTCCTTCATCAGGAAGTCCACGGCGTTGATCATGTCGACGTCGTAGGTGGTGCCGGTGACCTGGATGTACCGGTTGCCGAGCAGCGTCGTCGCCCACGCGTTCGGGATGACGAACATCTTGTCGGAGGTGATGCGGTCCTCCAGCGCCGTCACCATCGGCGACCCGACGAACTGGGCGAGGCCGACCACGCTCGTCTGCAGCTCGCTGTAGGCGGCGACGGCCTTCTGCACGTCGTACCCGTGGTCGCGGACGACCAGCTCGACCGTGCGTCCGCAGATGCCGCCCTGCGCGTTCACCTGCTCGAAGTACAGCTGCTGCGCCTGGGTGAGGCTTTTGCCGAGCGGCGCGTACACGCCGGTCATGTCGGTCTCGACACCGATGCTGATCTTGTCGTCGGTGACGCCGGTGCCCTGCTTGACGCCGTCGGGACCGGTGGCCTCCGGGCCGCCGGTGGCCTTGCTGCTGCAGCCGGCCGCCAGGCTCAGCGGCAGGGCCAGCGCCAACGCGCCGGCCGCCGTGACACGCGCCATTCGCTTCATGCTGGTTGCTCCTCTTTGTCGAGTCGGGTGAACGGTCGGGCGGCCCGGCGGCGGGCCGCGGCCGTGCGCAGCCGCGCCCACACCCCGGCGAGGCCGCGGGGCAGGAACAGGACGACGGCGACGACGGCGGCGCCGTACAGGATCCGGGCGGCCTCGGCGGGGGAGACCCCGCCCGAGCCCGGCGCCGCGACGAGCGGGAGGTCGTCGCCGAAGCGGGTGAGGAGCTGGGGCAGGACGGAGACGAACACCGCCCCCGCGACGGCCCCGGCGACGCTGCCGAGCCCGCCGATGACGATCATGGCGAGGTAGTCCAGGGCGAGGAACATCCCGAAGTAGTCGGGGACGGTCCGCTGGAACACCAGCGCCAGCAGCGCCCCGGCCGCCCCCGCGTACATCGACGACAGCACGAACACGCCGGCCCGGTAGCGCGCCACCGGCACCCCCATCACCGACGCGGCCACCTCGTGGTCGCGGATCGTGTTCATCGCCCGGCCCGGCCGGCCGCGCAGGATGCCGCGCGCGATCCACGCCGCCGGGACCAGCAGCGCGACGGCGAGGAACCACAGCCGCTCCAGGGCGCCGAGCGGCACGCCCAGCAGCACCACGCCGGGGGAGTCGTCGAAGGAGAACCCGGCGATCTCCAGCGGCGGGACGCCCCGCCCGTTGAAGCCCCCGGTGACGCTCTCGGCGTTGAACAGCACGTGCTGACCGATGAAGATCAGCGCGAGGGACGCGATGCCGAGGTAGACGCCGCGCAGCCGTCCGGCGATGGGGCTGAAGACGCCGCCCGCGACACCGGCCAGGATGATCGCGCCGATGAACGCCAGCGGTGTCGGCAGCCCGAGCCCCGACAGCTCGCCGTCCGGGGCGGACGCCAGGTAGACGTACCCGTAGGCGCCGACGGCCAGGAAGAACGCGTGCCCCATCGACAACTGCCCGGTGGACCCGGTCAGGAGGTTCAGGCCGATCGCGCCGATCGCCGCCGACATCGCGAACAGGCCCGTCTGGAGCCAGAACGCGTCCAGGTAGAAGGGAGGCAGGAGCAGGACCATGATCCCCGCGGCGGCCGTCCACCGGCCGGACCTGAGGGGGAACGGACGCTCAGACACGTGACAGCTCCCTCGTCCCGAACAGCCCCGCGGGCCGCACCAGCAGCACGGCGAGCATCACCAGGAACGGCGCCACGCCGCCGATGCCGCGGCCGAGGAACGTCAGGTCCCCCTGGTAGCCGGTCACGAGCGACTCGGTGAGCCCGATGAGGAGCCCGCCGACCAGGGCCCCGGTGGTGGAGTCGAGCCCGCCGAGGATGGCGGCGGGGAACGCCTTCATCGCGGCGAACGAGGTGGCGCGGTCCAGCCCCGGTGTGGGGAAGACCGTCAGGAACAGCGCCGCGACCGCGGCCAGCCCGCCCGCGATCGCCCAGGCCGCCAGGGAGACCCGCGACAGCCGGATGCCCATCAGCGCGGCCGTCTCGCCGTCCTCGGCCGCCGCCCGCATCGCCACGCCCCAGGACGTGAAGCGGAACGCCAGCAGGAACGCGGCGATGATGACCGCCGCGGCGGCGAACGCGGCGATGCGTGTCTGGGCGATGCCGACGCCTCCCACGTACACGATGCGGTCCTGCCACGGGTCGCCGAGCGAGAGGACCTGCGTGCCGATCCGCCGCGTCAGCTCGGTCACCAGCACGATGTCGATCCCGATCGTGACGATCGCCAGGACGGCGTGGTCCTCGACGCGGGCGCGCCGCAGGATCAGCACCTCCACCAGCACGCCGAGGAGCGCCGCCGAGGCGATGCCCGCGGCGAGCGCCGCCGGGAACCCGATGTCGTCGTGGAGCACGGCCGTGATGTAGCCGCCCGCAAGCAGCAGCGACGCGTGCGCGAAGTTGACCACCTCGGTGGCCTTGAAGATGATCACGAAGCCGAGGGCGATCAGCGCGTAGACCGCTCCCGCCGAGACCCCGTTGACCACCAGCTCGATGAACGTGCTCAAGGGTTTCCTTCCGCGTGGGAGGGCGCCGCCGGGTCGTGCGCGGCGCCGAGGTAGGCGCGGATCACGGCCGGGTCGCGCTGCACCCGCGCCGGGTCGCCGCCCGCGATGCGCCGGCCGAAGTCCAGGACGGTCACCTCGTCGGCGAGCCGCATGACCATCCCCATGTCGTGCTCGACCAGCAGGACCGAGACGCCGAGGTCGGTGCGGGCGCGGGCGATGACCTCGGCCATCCGCCGCCGCTCCCCGCCGTTCATCCCGGCCACCGGCTCGTCCAGGAGCAGCAGCCGGGGCTCCATCGCCAGCGCCCGCGCCAGCTCCAGGCGCTTCTGGACCCCGTAGGGCAGCACCCCGGCGGGCGTGCCGAGATGCTCGTCCACGCCGACGAACCGGGCGATGTCGCGGACCCGGGCCCGGTGCCGCGCGTCCTCCCGCCGCGCCCGCGGCGTCCGCAGGCCCGCCGAGGCGAACCCGGCGCGGGTGAGGCGGTGCCGCCCGAGCATCAGGTTGTCCTCGGCGGTCTGGTGCCGGGACAGCGCGATGTTCTGGAACGTCCGGGCGACGCCGAGGGAGGCGATCCGGTGCGGCGCCAGCGAGGTGAGCTCCGCCCCGCCGAACCGCACGCTGCCCGCGCTCGCCCGGTACACCCCGGACAGGACGTTGAAGCACGTCGACTTCCCCGCCCCGTTCGGCCCGATCAGCGCGTGGACGCTCCCCGCCGCGACCGTGAACCCGACGCCGTCGAGCGCGGTGAGCCCGGCGAACCGCACCGTGAGCTCACTGACCACCAGCTCACCGGTCATCCGGTCCACCTCTCCAGTGCGGGCGGTGGGGTGATCTCGCCGGCGGCGTCGCCGTCCTCGGTGCCGGTGTCCTCGCCGACGCCGAGGTAGCGGCGCCTGACCTCGTCGCTTCCGGCCAGCTCGGCCGACGGGCCGTGCAGCGCCACCGCGCCGACCTCCAGCACGTGCGCGCTTGACGACAGCTCCAGCGCGAGAGCGGCGTTCTGCTCGATCAGCAGGATCGCCGTGCCCTGAAGGTTGATCTCCCGGACGGTCTCGGCGATCCGCTCGGCCATCAGCGGCGCCAGGCCGAGCGTCGGCTCGTCCAGCAGCAGCACCGACGGGCACGCCATCAGCGCCCGCCCGATCGCGAGCATCTGCTGCTCGCCGCCCGACAGCAGCCCGGCCCGCTGCCGCGCCCGCTCCGCCAGCACCGGGAACAGCTCCAGCACCCGCCCGTGCGCCCGCGCGGCCTCGGACCGGCTGGGAGCGCCGAGCGCGCCGGCCCGCAGGTTCTCCTCGACGCTGAGCCGGCCGAACACCCGCCGCCCCTCCGGCACCTGCACGACCCCGGCCGCGACCACGGTCGCCGGATGCAGGCCGATCAGGGACCGGTCGCCGAGCCGCACCGTGCCCGCGTCCACCGCGCCGCGGTGGAACGGGAGCGTCCCCGAGACCGCCCGGAGCAACGTCGACTTGCCCGCCCCGTTGGCGCCGAGCACCGCCGTCACCGATCCCGCCGGGACGTCCAGGGACACCCCGCGCAAGGCCCGCACGGCCCGGCCGTAGCTCACCGACAGATCACGGACCGCGAGGGTCCCGTTCGCCATGCACGCCTCCACAATCTCGTGTGGCAGGAAGACCAGCACGGGGCGCGGACGTGCGTCCATGGGGCGCGGGCAAGACGGGGCGGGCGTCCAATCGAACGCCGTTCGGGTTGTGGTGCGAGCACAGTCGGCGCCGCCCGCGGGGCCGTCCGGGGCGGTGTTCAGTCCTCGCGGTTGTGCGCGGTCAGCGGAGGTGCCGCTCCACCGACTCGACCTTGGCGTCGAGCGCGCCGGTCACGCCGGGCCGGATGTCGGCCTTGACGACGAGGCTCACCCTCGGCGCCCGCGCCGCGACGGCGTCGGTGGCGGCCTTCACCACGGCCATCACCTCGTCCCACTCGCCCTCGATCGTGGTGAACATCGCGTCGGTGCGGTTGGGCAGGCCGCTCGCGCGCACCACCCGGACGGCCTCCGCGACGAGTTCGCCGACCTCCTCGCCGGCACCGAGCGGAGTCACCGAGAACGCGACGAGCATGTGGGACCTCCCGTGGTCAGGGCTGCAGGACCTGCCGTACCACGATCTCATCCAGCCGCCGCTCGACGATGGCGCCCACCGGCCAGTCGCGCACCAGGCACCGCAGCAGCGCCGCCTCGTGCTCGGCGAACGAGGGGTCGCACCCCTGCTGCTCAAGGCTGGACCGGATCGCGAGCACGTAGTCGTCGCTCGTGAACCCGGCCACCTCCCGGACCATCGCGGTCGTCGTGGCGCGGTGCGAGTTGAGCCCGGCGAACGACCGCCCGCACCCGCACCCGCCGTCGGGGTCGTCCTGGTCGCGCGCGCACACGACCCCGATGTGGACGAGCTCTCCCTCGACGCACCAGTCGAAGTCGTTGTCGCGGAATCCCTGGCTGGAGTTGGTGGCGGTGAGCAGTTTCAAGGCCATTACCCCCTAGGCAGACGAACCCACCCACCGTACGACGAGGGTCTGACGTAACGTCGGGGGCATGAGCGACAACGACGTCCTGCTCCACCGCGACGGCCCGTTCACCACGATCACGATGAACCGCCCGCGCCGCCGCAACGCACTGTCGCGCGACTTCCTCCTCGCGCTGACCGGAGCCTTCCGCGAGACCGGCGGCACCGACGCCCGCGGCGTGGTCCTCGCCGCCAACGGCCCGGTCTTCTCCGCCGGCCACGACTTCGCCGACATGGCCGGGGCCTCGCACGCCGACGTCCGCGACCTGCTCCAGGTCTGCACCGAGCTGATGCGGACGATCCAGTCCGTCCCCCAGGTGGTGGTGGCCCGCGTGCACGGGCTGGCCACCGCCGCCGGCTGCCAGCTCGCGGCGAGCTGCGACCTGGCCGTCGCCGCCGAGAGCGCGGGCTTCGCCGCACCGGGCGGCAAGGGCGGCTGGTTCTGCCACACGCCCCTGGTGGCCATCGCGCACAACATCGGCCGCAAGCGAGCCGCCGAGATGGCCCTCACCGGCGAGGTCTTCGATGCCAGGACCGCCGCGGACTGGGGCCTGATCAACTACGCCGTCCCCGACGACGACTTGGACAAGGCCGTCCACGACCTCCTCGAACGCGCCACCCAAGGCAGCCCCCGCAGCAAGGCCCTGGGCAAGCAAGCCATGTACGCCCAACTGGACCGCCCAGAACAGGACGCCTACACCTACGCGATAGAGGCAATGGCCGCCTCCAGCCAAACCCCCGAGGCCCAAGAAGGAATGACCGCCTTCCTAGAAAAACGCAAACCCACCTGGCCCGCCTAACACACACTCCGATAGAGCCGGGAGAAGACGGGAGTCAGGCCCGCGCTTGCCGCGGGCCGAAGGCCCGCGAAGGTTGGAGCCTGGTTCCGAGCCGAGAGGAGGTCTCTCACCATGGCCGACCGGCAGGGGGCCTGGGGGCGGAGCCCCGCATCGGGGGTCCGGGGGTCGCCCCCGGAAAGGCATTGCGAGGAGCGACGGTCCGCGCTTTCCGCGGACATGCCTCCTCGGCGACGTAGGGCGGGCGGGACTCGAACCCGCGACTGGGAGATTATGAGTCTCCTGCTCTGACCAGCTGAGCTACCGCCCCGAGGCGTCCCCCGGTGACGGTGGGGGCGTTGCCGTTGTCATCTTAGCGGTGGGGTGTCGGCGACTGCCACAGAGAAATGGGCGGCCGCGTCCCCGCCGGGTCCTACTCGCGGTGGGGCGATGTCATACCTCGTACCGAGTGACGGGTGCGGGTACCCGTCGGTAGGGTCCCGCGTATGTCCAGACGCATCCTCGTCCTCGTCTCCGTGTTGCTGGCGCTGGTGTCCACCGGCGCGTGCAGCGGGGGCGGATCGGACGAGCCCGCCGCGAAGGCCGACTTCGACGCCGCGCAGACGCTCCGGCAGTCGGCGCAGGCCATGGCGAAGCTCAAGAGCGTGGCGTTCACCGTGGAGTCGGAGGGTAAGACGCCCGTCATCGTGAAGGGCGGCGACCTGAAACTGCTGCGCGAGGGCGACGCGGAGGGGACGCTGACGGTCGAGCAGCAGGGCCAGAACGTCGAGATGAAGGTCGTCGCGGTCGGGGAGAGCATCTACCTGGACGCCGGGACGGGCGGCTGGCGCAAGGTGCCGAAGGCCCTGGCGGCGAGCATGTACGACCCGTCGGCGGTGCTGGATCCGCAGCGCGGCATCGCCAAGCTGCTGGAGTCGGCGGCGGCGCCGGAGCCGCAGGCCGTCGAGAAGGTGGACGGCAAGGAGACCTACCGGGTGGGGACCAGGCTGCCGAAGGACCGGATCGCGGGCCTCATCCCCGGGATCAACGCGGACCTGGAGGGCCAGGTCTGGGTGAACAAGGCCGACCACCGGCTCGTGAAAGTGCGCGGGGCGTTCCCCGAGGACCAGGGCGCGGTGGTGATCTCGTTCACCGAGTTCGACGCCCCGTACGAGATCAGCGCACCGCGGTGAGCGGGCGTCGCCGGGTCGCGATCGGGGCCGGCGGCGCGGTGGTGATGCTGGCCGCGCTGGACGCCTACGTCGTCACGACGATCCTGGTGCCGGTGGTCAAGGACATCGGCGTCCCGATCAACCGGCTGGAGCGGGTGACACCGGTCCTGACGGGGTTCCTGCTCGGGTACGTGGCGGCGATGCCGCTGCTCGGGCAGCTGTCGGACCGGTTCGGGCGGCGGCCGCTGCTGCAGGCGTGCCTGGTGTTCTTCGCGGCCGGCTCGGTCGTCACCGCGCTGGCCGGTGACGTGCCGCTGCTGACGGCGGGCCGGGTGGTGCAGGGCGTCGCGGGCGGCGCGCTGCTGCCGGTGACGATGGCCCTGGCCGGTGACCTGTGGGACGAGCGGCAGCGGCCGGTGGTCCTGGGCGCGGTGGGCGCGGCCCAGGAGCTGGGCAGCGTGCTCGGGCCGCTGTACGGGGCGGGCATCGCGGCGGTCACGGAC
>NZ_SMKH01000321.1 GCF_004348515.1 Actinomadura sp. KC345 | reverse complement strand
ACCAAGAACCTGCTGGCCGGCCCGCCCGCCGCGATGATGGACCGCGTCCGCGACATGATCCGCGACGCCCGCGACAAGGGCTGACCACACCGGTGGCCCGGCCGTGCGCCGCTCCGGCCGGACCACCGGCACCCGGTAGCCCCGGCGATTCCGCATCAAGGTCACAGCCCCGCAGAACCTCGCCGGCGGCTAGCGACGTCGAGGGCGACATTCGCCACGACGTCTGAGCCGCGGCCGTCTGTTTGGTGCTCTGCCACAGGGGAAACTCGTCCCAGGCAGTGATGGGCCCAGGTTTCGCCGCAGATTTCAGGAGGTTGTCGTACGTGCAGCACGACCGGAAGGAACCCGGCACGGATTCGCAGTCCCTCTCGGAGCCCACGCCTCCCTATCCCGAGCAGCGGCAGGAGCCTCCCGGCAGCGAGAAGCAGGTGGAGCCGAGGCCGCGTTACCAGGCGGAGCGCTACCGCGCGGCGGACAAGCTCCGCGGCAAGGTGGCGCTGATCACGGGCGGCGACTCGGGCATCGGCCGGGCGGTGGCGGTGCTCTACGCGCGCGAGGGCGCCGACGTCGCCATCGTGTACCTGCCCGAGGAGCAACCGGACGCGGAAGAGACCCGTAGCGCGGTGGAGGCCGAAGGCCGCACATGCCTGCTGCTGTCCGGCGACCTGTCCGAGGCGTCGTTCTGCCGCGAAGCCGTCGAGCGGACGGTGCGGGAACTCGGCGGCCTGAACATCCTCGTCAACAACGCCGCCCACCTGAACAGCCAACTGGACCTGTCGCAGCTCTCCTTCGAGGACTGGGATCGGTCCTTCAAGGTGAACACCTACGCGTACTTCCATCTCGTGCAAGCCGCGCGGCCGCACCTGAAAGCGGGCGACGCCATCATCGCGACCGCTTCGGAGGAGGCGCTCAAGGGCAGCGACACGATGATCGACTACGCGGCCAGCAAGGCCGCCATGGTCAACTTCACCAAGTCGATCGCCTTCCACCTGGCCAAGGACGGCATCCGCGCGAACGTGGTGGCGCCGGGGCCCACCTGGACCGTCCTCAACATCGCCGACCAGAACATGCCGCAGGAAGACCTCGCCCGACTCGGCGCCGAAGGCCCGACGGGACGCGTGGGACAACCGGAGGAGATAGCACCGGCGTACGTCTATCTGGCCTCGGAACCGGACTCCAGCTACACCATCGGCGAGATCATCGGCGTCACCGGCGGCTTGACCACCACCCGCTGACCGGTCCGGCGACACGCCCCGGTCGGTCCCTGTCAGTGGGTTGCGGTGAGTTCGCCGCTGAGGGTGCCGTGCATGCGGGCGCTGTGCTCGTTGAGGCCGACGATCTCGACGGTCTTGCCGCGCTTTTCGTACTTGGTGGTGACGGCGTCGAGGGCGGCGACGGTGGAGGCGTCCCAGACGTGGGCGTCGGTGAGGTCGATGGTGACGCGGTCGGGGTCGCCGGCGTAGTCGAACTGGTAGACCAGGTCGTTGCTGGAGGCGAAGAACAGTCCGCCGGTGACGGCGTAGACGACCTGGCCGCCGTCGGGGTCGGTGACGGCGGAGACGTTCACCAGGTGGGCGACGCGGCGGGCGAAGATGACCATGGCGGTGATCGAGCCGGCGACCACGCCGATGGCCAGGTTGTGGGTGGACACCACCACGGCGACGGTGACGAGCATGACGGTCGTCTCGCCCAGCGGCATGCGCTTGAGCGTGGCCGGGGCCACCGAGTGCCAGTCGAAGGTGCCGACCGCGACCAGGACCATGACCGCGACCAGGGCGGCCATCGGGATGTCGGAGACGAGCGGGCCGAAGCCGACGCACAGGACCATCAGGAACGCCCCGGCCAGGAAGGTCGACAGGCGGGTCCGGGCGCCGCTGCGGACGTTGATCATGGTCTGGCCGATCATCGCGCAGCCGCCCATGCCGCCGAAGAACCCGGTGACGATGTTGGCGATGCCCTGGCCGACCGATTCGCGGGTCTTGCCCGAGTGGGTGTCGGTGATGTCGTCGACGAGTTTCGCGGTCATCAGCGACTCCATCAGTCCGACCAGCGCGAACGCCAGCGAATAGGGCGCCAGGAGCGTGAGGGTGTCGAGCGTGAGCGGGACGTCGGGCAGCCCCGGGCTCGGGAGAGAGGACGGCAGGGCGCCCTTGTCCCCGACGGTCGGCACGGCGATGCCGGCGGCGACGGTGATGACGGTGAGGGTCACGATCGACACCAGCGGCGCGGGGACGGCCTTGGTGATGCGCGGGAACAGCACCATCAGCGTCAGCCCGGCGGCGACCAGGGGGTACACCGGCCAGGGGACGTCGCGGACCTCGGGCACCTGCGCCATGAAGATCAGGATCGCCAGGGCGTTGACGAATCCGACCATCACGCTGCGCGGCACGAATCGCATCAACCGGGCGACCCCCAGCGCCCCGAGGACCAGCTCCAGCCGCCCCGTGTCGGCCTTGGTGTACACGCGGAAACCGCCACGTGTGCGCGGACGGCGTCACCAGCCCGACCTCCTCGTAGTACCGGATCGTGCGCAGCGAAAGCCCCGTCCGCTCGGCCACCTCACCGATCTGCATTCGCCCCACCACCTGACGCCTGGTCGCAGTCTAACCTTACGTTAGGGTATCTTGAGTGCGGGAACGGCCGGAGGTGCACTCAGCGCGAACTGCGCCCAGTTGAACAGCCGCTTGACGGGCCCGACCTTACGTTGCCCCGTGGCCATGGCCGCGGCGCCCACCAGCGCCGCCCAGAGGGGACCCGCCAGCACCACCGACGCCTGGCTCACCGCGAAAGCCGGCGACACCCGGCCCCCTCGACGTTCAGCCGGGCCGGCACCGATCACAGACCACGAACAACACCGCCATCGCGAGGAGCGTCCGCCAGTCCATGGCAGAGACGTAGAGCCTGGCCGCGTTGGGAAGCGCGCGCATGGGCTACCAAGGGAGCTGACACGGAATCAACCGGGAGAAGCCTCCGCCACGAGAGATCGCCGGGCGGGGCGAGGAGTGGGGAAGAAAGAGCTCCCCGCCGCCGCGGCGACGAGCGACAGCACCCGCACACCCTACCCTTTCGTAAGATTAGGAGGGAGGCGAACGGGGCGCATGACACGGCTCGCCTCTAGGAGGGCGACGCCGTATGGCCGCCGACCCGCACCACGAGGCAGAGATGGCAAGCTTGACCGACGATCTGGATCACCGGCCCCCGGCGAGGCGGGCCGGTGACGCGAGGAGGCACCCGATGGACGGCAGGCAGATGCAGATCGGCGAGGTCGCCGACCGTACCGGGCTGAGCCTGCGCACCATCCGCCACTACGAAGAGGTCGGCCTCGCCCTCCCCACCGCGCGCTCCCAGGGCGGCTTCCGCCTCTACACCGACGACGACATCGCGCGCCTGCTGGTCATCAAGCGGATGAAGCCCCTCGACTTCACCCTCGAAGAAATGCGCGACCTGCTGGAGATACTCGACCGGCTCCAGTCCGCCGACACCGACGAATCCACGCGCACCGACCTGACCAAGCGCCTGGCCGTCTACCGCTCCCTGGTCGAAGAACGCTGCGAAAAGATCAGGGCCCGCCTGTCGGACGCCGAACAGTTCTCCGCCGAACTCACAACAGAACTCCGCAAACACCGCCCCTGAAACAGACGTACCCGCCGACGCGGGCCTCGCCACCCTCATGACCGACCTGGACACGAAGTCCCGAGGGTCGCGTTCGTAGCCGTCTCGCTGACCGGCGGGATGCCGCCCGATCTTCGGTCAATAGAGTGTGCGGTCATGACGGAACTCGAAAGGCTGCTCGCGCTCGTACCGCCGCCGGCGGCGCCGGTGGACGCCGACGCCGACTGGAGGCGGGTGGAGGAAGCGCTCGGCCTGACCCTTCCCACCGAGTTCGTCGGCCTTGCCCGGCGGTACGGGCGCGGCACGTTCGTCGACGAGTTCTCCTGCTTCGACCTCGGCGAGATGATCGACAGTGGGGCCGGGCGGCTGGAGGACAAGCGGTTCCTTCTCCAGGAAGACGGCGTGGAGTGCCCGCACCCCGTTCACCCGGAGCCCGGGGGCCTGGTGCTGTGGGGATCGGACTCGGTCGGCGGGGTGCTCTGCTGGCTGACCGAGCCCGTCGGCTCGCCTGAGCGGTGGAAGACCGTCCATTGGACGATCGACGATGAGTTCGCCTACCCCGAAGGCGGCGTGGCCGCCGCGCTCACCACGTTGATCGAGGACCGGCTGGCGAGGAAGAGGGAGGAGGGCCAGGACGTCGACGGCGCCTGGTTCGATCCGTATCGCAGGGATGTCCACGTCTATCTGCAACTGGCGGAAACCGATGGCGCGCCGCCGTACGGGGAGCGGCTCCGCGTCCTGCGCGAACGCCTCGCGCCGACCAGCGCGCGGGGCGGCTTCGAGGGCGCGGACGGCGCCCGGCAGGACCACTTCGCCGCGGAGGGCGGCCAGTGGACGCTGACCTACGAGACGGCCTACGGGCACCAGATCCGGGCCGCCTACCCGCCCGGGGACGATGCCCGGGTACGCGACGCACTGCTCCCCGCGATCGCCGCGATGCGCTGCCGCGTCAAGGCCGTCCTGCCGGTGCACGGCACCGCCCATTGGCCCGAACTGGAAGAACGCCCCTCGCCCGATCGACGGTAGGCGCCGCTCAGGTGATCTCGGCGACGAGGTCGGTGACGCTGTCGAGGTCGTCCAGGGACAGGCACCTGGTGCGCCAGTCGGTGAGGTCACCATCCGTCAGTGTGTCGAACTTCGCGAGCACGGCATCCTCCGGGAGGGGGCGGGCCGGGGAGCCCAGGGCGTCCGTGACGCGTTGCGAGGTCCGGCCGGACGGGGTCTCGACCGTCACTCGGGCGGCCCAATGGCCGGGCAGCAGTGCGTCCAGGGTCTCGTCCTTCGCCAGCGTCACCGGGGGTGTCGCGTCGTCCAGGCGGGCTCGGCGGAATGTCGCTATGTCCTGCGGGTGCCCCGAGAGCGCGGCGGCCACGGCGAAGGCCGCTCCGGCGGACGCCTCGGCCGGGCCCGGTACCTCCCTGTCCGCGTTCACGAAGGACAGGAGGCCGGACGGCAAGGCGACCTCGACATGCAGGGCGTCCTCGGTGTCCATGGCGAGCATTGCGTCGATCGCCGCGTGCAGCGGGCGGGCGCACGGGTAGGGCTTGAATCCGCAGTCCTCCAGGTGGACGCCCGTCATGGGGCTCGGCGGGCCGGGAGGGCGGCCCAGCGCCAGCGGCGCCGGACGGTCCAGGAGGGTCCGGCTGCCGGTCGCCCCGGCTCGGGCGAGGTAGGCCGCTTCCACGCCGTCCGCGGCGGCCCGGCCCGGGAGCAGGTAGTGCGCCTCTCCGAAGGAGTCGGCCGAGAGCAGGCCGCCCAGGCCGGACGATGCCAGTGCCAGGGCCGACGCCGTCCGATCTTCGTCCAGGCCGAGCAGGGACGCGGACGCCGCGGCGGCTCCCAGGGAGCCGAAGAGGGCGGTCGGCCACCAGCCGGAGGCGTACAGGCCGGAGCCGCCGAAGCGGAGACCGGCCTCCACCACCACCTCGTAGCCGGCGATCACGGCGTCGATGACCGCCGCGCCCGGCCGCCCCTCCCGTTCGGCGACGAGGAGCGCGGCCGGTACGGCGACCGCCGCCGGGACGACGGCCGCGCCGGCGTGCAGGGCGTCGAACTCGTCCAGATGCGCCTGGGCCGACCAGCGCAGGACGCGGTCGCGAAGGGCGCCGCCGTAGAACTCGGCCAGAGGGGCGGCCATGGGGTGGGTCGCGCCGGACACCACGCAGCCCATCGTGTCCAGGACGTGCAGGGCCACGAGCCTCCTGGCCTGGTCCCCCGCCGCCCGAGGGGCGTGCACACCCCGGGCGGCGAGGTCGTCGAGCGTGCTCACAGGCGCGGGAGGACGTCGCCGCCCACGGCCTCGATGAGATCGTCGGGCGGGTCGTAGGAGCCGACGTGCTGGAGGAACACGCCGGACGCCCCGGCCTCGAACGTCTCCTTGAGGCGCTTCGCGATCTCGTCGGGCGTGCCGATCAGGCAGAACGCCTGGGCGAAGGCGAGGGCGTCGTCATCGGACACCCACCGGCCCGCGACCTCGACGGCCTGGTCCCAGTCTTCGGCGTGGACGAGATCCGGGTACACCTCGTCCACCCGGTCCGGCACGGTGAGATGGATGTCGGCGAGCGCGAGGAACGGCGCGCCCCCGTTCTGCGCGATCGACGCGCAGATGGGCTTCAGCTTCCGGGCCGCCGCCGCGATGTCGTCGGTGACCTCGCAGAACGCCGAGACGGTGAGCGGGACGTCATCGGTGCGTCCCGCCTCGCGCGCCCCTTCCCTGACCTGCCCGGCCGCGGCGGAGAGCGTCGCGGGAGAGACGCCGCTGAGCAGCACGACGCCGTCCGCGACGGCCCCCGCCAGCCGCAGGTTGCGCGGTCCGCTCGCCGCCAGGTGGACGGGCACGGACGGCGCCGGGTCGCGCAGCCGCGACCGCACCGGGCCGTAGTCCCACTCGTCTCCGGCGAGCAGCGCCCGCACCTGCCTCAGCCGGTCGGTCAGTTCCGCGCGGGTGCTGGGACGCATTCCGATCGGCGCGACGGAGCTGTTGCCCACGCCGAGTCCGAGGGTGAAGCGGCCGGGGGCCAGTTCCGCGACCGTCCGCGCGGCCGACGCCACGACCGACGGGTGCCGGGTCGCGACGTTGGTCACGGCGGTGCCCAGCCCGATGCGCTCGGTTCGCAGGGCGGTGACCGACAGGACCGAGAAGACGTCCCGCCACAGCAGTTGCGAGTCGGGGAACCAGACCTCGTCGAATCCCAGTTCCTCGGCCCGCGCCGCGACCGACGCGAGGCGGTCGGGACGGTCGCAGGCGGGGATCCGGATGCCGACCCTCACCGCGCCTCCCCGAGGAAGTCCAGGTTGAGGCGGTTGAACCGGGCGGCGTGCTCGTGCTGCGGCCAGTGCCCGCACTCCCCGAAGATCTCCAGCCGCGAGCCCGCGATGCCGTCGTTCATCCGGTGCGCCTCGGGGACGTCGCCGAACGGGTTCTGCGCGCCCCACACGATCAGCGTCGGCGCGGTGATCCGCCCCATCTGCTCGGCCGTGAGCAGGTCGGGCTTCCGGTTCTCCATCTCCTGGAGGCACAGCAGGTTGTCGACGCGCTTGACGAACTCGGGCCGGTGGTAGATCGCGTGCCTGACCTCGACAAGCTCCTCGGAGACGTCCTTGGCCGGGTCGTGCATGAGCAGGTGGAGGCGCTTGCGGGTGAGGTCGATGTCGTCGTCGGCGACGGCCTTGCGGGTGCTGGTCTTGATCCGCTCCATGACCTCGGGGTTGGCGACGGTCCCACCCGGCGCGACGAGGGTCAGCCGGCCGACGCGGTCGGGGTGGTCGGCGGCGAGCCGTCCGGCGACCCAGCCGCCGAGGGACTCGCCGACGAAGTGCGCGCGGTCGATGCCGCAGGCGTCCAGGTAGGCGAGGACGTGGTCGACGTAGCGGGGGATGCGGTAGGGCTCGTCGACGCCTTCGGTGTAGCCGTGGCCGAGCATGTCGACGGCATGGCAGGCGTACCGCTCGGCGTGTGCCGGGAGGTTGCGGACGAACGCCTCCAGGTGGCCGCTGGTGCCGTGCAGGAAGATGACGGGCTCGCCCGTCCCGGCCTGGAGCGCGCGGGTGCGCACGCCTCCCGCGTCGACGAAGCGGACGGCGTAGTCGACGCCTGCGAGGTCGGTCCAGATGCTCATGCGATCTCCTTCGTTGTGGGGGGCTCGACCACGGCGACGCCCATTCCGGTGAGCCATTGGGGGATGGCGGCGTAGGCGAGGGTCTCGCCCCGCGCGCCCGGACCGAGGGCGGCGAGCATGGCGATCCACGAGCGGATCTCCTGCGCGCCGTTGCCGGCCTCGGCGTCGATGTCGGCGGTGGTCCGGTCGAGAACGGGCCCGAGGTCGCCCTCCTCGACGAGCTTCAGGAAGCCCTCGTCGAAGGCGGGGTTGATGTCGGCCTCGGCGGCGCGGATGATCTGCCGCCGGCGGACCTCGTAGTCACCCCACGACCCGCGCCCGTTCAGCCACGCCTCGACCAGGAACCGGTCGTCGTCGGACAGCGCCTCGAACCACTTCGGCCACGGCAGCCGGTGCGACAGCCCACCGGACGCGACGACCGCGACGCGCTTCGCGCCGCCGTCCTCGGCGACCGCCCGGCCGAGCGCGGCGCCCAGCTCGTGGCAGCGCCGCAGGGACGGCAGCGGCGGCGCGAACATGTTGATCACGATCGGGACGATCGGGACGTCGAGCGCGGGCAGCAGGTGCTGGAGCCCGTGCGTGATGCCGTGGTCGACGGTGAGCCGCAGCGAGAAGGCCGGGTCGAACCCGTCCTCGACGAGCGAGGTGACGAGGTGGCGGGCGAGGCCGGGGTCGGTGGGCAGC
>NZ_SMKH01000320.1 GCF_004348515.1 Actinomadura sp. KC345 | reverse complement strand
CCTCTCGGCCCTGGAAGACCTCGACATCGACCGGGCCCTCACGTACGCCGACCCCGAGATCGTCTACCAGAACGTCCCGCTCCCGCCCGCCCGCGGCCTCCCGGCCGTCGAGAAGACGCTGCGCGCCATGAAGCGCTACGGCTCCGGCTTCGAGGCCCGCGTCCACAACATCGCGGCCAACGGCCCGGTCGTCCTCACCGAACGCACCGACGTCCTGGAGGCGGGCGCCTGGCGTGCCGAGTTCTGGGTGTGCGGCACGTTCAAGGTGCGGGACGACCGCATCGTCCTCTGGCGCGACTACTTCGACTGGACGACCGTCCTGGCCTCCTCCGCCAAGGGCCTGGGCAGCGCCCTGCTGTCGGCGCTGGCCCCGCGCCCCAAGACCACGTAGCGCGATCCCCGCCGCGCCCGCGTCCGCTGAGGAGGCCCGGCACCCGACGCGCCGGACGCGCCGCACCCCGGAACGGTGGACGGCGGCGGTCCCCGGATCCCGTCTTCGTTCGCGAAAGAGACGGCAAAATCCAGCGTGATTCCCTGAAGTTTACGTTTCGGGCACCGGGTGCATTACCCGTGCGGTTCCAAGATGATCGAGGAATTGGGTCGCCGGAAAATGGGGCGGCAATTCTCAAGTGGAACCAAAGAAACGGGGGAAAAGGGATGAGGCGAACCTTCGCGGCCTCGCTCGGCGCGGTCGTCGCACTCGCCGGATTCGCGGCCTACATGCCGGCCGGCCAGGCGTCGACCGCGGCGGCGTCATCGGCGCCACGCGCCCGGGTCCATCTGGTGAAGCCGGGGCATTCGATCCAGAAGGCCGTCAACAAGGCGCGGGCGGGCGACGTCATCCAGCTCATGGCGGGCCGCTACGACGGGGGAGTCCTCGTCCGCAAGCGGCTCACGATCCAGGGTGCGGGCAACAAGACCGTTTTGAGCCCGGGCAAGAAGGACCACTGCGCGAAGGCCGACCAGCGCGGAATGGGCATCTGCGTGGTCGGCCGCGCGAAGCACCCGGTCAAGGACGTGACGGTCAAGAAGCTGAGCGTCCGCGGCTTCAAGGAGACCGGGGTCTTCGGCTACTACACCGACAAGCTGACGGTGGAATACGTCCTCGCCATGAAGAACGGCGAGTACGGCATCGCGGAGTACAGGTCCACCCGCGGAAAGTTCGCCCACAACCGGGTCGTGCACTCCGGTGAGCACGCCGGCCTGTACATCGGCGACATCGCCAACGCGCACGGCACCGTCGTCACCGGGAACCACGCCTCCGGCAACGCGATGGGGCTGCTCGTCCGGCATGCCCGCAACGTCAAGGTGTGGGACAACACCTTCGTCGGGAACTGCACCGGAATCGCCCTGGTCGACGACGGCCAGAAGGGCGGGCAGGGCAACACCGCGATCTGGAAGAACGAGATCTCCAAGAACAACCGCAAGTGCAAGGCGCACGCCCCGGTCCCCGCGCTCCACGGCACCGGCATCCTGCTCTTCGGCGGCGACCACAACAGCATCCAGAAGAACGTGGTCAAGAAGAACAGGGGCAAGCTGCCCTACTCCGGCGGCATCGTCCTCAACCGCGGCGTACCGCCGCAGAACCGCCCCGCCGAGCACAACGTCGTCAAGGGCAACCACGTCCGCGGCAACAAGCCCTACGACCTGGTCGACGAGAGCGGCAGCAAGACCAACCGCTTCCACGCCAACCGCTGCAAGTCGTCCAAGCCTCGCGGCCTCTGCTGACCCGAGCGCGGAACGGGAGACCACGCCGACCGGCGTGGTCTCCCCACGCGCGGCCGCGCGTCCCGCGACGGCCGGCCGCGCACCTCAGCGGGCGATACGGACACGGTCGTGGCCGTGGTCGGAGAGGAACGACGCCAGTCGCCCGCCCTCCTCGGCGACCGCGCTCCGCTCCTCGCGCGAGAGGCGCCGCAGCGGGGTGACGGCGACGCCGTCGTCGCCGGCGCTCCACGTGGCGGCGACTCTGCCGTCCACCAGCACGACGCGCTCGCCGGCGACCGAGACGCCGCGGTCGGCGTCGTCGATGATCCGCCCGCGGGCCTGGTAGCCGAGGATCGCGTTGTCGAACGCCGGCAGGAAGCGCACCGGAGCGGGCGTGCCGGGGTCGGGGCGCGGCGCGCCGGGCAGGTCGAGCAGCACCCGGCCGCGCTCGTCGCGGAAGTCGACCAGCTCCTCGCGTATCGCGGACACCGCCGCGGGGAGCCCGGCCAGGCCGCACCAGGCGCGCAGGTCGGCCGAGGCCGCCGGCCCGTACGCGGCCAGGTAGCGCCGGACCAGGGCCTGGCCGACCGGGTCGGAGCCGTCCTCGGGCAGCGGATCGATCTCCCGGCCGAGCCATGAGGAGATCATGACGTTCCGCACCCCCGCCTTGGCGCGCCACACCCCGCGCGGCGGGCTCTGCGCGACGGGGACCACCGAGAGGAGCATCTCGCCCAGCGCCTGCCTTCCGGGCGCGGGCCACCGCTCCTCGACGGCCTCCACGAGCTCCCGCACGGTCCGGGGCTCGCCGTCGGTCATCACCCGCCGTCCCGAGGCGGCCAGCTCGTCGAGATCCACCGTCTCGAGCTCGTGGCGGTAGATGCCGAGGACCCGCTGGCGGAGCATGGCGTCGAAGCGGGCCCGCCAGGCCAGGACGTCGTCGGCCGTGAGCAGGTGGATGGTGCGGCGCATCAGGTGGGTACGCACCACCTCTCGCCCGGTCAGCAGGTCCGAGAGCGTCGACGGGGCGAACTCGCGCAGCCGCGACCAGAGGCCGACGAACGGCTCCTGCGGTTCCTGGGCCTGCAGCCCGCCGAGGTGCGCGACGGCGTCGAGGACCGGCATGCCGGCCGGTTCGAGCAGCAGCTGCCTGGCGAGCGTCGCGCGGTTGAGCGTCCGGTCGTTCAGCAGGGTCATGATCCGACTCCACCACGTCCGTCGGACATTCGCGCCCGGGAGCGTCCGAGGCGGAGGGCGGCCACCGTCACGGCCGCCACCACGAGGGAGCAGGCCGCCAGGGCGAGCACGGCCGCGCTCGCCGCGCCGTTCCACAGGTCCGTGTCTCCGGACGGGAGCCGGTAGGCGGCAGCGGCGAGGACCGGACCGGACACGGCGGACGCCATGGACGGAGCCCACGCACGCGTACGCCGGGCGGCGATGCCCGCGACGACACCGGTCAGGACCAGGACCGCGTCGGCGACCGGAAGCATGCCCGGGAGGTGGTAGCCGAGGTTCTCCGGAAGATCCGGCATCCCGGGCCGCATCCGGGCGAGGAAGTCCACTCCGAGCAGCTCCACCATGCCCGCGAACACGACGGTGCGGGATTCCAGCGCGGTGAACGCCGCCGCGGCCGCCCACTGGAGGACGGCGTAGGCGCCGAGCCCCCGCCCGACGACCGGAACCGCGGCAACGGCCAGGGCGCCCGCGACGCCGAGCAGGGCCCCCGCCGGTGCCGCGGAGACCACGTCGTCGCGCAGGCGCTCGCCGCCGGCGGCCATGTCCAGGAGCGGCCAGGTCGCGAGCGTCCCGGCGGCGGCGCCGGGCACGGCCGCGAACCGCATCCCGGCGTCGACGCCCCGCCGTGCGCTCACGCCGGCGACGGCCAGCGAGACCGCCGTGGCGCAGTACCAGGCGACCAGGGTGACCTGCACGCCTCGCACACGTTCGTTCCCGGCCGCGAACTCCCCGCCGAGCGTGGTGATGCCGGCCGCCTCGGCGACCGCGACCTGGGCGAGCCCGAGCACGGCGGCCATGACCGCGGCGGCCCCGACAACCGCGACATACCGCACGCCGCACATGCTAGTGCCCGATGGGGATCACGCCTTGGTGGTGCGGGGCCTTGGCGGTGCCGGGCCCTGCCGTGGCCGGGGACCGCCCGCTAGAACGGCAGGAGGCGCCTGTCGTAGGCCGTGGCCACCGCCGCGGCGCGGTCTTTGACGTCCAGTTTGGCGTAGATGTGCGTGAGGTGCGTCTTGACCGTGGCCTCGCTGATGAAGAGCTCGGCGGCGATCTCCCGGTTGCCGTTGCCGCGGGCGACCAGGCGCAGGACCTCCAGTTCGCGGACGGTCAGGGACTCGTCGCGCGGCGCGCGGACCCGGGAGACCAGGTGGGAGGCGATGGCCGGGGACAGGACGGTGCGGCCCTCGGCGGCGGCGCGGACGGCGTCGAAGAGGTCGTCGCGGGGCGCGTCCTTGAGGAGGTAGCCGGTGGCGCCCGCCTCGATCGCCGGGATCGTGTCGCTCTCGGTGTCGTAGGTGGTGAGGACGAGGACCTTGCAGGGCAGGCCGCGGCGGGTGAGTTCGGTGATGGCCTCCACGCCGCCTCCGCCGGGCATGCGCAGGTCCATGAGGACGACGTCCGGGCGGAGCTCGTCGGCGAGGGCCACGGCCTCGCGTCCGTCGGCGGCCTCGGCCAGGACCGCGAACCCGGTCGTCGCGGCGAACATGCCGCGCAGGCCGTCCCGGACGACGGGGTGGTCGTCGACGATGAGCAGCGTGATGTCAGCCATGGCGGATCAACGGTACGCGGGCGGAGACGGCCGTCCCGCCGCCCGGCTCCGATTCGATCTCCAGGGTCCCGGCGACGCGTTCGGCGCGTTCGCGCATGGCGGTCAGGCCGTATCCGCCGGACGAGCCGCGGGAGGGGCGGGTGAAGCCGCGGCCGTCGTCGCGGACGTCGAGGGCCACCTCGTCGTCCATGTAGGAGAGTGTCACGCCGATGCGGTCCGCGTGCGCGTGGCGGGTGGCGTTGGCCAGGGCCTCCTGCGCGATGCGCAAGAGCGTGGCCTCGAGTTCGTCGTGCAGGGATTCCACCGTTCCGGTGACGGTGAGCTGGGCCCTGCCATCGCTGATCTTCTTGAGCGCCTCGGGGAGCGTGTCGTGGTCCAGGTGGGTCGGTGCGAGGTCCTGGACGGAGCGGCGGGCCTCGCGGAGGCTCTCGCGGGCGAGGTCGGTGGCCCGGCGGACGTGCTCGCTGTCCTCGGCGGCCTGGAGTTGGGTGATGACGCCCGTCAGGCCCTGGGCGATGGTGTCGTGGATCTCGGCGGCCAGGCGGCGGCGCTCGTCGCCGACGCCGGCCTCACGGGCCTGGACGAGGAGCTGGGCGTGCAGAGCGGCGTTCTCGGCGAGGGCCTGCTCCAGCCGGGCGTTGGCCGATTCGAGTTCGGCGATGGTCTCGGCCTGGACGCGGGCCTGCTCCTCCTCCCTGCCGGCCAGGCCCCCGATGATGAAGACCAGCGCGCAGTTCAGGACGAGCAGGCCGCTGAAGGCGGCCACCTGCCCGGCGCCCGACGGCGGGAGGCCGCCCGACTGGGCGCCGGCCATGATGACCGCCGTGATCAGCAGCCCGGCCCGCGCCGGGCGGGCCGTCAGGTAACGATGGGAGTCGAAGTACCCGAACGTGGCGTAAACGCAGAAGAAGGGGTTCAGCCAGGACAGGGTGAACGCGACGACCGTGCGGAGCCAGTAGTAGACGGTGACCGGGATCTTGCCGGCGGCGTGGAGGCCCTGCAGGACGAGGGCGGTGACGACGAGGGTCGTGGCCGTCCGCTGCTCCGCGGCCGACATGCCGATCTCCCGGACCAGCAGCAGCGCCAGGAGGGTCGCCAGAGCCAGCAGGCCGAACGGTCCCCAGCGGTAGAACCGGTCCCACTGCTGCTGAATCGTCTCCATCTATCTATGGTGTCCTATTCCCAGCGGAACCAGCGGGCGGCGGCGGCGATCAGGACGGCGGACCAGGCGGCGATGACGCCCAGGTGCGTCCAGTCGGGCCAGCCGCCCCCGGTGGCCTGGCCGAGGGCCTGGGACGCGGCGCCGAACGGGGAGTACTCCACGATGCGCTGCAGCACGTCGGGCATGGCCTGGACGGGGATCCACACCCCCGCCAGGAACATCATCGGAAAGACGACGATCATGCCGGCGACGTTGGTGGCCTTGGCGGTCCGCGTGACCGCGGTGACCGCCGAGCCCAGCGCCAGCGCGCTGAGCGCGCCGAGCAGGAGCGCCAGCAGGTAGCCGGGAACGTGGCCGGGCAGCGCCACGTCGAACGCGACCCGGCCGACGGTGACCGCCAGCAGCGCCGACACCAGGGAGGCCGCGAAGTGCAGGACGATCTGCGCCGCCAGCAGCGAGGCGGGCCGTACGGGAGTGGTGGACATGCGGCGCAGGATGCCGCGCTCGCGGTAGCCGGACAGGACCGGCGGCAGCGCCATGAGCCCGGCCATGATCATCGCGATCAGCACGGTGACCGGGACGTACAGGTCGATGACCCGGTTCCCGCCGAGGCCGGGGTCCGGCTCCCGGAACGAGGGGATCAGGCCGAGGATCATCAGCAGGATGCTGGGGAACAGGACGATCCAGAACAGGCTGAACGGTTCGCGGAGGAAGAGCCGGAACTCCGCCTTGACGACGGCGGTGGATGCGGACACGTCAGTTCTCCCGGTCTTCGGTGAGTTCGAGGAAGGCGTCGTCGAGCGTCGAGTCGGTGACCCGCAGCTGGTGGGCGGTGATGTTGTGGCGGGCCAGAAGGGAGATGACCGCGTTGACGGTCGTGTCGGTCCCCTGGACGGTGAGGCGGCCGTTCCGGCGCTCGATGGCCGTGGCGTCGGGCAGGTAGGCCAGTTCGCCTGCGTCCAGGGGCCGGGACGGGGAGAAGGAGATCACGGTGCCGGCGGCGCTGCGGCCGACCAGGCCGGCGGGGGAGTCGAGGGCGACGACGCGGCCCCGCTTGAACACCGCGATCCGGTCGCAGAGCCGCTGGGCCTCCTCCATGAAGTGCGTGACGAGGAGCACGGTGACGCCGGAGTCGCGGACCTCCTCGATCAGCTTCCACGTCTCGCGGCGGGCGCGCGGGTCCAGGCCGGTGGTCAGCTCGTCCAGCACGACGACCCTGGGGCGGCCGATGAGCGCGAGGGCGATGAAGAGGCGCTGCTTCTGGCCTCCGGACAGCCTGCCGAACCGGGTGGTGAGCTTCCCGGTGAGCCCGAGCCGCTCGGCGAGGCCGCGCCACTCCGCCGGCTCCGGATAGAACGCGCTGTAGAGCTCCAGAGCCTCCCGGATGGTCAGCTTCTCCTGAAGCTCGCTCTCCTGGAGCTGCACGCCGAGGATCCTGGTGAGCGCGGCGCGGTCTGCGTGCGGGTCGAGGCCGGCCACGCGGACTGCGCCGGCGTCCGGCTTGCGCAGACCCTCCAGGCATTCGACGGTCGTGGTCTTGCCGGCGCCGTTGGGACCGAGGATCCCGAAGATCTCCCCCTCCTCGACGGCGAACGCGATGCCGTCCACCACTGGTTGGCCTCCGTAACTCTTGCGCAGGCCGTTGACTTCGATGATCGCCATGCTCAGAGCATCGCCGGGGGCGGCCCCCGCCCACATCGCCCAAGGCGCTCGTCCCGGCATCGTCCGATCGGCTGACTCCGCCGTACGACCGGCCCGCGCACTCGGGCGATGCCGCCCGCCCCGGATGGGCCGGGCGGCCTCGTGGTGCGCCGGGGACCCCGGGTGATCAATCCGCCTATGATGGCCGGATGCGGACGCCGCGCCGTGGAATCGCGACCGGCGCCGGGAGCATCTTGAACACTGGGTGACCGGCCCGTCCGGGGATGCGAACGGGACCAGGGGATGGGGGAAGATGGAGCCGCTGCGTCCCGCCGATCCTCGGTCGATCGGCCGCTACCGGCTGGCGGGGCGCCTCGGTGCGGGGGGAATGGGCGAGGTCTTCCTCGGCCACTCGCCGGGTGGCCGGGCGGTGGCGGTGAAGGTCGTCCGGGCCGAGCTCGCCTCCGACCCGGGGTTCCGCAGCCGCTTCGCCCGCGAGGCCGAGGCCGCCCGCAGGGTCGGCGGCTTCCACACCGCGCAGGTGGTCGAGATCGACCTGGACGCCGACCCGCCGTGGCTCGTCACCGCCTACGTGCCGGGCCCGTCCCTGGCCGCCGTCGTGACCGAGCACGGCGCCCTCCCCGAACGGTCCCTGCGGGTCCTGGGCGCGGGCCTCGCCGAGGCGCTGGAGGCGATCCACGGTGCCGGCCTGGTGCACCGCGACCTGAAGCCCGCCAACATCCTGCTGGCCTCCGACGGCCCCCGCGTCATCGACTTCGGGATCGCGCGGGCGGCGGAGGGAACGGCGCTCACGGTCCCGGGCGGCTCCATCGGCACGCCCGGGTTCATGGCCCCCGAGCAGATCAGGGGCGAGGACGTCGGCCCGGCGGCGGACGTCTTCGCGCTGGGCGCGGTCCTCTGCCACGCGGCCGGCGTCCGGCCGTTCGGCGGCGGGCCCGTCCACACCCTGATGTACCGGATCGTCCATCAGGAACCCGGGCTGGACGGGCTCCCCGGCGGCCTGCGCGACCTCGTCGCGGCATGCCTGGCCAAGGACCCCGCCGGCCGGCCCTCGCCCGCCGGGCTGCTGGAGCGGCTCGGCGCGGACGGCGGGCCGATCGGCGAATGGCTCCCCGACCAGGCGACCAGGATGCTCGACCGCTACGAAG
>NZ_SMKH01000031.1 GCF_004348515.1 Actinomadura sp. KC345 | reverse complement strand
GTCCGGCCCCCAGGGCCCCGTGGCGGCCGTGGCCTTCGGGCAGCCCGCCTACGAGGAACCCGCCTACGGGGGGCCCGTCTACGCGGAGCCGCGGTTCGCTCCGCCGCCGCCCGGGACGCCGGCGTTCACCGGTGGAACCGGCCCGACTCCGCTCGTGCCATCGGTCTACCCGGCGCACTGACCCGCCGCTTCGCCGGGGCGCGCGGCGGACGCGACGTCGCCCGGCCCTCGGGGCATCAGGGACGCGGACGGTCCAGTGACCGATACGCACAGGCGCGCCGTTCAAGAAGCGGGTTCCCGGCCGCGTCAACGCCGCCGATAAAGGATCATGGTGTGCCCTGGACAGGGCCCGGATCCCACATCACGGATCGGGAACATTCACGGACGTGCAAACGCTGAACCATGAGCGGCCCTGCACGTGGGAGCCATGCGAGCATAATGATCTTTTTGTCCGGCGGCCGCGCCACGGACGAACCGGAAAAGATCTACCTGACCAAAGGTAAAGAAATCGCCCGTTTGGCGAAACCACGGTAATGCCGTATATAGTCGGCCCCAGGTCAGGGTCAAAGACCCGTTGACCTGCCCGAACGCCTAGCCGTCGCCTCCCGCCCGCCAGGCGGGATCCTCTGCGCCGAACCCACGGCCGTCCCATGCACCGGCCGTATCCGTGCGGGGCCAGTGAGCCCCCGGTCGGCGTCAATCTCCGCTTAACCGAAGCCCGCCTCATTGGCATGCCCGAAGACGTGGCGTGCGCCATTGGGTGCGAGCGCGGTCCGCCATGCCCGCGGGCCGGATCACGCGGATGAACCTCGCGGCGGCATCTCCCGAGTCCCGAGTCTCGGAGCCGTTCCCCCCTGCCCGGATTCCGGCGTACGCCGCCCGGCGCGGAACGGCAGCCCTGAACCCCGAACGAAGGAATTTCATGCAGCAGCGAGCGATCAATGCCGTCCTGACCGGTGTCACCGGTACCGCCCTCGCGGGCATGCTCGTGGCCGGTGTCGCCGCCGCCAGTGACGACTCCGCTCCCAGCGAGAAGCAGTTCCTCACGCAGGAGGCCGTGGCCGCCCAGCAGCACCGGCCCGGCGGCGAGAAGGCCACCGGCGGCGAGAAGGCCACCGCCGGCGGCGCCGAGAAGGGCGCCGAGAAGGGCTCCGGCGGTGCGGAGAAGCGCGAGGCCGGGACGTCCGCGTCCTCGGACAGCAAGCGTGAGGAGAAGGGCCCCGAAGTCCTGCTCAGCGGCAAGACCACCGCGTCCTACTTCTGGGACGACGGCTCCGGCGTCAATGGCGACACGGGTGCGCCGGCGAGCGGGGAGCCGATGCAGAAGGGCATGTTCGCCAGCCCGAGCTGGCCCATGCACACCAAGGTCAAGGTCTCCTACAACGGCCGCAGCGTGACCGGCTTCGTCGGTGACCGCGGGCCGGGCGAGCCCTCGCACCGGGGCATCATGCTCGACCTCGACACCTACACCTTCCGGTACCTGCTCGACGGCGGGAAGCCGGAGAGCAAGTACGAGGCCGGTGTCGGCGAAGGACACCTCGACGGCCTCAAGTGGGAAGTCCTCAAGTGGGGCAAGGGGGAGGGCAAGGGCAAGCCCAAGCCCTTCAGCCCCTGACAGGAGGCATGAGGCAGCTCACGACCGGTCCGTGACACGGCTCACGCCGGCGGACGCGAGCCCGCGCACCAAGCGGTCGTGAGGCCTCTCACAGACCCGGCACAGGGCTGCCGGTGCATGGAGAACGGGGATTCCCCGGGATCGCGAGATCACCGGGGGATCCCCGTACTCATCCGCCGACCGCCCGCAGGAGGCGGTGGAGAGCCTCCGCGGCCTCCCCGATGCGGGCCACCGAGCACGTCTCGTCCGTCACATGGGCCTGCTCCGGGTCACCGGGGCCGTAGACCACCACGGCGGGACCGCCGAGCTTCGCGGCCAGCACCGAGGCGTCGGTGAAGTAGGTCGCGTACTCGGGCGCTCCCGTGGACGAGCCGGGCGCCAGCAGCTCCACGGCCTCGGGCACGCCCGCGGCGGCGGGGTCGGTCGCCACACCCGGCAGGTCCACCATCCGCTGGAGTTCGATCCCGGGACCGCACAGCTCGGAGATCACCGCCACCGCGTCGTCGGAGCCGAACCCGGGCACGGTGCGGACGTCCAGGCGCATCTCGGCGTGGTCGGGCACCAGGTTCGGCTGAGACCCCGAATGGAAGGTTCCGACGTTCACCGTCGCGGGGCCGTGCGTCGCGCTCACCGGCCAGTCCCGGTGGCCGTGGACGCGGGCCGCCGCGGCGGCGAGCGCGGTGAGGGCGTTGCGGCCCAGGTCGGGCCGGGACCCGTGCGCGGAGACGCCGCGGGCGGTGGCCCTCAGCCACAGCGTGCCCTTGTGCCCGAGGACCGTCCGGTTGCCGGTCGGCTCGGCGACGACCAGCAGGCCGGTGGGGGTGAGCGAGGACGCGTCGAGAAGGGCGGCGCCGTCGCAGCCGGTCTCCTCGCCGAAGGTGAACACCAGCTGCACGGAGGCGCGGCCCTCCGCGGCCGCCCGTCTGGCGGCCACGACCTGGCAGGCGACGCCGGCCTTCATGTCGCTGCTGCCGCGTCCCAGCAGCCGCCCGTCCCGGACCTCGCCGCTCAGCGGGTCGAACGACCAGCCGGACGGATCGGCGGGCACCGTGTCCAGGTGCCCCGTCAGGGTGACCGGAATCCGCGCCGCGGGGGCCGGGGGCCGGGCGACGACATTGGCCCGCCCCTCGACGGGTTCCTCCACCCGGACGTCGAAACCGGCGCCGTCGAGCACGTCGGCGACGAGGCCGGCCGCCTCCCGCTCACCGCCGCCCCTGGTGTCGATCCGCACCAGCCGCCGCGCGAGGTCGACTGCCTCGTCCATCGTCCGCCCTCCCGTTCAGGCGCGCGTGCTCTCCCGGACGACCAGGCTCGGCACGAGCGCGATGTGCGCCGAGGGCCCGCGCGCCGCCCGTCCGTCGCCCCCGCCCTCCCCGGCGGCGGCCGCGGCGGCGAGGAGCCGCACGGCCTCCTCCGCGATCCGGTCCCGCGGCTGGTCGACGGTCGTCAGCGCGGGCTCGCCCAGGCGGGAGAACTCGATGTTGTCGTACCCGGTCACCTGGACCCGCCCCGGGACGTCGACGCCATGGGCGCGGCAGGCCCGGGTGACGCCGAGGGCGATCAGGTCGTCGGCGCAGACGATCGCGTCGGGTGGCGGGCCGTCCGCCGCGGCCAGGCGCGCGGCGGCGGTCTCGCCCCAGTCGACGCTGTAGTCGCCGAGCAGCACGTGGCCGGGGTCGACGGTGATGCCGAGGTCCTCGGCACGGCGGCGGAAGCCGGCGAAGCGCTGCTCGGTCGAGGAGTTGGTGAGCAGGGAGCCCACGAAGGCGGCCGACCGCGCCCCGCCCTCGTGCAGGTGGTCCATGACCTGGCGCATCGCGGCGATGTCGTCCACGCCGACCCAGTCGGTGCTGGTCCCCCCGACGAACCGGTCGAGCTGGACGAGCGGCAGCCGGTCGGCCGTCTCCTGCACGGCCGGGCCGCTCAGGGTGCCGTGGCTCGGGCTGACGATGATGCCGTCCACGTTGCGCGCGACCAGGGTGGCGAGGCGCCGGGCCTCGATCTCCGGGTCGGACCGGGCATCGCAGAGGAACAGTTCCTTGCCGTCCCGTCCGAGCGCGTGCTCGACGCTCTCCACCAGCGAGGTGAAGAACGGGTTGGAGATGCTCGGCACGACCATCCCGACGGTGTCGGTGCGGCTGTTGCGCAGCGCGCGGGCGATGGAGTTGACCTGGTAGCCGAGCTCGTCGGCGGCGCGCCTGACCTTGCGCTGGACGCCGGGCGAGACGGGTCCGCGGCCCGACAGCACGCGCGACACGGTCGCGGTGGAGACCCCGGCCGCCTCGGCGACCTGCGCGATCGTCACCCGCTGCAATCGTTTACCTTTCCAGAAGGTCCGAGAGTGCTCTGCACCCGATCACCAACGGTCGGGATGACTATACCCCCTTGACTGTCCTGGGGATCCGTATCTACGGTTCAGCTCAACCGGACTGAAATCGATTACACAGGAGCTGCCGTGGTGAGCGTGACCGGGAACGATCGGGCGCTGGGCGTGTTCCCTCCCAGGCGGAACGCCGTGGAGGAGCTGTTCGGCACCCCGAAGGTCGTCATCGGCGTCGTGCACCTGCCGCCACTGCCCGGCAGCCCTCACTACGAGGGCGTCCCGCTGGACGACATCTGCGCGTTCGCCACGGAGGAGGCCCGGGCCTATCTGGAGGGCGGCTGCCACGGCCTCATCGTCGAGAACCACTGGGACATCCCGTTCCTCAAGCCCGGCGAGCACGGTTATGAGACGGCCGCCGCGATGGCCGTCGTGACCGACCGCGTCCGGTACGCCACCGGAGGGCGCCTGGGCGTCAGCGTCCTGTCCAACGCCGCCGAGTGCTCGATCGCCGCGGGATGGTCGGGCGGCGCCGGGTTCGTCCGGGTCAACCAGTGGGCCAACGCCTACGTGGCCAACGAGGGCATCATCGAGGGGCAGGCGGCGCACGCCGCCCGCTACCGCAGCCGGATCGGCGCGGGGCCGGTGAAGGTCTTCGCCGACGTGCACGTCAAGCACGGAGCCCACGCGATCGTCGCGGACCGGTCGCTCGCCGAGCAGACCGAGGACGCCGAGTTCTTCGGCGCCGACGTGCTCATCGCCACCGGCTCGCGCACGGGCGACGCCGCCGCCCGGGACGAGGTCGAGGGCATCGCCGCGCACACGACGCTGCCGGTGGTCATCGGTTCCGGGATCACCGCCCGCAACATCGGCGAGCTGCTGCCCGCCTGCGACGGCGTGATCGTCGCGTCCTCGGTCAAGGACAACGGCCGCTGGTGGGGGCGGGTGGACGGGGCCAGGGTCCGCGAGCTGACGGCCGCCGCCGCCAGGGCGGGCGCGGTGCTGCCGTGATCGTGTTCTGCGGCTACGCCAACGTGGACCTGACGGTGGCGGTCCCGGTGCTGCCCGGGCCGGCCGCCCGCGTCCAGGCCACCGGCGTGCGGCGCGGCGAGGGCGGGATGGCGGCCAACGCGGCGGTCGCGGCGGCCCGGATGGGCGCCGCCGCCCGCTTCGCGGGAGTCGTCGGCTCCGACGCCGCGAGCACCGCGTTCCTGGAGGCCCTGGCCGCCGACGGGGTCGGAACGGACTGGACGGCGCGCACCGGCGTGCTCACCACGGCCGTCGTGCTGCTCACCCCCGACGGGGAACGTTCCATCATCAGCCAGGACGACGAGGTCACCATGGCGCACATCACGGGCGTCGCGGGGGCCGCCCGTGACGCGAACGCCGCCTGGCTGTACCTCGACGGCTACCGGTTCCCCGAGGCGGCGGACGTCCTCGGCGGCCCCGGCGGCCCCGGGGTCGTCGTCGACCTCGACGGCTGCGACGGGGCGGAGGCGATGCGCGCCGCGCTGCGCGTGGCCGACCACGCGCTGGTCGGGCGCGCCCAGGCCGCCGCGGCCCTCGGCGGCGACGGCGTGCTCGCGGCCGAGGCCGTCGCTCATCGGGTAAACCTGGTGGTCACGGACGGTTCGCGGGGCTGGGCGCTGTTCACGCCGGACGGCGGGCGGCACCGCGGCGAGGCGATCAAGGTGCCCGTGGTCGACGCCACCGGCGCGGGGGACTGCTTCGCCGGCGCCTACTGCGCCGAGCTCGACCGGGGCGCGCCGCCCCTCGGCGCGGCCCGCGTCGCGGCCGTCGCGGCGGGGCTGTCGTGCACCCGGCAGGGGGCGCGCGACGGCCTGCCCCGCCGCGAGGCCGTCCTGTCGTACATGGAGGCGGCCCGGATCGACGTCCACGGGGAGCAGGCCCGCCTGCGTCCGGACGCGAGCGGGGACCGCGCGCTCACCCGCCCCGAGGGAAAGGAGACATGATGCGACGGACGGTGCCCGCCGTCGTCGCGCTCGGCCTGCTGCTCACGACGATCGGCTGTGACACGCAGGCCAGGCGCGAGATCGAGGCGGAGGAGAAGGCCACCGAGCAGGGCCCGCCTCCGCCTCGGCGGATCGCGGAGTCCTGCGAGGTCGAGGGCCGCGCGCCGAAGATCGGAATCGTCCCGATCAACTTGCAGGCCCTGTTCTTCAACCAGATCATCACCGGCGCGAAGACGGTGGCGGCCCAGGCGGGCGCGCACGTGCAGATCGTCAACGGCGAGGACGACTCGACCAAGCAGGCCAACGCCGTCGACAACCTCGTCGCGGACCGGTACGACGCGATCATCGTGGACGCGGTGGACACCGAGGGCATCAAGCCGGCGATCCGCCGGGCGAAGGACGCCGGCATCCCGGTCGTCGCGGTGGACGCCACGGTGGACGACCCGGCCGTCTCCACCCAGGTCGGCACGGCCAACGCCGAGGGCGGCAGGCAGATCGCGGACGCGCTGCTGAAGATCTCCGGAGGCGGCGGCGAGATCGGTGTCGTCGGCGCGCTGAACAGCACGGTCCAGAACGAGCGGCAGAAGGGCTTCACCGACCGGGCCACCGCCGGCGGAATGAAGATCAAGAACGTGGTGGACGGCCGCAACGTCCAGGAGAACGCCCAGACCGCCGCCGAGAACCTGCTGACCGGGGCCCCGGACCTGCCCTACGCCTACGCCACCGGAGAGCCCGCGCTCATCGGGCTCGCGGCGGCCGTCGTCAGCCAGAACCGGACCGAGGACCTCAAGGTCGTCGGCTGGGACCTGTCCACGCAGGCGATGGACGGGCTGAGGGCCGGCTGGATCGCCGGGGTCGTCCAGCAGAACACCTTCAGTTTCGGCTACGAGTCGATGAACGCCGCGATCGATCTCGCGTGCGGCCGGTCCGCGCCCCGGAACGTGCCGGTGCCGACCCAGATCGTGACCCCCGCCAACGTCCGCGACTACCTCTACTACCTGGAGAAGTGATGAGCGAGAAGCCGCTGGTCACGCTGAGAGGGATCACCAAGTCGTTCGGCGCGGTGCGGTCGCTGCGCGGCGTGGACCTGACCCTCGCGCCGGGCGAGGTCCTCGGCCTCGTGGGCGACAACGGCGCCGGCAAGTCGACGCTGATGAAGGTGCTTGCCGGGGCGCTGCAGCACGACGCCGGGCAGATCACCATCGACGGGCGGGACGTCCGGTTCGCCAACCCGGCCGACGCGCGCCGCGAGCGGATCGGGATCGTGTACCAGGACCTCGCGCTCTGCGACACCCTCGACGTCGCGAGCAACCTGTTCCTCGGCCGCGAGCCGCGCAGGGGCCCGTTCATCGACCGCCGCACGATGCACCGGCGGGCGGCCGAGACGCTGTCGGAGCTGCACGTCCGCGTGAAGTCCACCTACCAGGAGATCGGGCAGCTGTCGGGCGGGCAGCGGCAGGCGGTCGCGATCGCGCGGGCCGTGTCGTTCAAGCCCCGCGTGCTCATCCTGGACGAGCCGACGGCCGCGCTCGCCGTCGCCGAGGTCCGCCAGGTGCTGCGGATGATCCGCGACGTCGCCGCGCAGGGCGTCGGGGTCATCCTGATCACCCACCGGCTGCAGGACCTGTTCGAGGTCTGCGACCGGATCACCGTCATGTACGAGGGCCGCAGCGTCGAGGACGAGCCGGTGTCCGCGCTGGACATCGAGCGGCTGGTCGCCATGATCACCCGTACCGGCGCCGAGCCCGCCGAGGAGGTCGCCTGATGAGCGTCCAGGCCCCGCCCGCCCCGACCGTCCTGGCCGAGACGCCGAGCCGGTGGGAGCGCGCGAACAAGGCGACGCTGGCCATGCTCGGCGTCACGCTCGTGCTGTTCGCCGGCTTCGGTCTCACCGCGGACAACTTCCTGACCTTCGACAACATGGCGAACCTCGCCACCCAGGTCGCGATCACGCTGATCGTCGCGGTCGCCATGACGTTCGTGATCACCACCGGGCAGATCGACCTGTCGGTGGGCTCGACACTCGCGTTCGTCGCCGTCGGCACCGCCGAGATGCTGAAGGCGGGCTGGGACTCGTCGGTCGTGATCATCGCCGCGGTGCTCGCCGGGCTGTTCTGGGGCGCGGTGAACGGCTGGCTGTCGGCCTACCAGAAGATCCCGCCGTTCATCGTCACGCTGGCGACCATGTCGGTGATCCGCGGGCTGGCGCAGCTGTGGACGGAGGGCTTCTCCGTCCCGATCGACCGGCGGCTCTACGTCGCCCGGATCGGGGAGGCGGAGTTCCTCGGCTTCTCGGCCCTGGCCTGGATCGCGCTCGTCACCGTCGTGCTCGGCGGTGTGCTGCTGGCGAAGACGCGCTTCGGAAGCTACGTCAACGGGATCGGGTCCCAGGAGGAGTCGGTCCGCCGCGCCGGGGTGAACACCGACCGGATCAAGATGATCACGCTCATGCTGGCGGGGGCGGCGGCGGGCATCGCCGGGCTGCTCACCGCGGCCCGGCTCGGCTCGGGCTCGGCGAACTCGGGGCAGGCCTTCGAGCTCACCGTGATCGCGGCGGTCGTGCTCGGCGGGACGCACCTGTTCGGCGGGCGCGGCACGATGGTCGGCAGCATCATCGGCGCGGTGATCACCGGTGTGATCGCCAACGGGCTGACCCTGCTCGGCGTGAGCCCGTTCCTCACCCCGATCGTCACCGGCCTGGTGCTGATCGCCGCGATCTGGATCAACCTGCGCGGCCGGTCGATCGCCGATCTGGCCGCGCACCTCATGGGCAGATCGTGACCGTCGCGGCGGAGGCGGCCCGGCGCCCGGTCACCGTGACGACGGTGACCGGGCCGGTGTCCAGCGCGGATCTCGGGCTCACCCTCACCCACGAGCACCTGCGCAACGACGTGCGCAAGGCGGTGCGGACACCGGACGATCCGGCGCTGTCGTTCCTGCGCGGCGCCCGGACGACCCCCGGCCTGGCGTGGCTGCTGCGCGAGCAGCCGTACGCCTGCCTGGACCACTGCACGCTGGACGACGACGCGGCGATGCTCACTGACCTGCGGGCGTTCGCGGCCACCGGCGGCGGGACCGTCGTCGACGTGACCCCGGGCGGCCTCGGCCGCGACCCGCTGGCGCTGTGGTCGTTCGCCGAGGACAGCGGCCTGCGCGTCGTGATGGGCTCCGGCTGGTACCTGGAGCCGTTCCACCCTTCGCACCTGTCGTCGGCGGGCGAGGAACGGCTGGCCGCCGAGCTGGCCGCCGAGTTCGCCGGCGGCGCCGGCGGCACCGGGATCCGGCCCGGCGTGATCGGCGAGATCGGGGTCTCGGCGGACTTCACCCCGGCCGAGCGCACCGCCCTGGGCGCGGCGGCGCGGGCACAGCGCGAGACGGGCGTCCCCCTCTACGTCCACCTGCCGGGCTGGCGGCGCCGCGCGCACGAGGTGCTCGACATCGTCCTGGACCGCTACGGCGTGCCACCGGGGGCGGTGGTCCTGTGCCACATGGACCCGTCCCATGACGATCCCGGCTACCAGAACTCGGTCGCGGACAGGGGCGTCTGGCTGGAGTTCGACATGATCGGGATGCCGTTCGCCTTCCCGGGCGAGGGGCAGTCGCCGGCTCCGCACGAGACCGCCCGCGCGATCGCGGGCCTCATCGGGCGCGGGCACGGCGAGCGGCTGCTGCTCAGCCACGACGTGTTCCTCAAGAGCATGCTCACGACGTACGGCGGCAACGGCTTCCAGTACGCGCCCGCGCTGTTCGTCCGGCGGCTGGCCGGGCTCGGCGTCCCCCGCGAGGTCGCGGACGGCCTCCTGCGGGCCAACCCCGCACGGCTGTTCGAGTCCGCCGCCGCGGGCTGACCCGCCCGCCTCCGGCGGGCCCATCCTGGAACGAGAGAGAGGATCGATAGTGAGCCGCGTCCTGATCGCAGGCGAGAGCTGGGTCGTCCAGTCCACCCACATCAAGGGGGTGGACTCCTTCACCACCAGCACCTACGCGACCGGCGTCGAGCCGCTGCGCCGGGCCCTGGAGGGGCGCGGGCACGAGGTGACCCACCTGCCCGCCCATCTGGTGCCCGCCGGGTTCCCCGGTGACGCGGACGCGCTCTCCGCCTACGACGTCGTCATCCTGTCGGACATCGGGGCGAACTCCATCCAGCTCGCCCCCGAGGTCTTCGAGCAGGCCGCGCCCGGAGCCGACAGGCTCGGCGCCCTGCGCGGCTGGGTGCGGGACGGCGGCGGGCTGCTGATGGTCGGCGGCTACCTGTCCTTCACCGGGTTCGAGGGCAAGGGCGCCTTCCGCAACACCGCGCTGCACGAGGCGCTGCCCGTCGAACTGCTCCCCGAGGACGACCGCGTCGAACTCCCCGCGGGCGGTCACGCGGAGGTGACCGACGCCGGCCACCCGGCGCTCGGCGGCGTCGCCGGCGCCTGGCCGGCCCTGCTCGGCTACAACCGCGTCCGCCCCCGGCGCGGCGCCGACGTCCTCGCCACCCTCGGCGGCGACCCGCTCGTCGCCGTCACCGCGCACGGGAAGGGACGGTCGGCGGTGTTCACCTCCGACTGCTCCCCGCACTGGGCGCCCAAGCCGTTCTGCGAGGAGTGGGACGGCTACGCCAGGGTCTTCGGGGGCCTGGTCGAGTGGCTCGCGCGGTGACGCGCTCGCGACGCCTTCTCGACGCGTGCGCCCAGCCCATGGAACGGGCCGTGTCCATGCGGTTCGCCGAGGAGGTCGGCGACGGCACCGTCGGCGACCAGGAGTACGCCGACTACCTGGAGATCGAGGCGTCCTTCGTCGAGACGGCGGCCCGCCTGCACGGGGTCGCGATATGGGACGCCCCCAGCTGGACCGCGATGGAACGCAACGCCCGGGCCGTCCACGCGCTGACCACCGAGCAGGCCGACTATTTCCGATCCGCTCGTGCCGCCTGGCCCGTCCAAGCGCGCGCGGGCGTGGCCCAGCGGGCCGGGGTCCTGTCGGACTTCGCTCTCGCCGCGGCCCGCGAGGGCGGGTATCCGGCCGTCATGACCGTGATGTTCGCGGCCGAAAGCCTGTACCTGGAGTGGTGCACGCATGCACGTGAACTGGGCCGTGTCTCTCCTGGCCCTGTCGCCGACTGGGTGGCCCTCCACACGGACGAGAGGTTCCGCGCGGGCGTGGAGGCCCTCGCCGGCGAAGTCGACGCGATCCCCGCGGAAGTCCCGGACGACCTGCTCGTGGGATGGTTCACCGGGATGCTGGAGGCCGAGATCGCCTTCCACGACGCGGTCTACGCCTGACGGAACGCCTCGCCGGCCGGGGCTCCGGGGCCGGCCGGCCGCTCAGCCGGCCAGCAGCGGGATGACGGCGGCGAACTCGTCCATCACCGTGTCCGGGACCTGGTAGTAGGTGAAGCCGTAGCGGTCGCGGCGGGTGAGCATCTGCTCGGCGATGTGCTCGGGCGGACCCACGAACTGCGACGGCATGCCGAGGACGAGGCCGGCCGCCGACGCCCCCCAGCCCCGCAGGACGGCGACCCGGGCGGCGGCGCGGCGGGGATCGGGTCCGAACGCGGGCGTCACCATCATGCTCAGCTCCACGTCCCGTCCTCCCGCGGCCTCGCGGACCTGGGCGACCTTGCGGGCGATGGTCGCCGGGCGGCGTTCGGTGACCTCCTCGGAGATCGTGCCGTCCGGGAGGGCGCGCGGGAGGACGCCGACGGTGTCGGCGTATCGTCCGGCGATGCCGAGCATGCGCCTGCTCCCGGCGCCGACGACGATCGGCGGCCGGCGTCCGGGCGGCGGGAAGGCCGTCAGGCCGCCGACCCGGTAGTGGTCGCCCGCGAAATCGGTCTTCCGGCCGCCGAGGAGGCTTCGCAGGATCTGCAGGGACTCCTCCAGCCGGTCCACCCTTGTCCCGGCCCCGTCGAACGGCATCCCGGCGGCCTCGTACTCGTCGCGCAGCCAGCCCGCGCCGACGCCCAGCTCGAACCGCCCGCCCGACAGGTGATCGAGGGTCGCCGCCTCCTTGGCGAGCAGCACCGGGTGCCGGTAGTCGTTGGCCAGGACCATGGTGCCCAGCCGCAGCGTGCTCGTGACGGCCGCGGCGGACGCCAGGGCGACCATGGGCGCGAGCTGGTCCCCGAAGGGCTCGGAAACGAAGTGGTCCCGCAGAACCAGCACGTCGTAGCCGAGGTCCTCGGCACGGCGGGCCGTGGCGGTCAGATCGGCGGCGGAACGGATCGACTCGCCCACGACACCGAAACGGAAGTTCCTGGTCATGCCGGTGAGCATGCCGCCGCCGCCGGAGGCGCGCTGGCGGGAATCCGACACGGGCTTCCCGGGGGCCTCGACCGGTGGAACGGGGCGAGTGGCTCGATTCGCCGTCCGTGCGGCGCAAGGGCGTCACCGACTGCCCCGTTCTCACCGGTCACCTCCAGGCTGCGTCGCGAAGCCCGGATTTGCAACCCGCGCGGCGCCTAACCGCCGATGCGCCGGGACAGCAGGCGGCCGGGCCAGTCGCCGACCGTGAACTCGGCGGCCGTCTCGAAGCCGTTGCGCCGGTAGTACTCGACGAGCCTCCCGTCGCCGCCGCCGTAGCAGTCGACGCGCAGCACGCGGACTCCCTTCGCGCGGGCCTCGTCCTCGGCCTTGCCGATCAGCGCGCCGCCCACCCCCTGCCCGGCGAACGCGCGGTCGGTGACCAGCAGCGTGATGTAGAGCTCGGGGTCGTCGATCGCCTCGACATAGTGCGGCGGCCCCGGCGCGACCGCCATGACCCCGGCCGGACGCCCGTCCACCTCGGCCACCCAGATCTCGTCGTCGCGGGCGATGGCCGTGATCCGCTCCACCCGCCGCGGATCGCCCGACCACGGCTCGGTGCCCCACTGCCCCGTCCTGCCCTGCGCCGTGAGCCACGCCACGGCGCCGTCCAGCATCGCCAGCATCAGCGGCGCGTCGCCGGCGCCGCCCCTGCGGATCTCCATCGCCACCTCCTGGCGACGATCGTGACACGCTCTTGATCACCGGCGCGAGCGGGACGGGGCACGAAGTGCGGAGGGAGCGCGGCGCGTCAGGAGCCGATGAAATCCCGGGCGCGGCGGAACAGGCCGAGCGTGATCGAGTGCAGCAGGTCGCCCGTCTCCCGGGGCGCCTTCCCGGCGAACGCGCGGGCGTTGGTGCCCTCCAGGACGATGCCGAGCTTGAAGCACGCGAGCACCGCGTACCAGGTGATGGACGACAGGTCGCGTCCGGCGGCGGCGTCCGCGCGCTCGGCGTAGGCCGCGACCAGGTCGTCCGCCGCCGGCAGGCCGCCCGCCTCGCCGAGCGGGCCGGCGAGCGCCGCGCTCTGGTCGGCGCGGTAGGGCCAGGTGGCCAGCAGCCAGCCGAGGTCCAGCAGCGGGTCGCCGATCGTGCACATCTCCCAGTCGACGATCGCGGCGACCTCGGGGCCGTCGAACGCGTACATCAGGTTGGCGAGGTGGTAGTCCCCGTGCAGGATGCCCGGCCGCCACGCCGCCGGAGGGTGCTCGCCCAGCCAGCGGGCGACGCCGTCCAGGCCCGGGATGTCCGGCCCCGGGTAGCCGTCGAGCGCGCTGTAGGAGTCGAGCTCCGACAGCCAGCGGCCCACCTGGCGCTCCAGGAACCCTTCCGGCTTGCCGAAGTCGCCCAGGCCGACGGCCTCGTGGTCGACCGCGCCCAGGGCCGACAGGGCCCGCGCCGCGTTCAGCCCCATCTCGTGCCGGACGGACTCGTCCCGGGCGTGCAGGGCGGGCAGCGTGACCGAGGCGTTGAAGCCCTCGACCGGTGTCATCAGGTAGAAGACCGCGCCGCCCATGACGGATTCGTCCGGGCAGGCGGCGATGAGGCGGGGTGCGGGAACGTCGGTGCCGTCCAGGGCCGCCAGGACGCGGGCCTCGCGGCGCAGGACGTCGTTCGTCCTCGGGCGCAGATGGGTCGGGCCGCGCCGGAGCACGTAGTCGCGGCCGCCCCGGCGGAACCGCACCAGGGTGTTCTGCGTGCCCCCGGCCAGCGTGTCGACGTCCTCGAACGGGCCGCCCGGCAGGTCCCGGGCGTCCATCCAGCCGGCCAGGACGTCGAAGTCGACGAGCGCGCGGTCGATCTGCTCAGGCTGCACTGGCGGGTCCCTTCCCGGGCGCGGATCACCTGCCGACACGAGACAACGGAGGGTAACAGTCATGCACTTGCATTACCTGTTGAGGTAGATGGATTATTCAGGGAAACGACGCCAGGAGGCTCGCGATGGCATGGGACTTCGAGACCGACCCCGCCTACCAGGAACTGCTCGACTGGGCCGACGCCTTCGTCCGGGACGAGGTCGAGCCGCTCGACCTCGTCCTCGGCGACCCGTACGACAAGACCGATCCCCGCTACAAGGAACTCGTGCGCCCCCTCCAGGACCGTGTGCGCGAGAAGGGGCTGTGGGCCTGCCACCTCGGCCCGGAACTCGGCGGCCAGGGCTACGGCCAGGTGAAGCTGGCGCTGCTCAACGAGATCCTCGGGCGCTCCCGCTGGGCGCCCTCGGTGTTCGGCTGCCAGGCCCCCGACTCGGGCAACGCGGAGATTATCGCCCACTTCGGCACGCCCGTGCAGAAGGAGTGCTACCTGCGCCCCCTTTTGGACGGCGACATCTCCTCGTCCTATTCGATGACCGAGCCGCACGGCGGCGCCGACCCCACCCTGTTCACCACCCGGGCCGTCCGCGACGGGGACGGCTGGGTCATCAACGGCGAGAAGTGGTTCTCCTCCAACGCCCGGCACGCCACGTTCCTGATCGTGATGGCCGTGACGAACCCCGACGTGTCCGCGTACGAGGGCATGTCGATGTTCATCGTCCCGGCCGACGCGCCCGGCCTGATCACCGTCCGGAACGTGGGCGTCGGCGGAGAGCGCGAGGGCTCCCACGGCTACCTGCGCTACGAGGACGTCCGGGTCCCCGCCGAGAACCTCCTCGGCGACGAGGGCGGCGCGTTCGTCATCGCCCAGACCCGCCTCGGCGGCGGCCGCATCCACCACGCCATGCGCACGATCGCGCAGGTCCGCAAGGCGTTCGACATGATGCTCGAACGCGCCGTCTCCCGCGAGACCCGGTTCGGCAAGCTCGCCAAGATGCAGATGACCCGGGAGAAGATCGCCGACAGCTGGATCGAGATCGAGCAGTTCCGGCTGCTCGTCCTGCGCACCGCCTGGCTGATCGACAAGCACAAGGACTACAAGCTGGTCCGCAAGGACATCGCCGCCGTCAAGGCCGCGATGCCGAAGGTGTACCACGACGTCGTCCAGCGCGCGATGCACCTGCACGGCGCCCTCGGCGTGTCGAACGAGATGCCGTTCACCGCCATGATGATGGGGGCGCAGGCGATGGCCATCGCCGACGGCCCCACCGAGGTCCACAAGATCACCCTCGCCCGCCAGCTGCTGCGCGACGTCGAGCCCGCCGAGGGCCTGTGGCCGTCCGGCCACCTGCCCACCCGCCGGGAGGCCGCCCGCGAGCGGTTCGCCGCTGCCCTGGAGCACGCCATCGGCAATGAATGACACCCGGGAACGCCTGCTGGACGCCGCCGAGGCCCTCTACGCCGCGCGCGGCGTGGACGCCGTGAGCCTCCGGGAGATCATCCAGGAGGCCGGCGCCCGCAACGCCACGGCCGTCCAGTACCACTTCGGCGACCGCGCCGGTGTCGTCGGCGCGATCCTCGCCCGCCACGCCCCCGACGTGGAGGCCCGGCGGCACGCCCTGCTCGACGCCTACGAGGACGGCGAGCAGGGCGTGCGCCCCCTGGCCGCGGCCCTCGTCCGCCCGCTGGCGGCCCGCCTCGCCGACGAGTCGGGCCGCGCCTACCTCCAGATCTGGGCGGACGTCGTCAACCGCCCGAACCCTCTGGTCCCCGCCGCCGTGCGGGACGACCCCTCCGAGGCGGTCGCCGAAGGGGCCGGGGGGTCGTCCCCCCAGAAGGCGCAGGACAGCCTCTGCCGCTGGCGCACCCTCGTCGAACCCCTCCTCGAAGAGGACGCCGCCCGCCTGCACCGCCGCTTCACCGCCATCCTGTACGCCTCGATCGAGCTGGCCCGCCGCGCCCGCTCCGGCCCCCACACCGACGACCGCCTGTTCACCAGCTACCTGATCGACGTCGTGACCGCGATCCTCGGCGCCCCCGTCTCACCCGAGACCCGCCGCCTCGCCGCCGAACGGGACGCCGCCCGCCGCTGAGGTCACATTCGTCCAAGACGCCGGGGATCCGCCCTCCCAGACTGGGCATGTCAGCCACGACCAGGGAGGATGACATGACAAGCGAGATCCGCCGCACCTTCTACCCGCTCATCAACTGCGCCGACGTGGCCGAGTCCATGGAATGGCTGGAGAAGGCGTTCGGTTTCAAGCCCGCCGACGTCCACAGGGACGACGAGGGGAACATCGCCCACGCCGAGATGAGCTACGACACCGGCATCATCATGTTCGGCAACGGCGAACCCGGGAGGTCGGCCCTCTACGTCGCCGTCGACGACCCCGACGCCCACCACGACCGCGCCAAGGCCGCCGGCGCCGAGATCTTCCGCGAGCTCACCGACCAGGACTACGGCTCCCGCGACTACGCGGCGCGGGACCCGGACGGCAACGAGTGGTACTTCGGCACCTACCGCCCCTGACGTCCGGCACGTGCGGGATGCCTGCCGTGCGGAGCGGGCGGCTGCGGCTCTCTCCAGGGCGCCTCCGACAACCCCACAGGCGGGCGACCGGTGAATTGGCACAAAATCACACGGTTCACTCGAATTCGAGATAGGGGCATCAGTCCCTATTGTCTCAGTTGTCCATTGTCGCGACCATGGCTCTGGTTGATCAACATCAACGGAGGGAGTTGCGCATGGACGCGGAAATCAGGCTCACCCGCCGGGGCCTTCTCGGGGGCACCGGCGCGGTGCTCGGCGGGGCCCTGCTGGGACCGGTCGCCGGTGCGCCGCCGGCGGCTTCGGCGCAGGACGCGCCCCGGCTGTACACACGCGCCGAGTGGGGGGCGCGGCCGCCCACGTCGGCGGCGACGGTGCTGGACCAGCCCCCCGACCACATCGTCGTCCACCACACCGCCACGGCGAACTCCACCGACTACTCGCTGGAGCACGCCTTCTCGCTGTCGCGCTCGATCCAGGACTTCCACATGGACGGCAACGGCTGGGCCGACACAGGCCAGCAGCTCACCATCAGCCGCGGCGGCCACCTGATGGAGGGACGCAACCGCAGCGCCGAGGCCATCAGCGCGGGCCGGCACGTCGTCGGGGCGCACACCGCGGACCACAACAGCCACACGATCGGCATCGAGAACGAGGGCATCTACATGACCGCCGGGCCCACCGGCTCGCTCTGGGGCCGGCTCGTCGAGACCTGCGCGTGGCTGTGCGACGTCTACCGGCTGGACCCGCACGCGGCCATCGTCGGGCACCGCGACTACAACGCCACCGCCTGCCCGGGCGACGTCCTGTACGCACGGCTGCCGCAGCTGCGCAACGAGGTCGCCGGCAGCCTCGGCGTGCGGCGCGTCGAGCGGCGCTCCCCGGCCGTTCCCAGCGGCCTGCCCGGACCCCGCCGCACCTTCGACCACGGCCCGGCGGTGGGCCCCGGGGAGTCCGTTCGCTGATCCGGGAGCGCCGGCGGCCGGTTTATCGGGAGGAAGGCGGCTCCGGCGCGGTGTTACGGTTCGGGGGCCGGCCGCGGGACTCCGGCGCGACTTCCGGAACCCACTTTGGTAGTGATGATTCGCTGTTCGCGCCCTCCTTCCCCGGCCGGCCCCCTTGCCTCCCGACCTGGAAAAGAACATGATCGACACGTTCGCGGAACTCGTCGCGTGCGAGGACGCGCTGATGTTCGTCAACGCGGCGATCACGTCGACCGGGCAGCGGGAATTCCAGCGCCATGCCGGTGATCAGCGGCTCAGCCTCGATTTCCTGCACGAATACATGCTCGTGAATTACCGCGAGGTGTACGCGGCCGCCCTCGCATTGGACGTCAACGATCACAATGCGGCGATCATCATCCGGAACCTGCTGGTGCGGGCGGGGGACGTCGGGATCGACGCGCGCCGGTACGAGGGGCGGCTGATCGCGCGGCGGCTGGAGACGATGCCGCAGCACCGGGTCTACCGGGTGTTCCGGGAGCTGCGGCGGCACGGCGTCAACAACCGGCGGACCCGCGCCATCATCCGGGACTGGATGGCCGGGCGCCGTGACCCGGCGTTCGACTCCGTCAAGTACAGGGGAGCGGTGAAGATCGCGGCGCGGCACGCGCATCTGCGGCTCCGCGGGGAGCAGGGCACCTTCCTGTTCGCCCCGTTCAGCGTCAAGGCGTACACGACGCCGATCTTCGAGCAGTGGCGCCGGGCGCACTACGAGCGGGCCGCGGTCTACGAGCTGCCCTACACCGTCGCGGAGGGGTTCGCGGCCAAGCACGGGATTCCGCGCGAAGTGTTCCTGGAGCGCATCGAGCCGAGGATGACCCGGCTGGAGCGGCTCCGCCTGCAGGCGCGCGGCGGAGAGGCGGTCCGCACGGACCTGGGAGCGATGCCCCTGACGCGGCTCGCCTCGTACGTGCTGTCCCTGCCGCTGGACGCGAGGGCGGAGCGGCGGGCGGAGCTGACCGGCGCGCTGCGCACCGCCGCGCGGCGGGTGGCGGGAGCGGCGCGCGGATCGTGGGGGAGGGTCGCCGCGGTCCTGGACGACAGCTACTCGGCGATGGGGTCGGGGCAGAAGCGGCGGCGCCCGCTGGCGGTCGCCCTCGCCTCGCACTACCTGCTGGAGGCGCTCGCGAAGAAGTACACGCCGCTGTGGACGTCGGGACGCACCGACGAGCTTCTGCTGTACCCGTTCGGCCCGACGCCGCTGGGGGAGCGGATCATCGACGCGCTGGAGACCGGGCCCGAGCGGCTCATCATCGTCTCGGACGGCGTGGACAACGCGCCGCCCGGCCTCGCCGGTGACGTCCTGCGGATCTGGCGGACGAGGCTCGACCCCGGGCACCGGCGGGCGGCCGGGCAGCGCGTGCTGATCGCCCACCTGAACCCGGTGTACGACGCCGACGACTTCGACGTGCGGCGGCTGGCGCCGACCGTGCCGACAGCGGGCATCCGGGACGCCGAGGACCTGCCGACGCTGGTCGAGCTGGGCCGGTTCGCCGAGGGACGGGTCGGCCTGGAGCAGCTGCGGTCCCATCTGGACGACCGGACCGCCCGATTCCTGGGGGATCGCTGATGACCTTCCGCCTGGAGGGGCTGGAGACCAGGCCCGCGCAGACGTGGGGCGGCGTGCGGCTCGTCCCGCTCGTCCGGGACGAGCCAGTCCCGCATCTGCGCCTGCACCGGAAGGTCCACGACGAGCCGGTGTCGGTGGTCGAGGTCGGCGACGGGACGCTGTACACCGCCTACGTCCCGCACGCGTTCGTGGCGACCTGGAGTGAGAACGCCCTGATGCCCGCGGCCTCCTACGGCACGCGGCTGCTGGAGCACGACGGCGCCGCCGTCCTGCCGTGCATGCCGGTACGGGCGACGCGGCGCATGAAGCGGATGGCGCGCAGGACGGGCAAGGACCGGCTCCGCTTCCTGCCGCTGCACCTGGCCGTCGAGGGCTACCTCGCGCTGCACTTCGGCGGCCCGGAGATCGCCTGGGAGGAGTGGTCGCACCGGGCCGTCGCACACGGTCTGTCGCCCCGGTACGAGGAGACCTACCTCGGGCTCCAGGTGCGGGGGCTGGAGGACGCCCTGCGGCTCTTCGAGATCCATCCGGGGCAGTGCGGCGTGCTGGTGTACGTCGCGGACGCGCTGGCGAGCGCGTTCGTCGTGCCGCATCCCGACGACTACCGGGCGCTGCACCCGACGCTGGTCGAGGACCTCTTCGGCGAGCTGATCTACATGTTCGGGCTGCTGCGGGCGCCCGCGGCCGACCTGTCGGCGGGAATCGACGACACGGAGGTCCGCTCGCTCGGGGACCTGCGGGCGGCGGCGCGGAGGCGGCGGGCGGAGCGGGCCGCCTTCCACGACGACCTCATGGCCGGGCAGCTCTTCGACGAGGACGGGTCCCGGCAGGTGGTCCAGTACCTGAACGGCTTCGAGCTGTCGCGGTTCCTGCCGTCGTTCGGCCTGCGCAAGGAGAACCACATCGGCGAGACCATCACCGGCGCCGACGGCCGCGTCGCCTACATGAAGACATTCCGGCTCTCCGACGCGCAGGTCAAGCGCGGCTTCCTCCTCAAGCGGCTTGCCGCGCACCAGTGGCGGCTGGACGCCGCGGCGGCCTCCCTGGGCACCGACGAGGCGACGCTGGCGCTCAGGCTTGAGCGCACCGGGTTCGGCTACCTGCTGCGCCAGGACGTCCTCGACCACTACCGGGCCCAGGCACGGGTCACCTGAGGCCTTCGAACAGGTCCTCCTCCTTCTCGGGCGCCGCGACGCGGCAGTAGTGGCGGACGAAGGTCTCGAACGAGAACGCCGCCTGCTGCATCTCCTCCGGCAGCCGCAGCAGGAAGATGTTCTCGCCCTGGCTCGCGTGCGCCTGGAGGGCCTTTCGCTTGGCCTCCACGTGCGCGGACACGTCGACCACGCTGGTGATCAGCTCGTCGGGCGTGCCGAAGTCCTCGGGCGGGTCGAAATCGATCTCCACGCCCGCCTCCCGGACGCTCTCGAACATCTGCTTGATGCCCGAGCGGGGAATGGCGGTGTAGTACAGCTTGTCCGGCACGCCGCTCTTCTCGGCCGCGGCCAGCGCGATGCGGTGGGCCTGGATGTGGTCGGGGTGCCCGTAGCCGCCGTTCTCGTCGTAGGTGACGACGACCTGCGGCCGGTAGCGCTCCATCAGCTCGGCGAGCCGGCCGGCGGCCTCGGCCGTCGGGACGTTCGCGAACGCCTCGGGGTCGTCGTTGGCCGACCAGCCCTCCATGCCTGAGTCGCGGTAGCCGAGCGGTTCCAGGTGCCCGATGCCGAGCAGGCCCGCCGACTCGCGCAGCTCGGCGAGGCGCCGCTCGGCGACCTCGGCGGCGTCGTGGCCCGGCTCGCCGGGCTTCACGCCGCCGGAGTCGTCGCCCTGCTCCCCGTTGGTGCAGGTCACCAGCACCGTGCGGATGCCCTCGGCGGCGCAGCGGGCGAGCAGGCCGCCGGTTCCCAGCACCTCGTCGTCGGGGTGGGCGTGCACGGCCATCAGCGTGAGTTCGTGGGTCATCCGTGCTCCTCGTTGTCCGGCCGCCCACTTTACGCGGGCCCTCCGACACCGATCCGCGCGCCGCCTCGTCCCCCGATCGGTGGCGGGCGCGGGCCGGAGGAGGGGCCTTAGACGGGCGGGCCTCCATGCCGTACGGTCCGGAGTATGGGGTCGCCGGTGGTTCTTCTGGACGTGGACGGGGTTCTCAACCCATTCGAAAGGCCCCATCGGGGCTACAAACGCCATCGCTGCTCGCCGAACGGCGTGAGTTTCGAGCTCTGGCTCAACGCCTCTCACGGCCGGTCCCTCCTGGAGCTGGCCGAGTCGTCCGGCGCCGAGCTGGCCTGGGCGAGCTACTGGTGCGACAACGCCAACGAGTGGATCGCGCCGAGGATCGGGCTGCCGGAGCTGCCGTTCGTCCCGATCCCGCAGTTCCCCGGTACCGAGGAGGCGCGCTCACTCGGCGCGTGGAAGGCCCGCCACGTCGCCGCCTGGACCGAGGGCAGGCCGTTCGTCTGGTTCGAGGACGAGCCGGACGCCACCGAGTGCATCGCCGGCGAACCGGACGTCGCCGAGCACCTGCTCGTGGAGATCGACCCGGTGAGCGGGCTGACCGACGAGCACATCGCGGCCGCCGCGACCTGGCTGCGCGCCCTCGGCCGCTGACCTGTCCCGGCCGGTGGTTGCATTCGTCCAATACGGCGGGGGATACGGCTCCATAGCGTCGGGATGACGACGAAGGGAGCCGACGATGTCGAGATCACCACTGCTGGACCTGGCCTTCGGATACATGCCGGCGCAGATGCTTCACGTGGCCGCGGAGATCGGGCTGGCCGACGCCCTCGCGGACGGGCCGAGGCCGAGCGCCGAACTGGCGAGGGAGACCGGTACCCACGCGCCTTCCTTGTACCGGTTGCTGCGCGGCCTCACCGGGCTGGGCGTCGTGGAGCAGAAGGAGCGCGACCTGTTCGCGCTCACCGCCGAGGGGCAGCGGCTCCGCACCGACGCCCCGGACTCCATCCGGGCGCTGGTCAGGCTGTTCTGCGGCCCGGACGTGTGGCGGACGTGGGGCGACATGACCGAGACGCTGCGCACGGGGGAGTACGCGTGGAAACGGGTCACGGGGACGACGTCCTTCGAGTACTTCGAATCGAACGAGGAGCTGTCGGCGACGTTCAACGAGGCCATGGCCGAGCACACCCGGGCCGTCGCACCCGGGATCATCGAGGCCCACGACTTCGGCCGCTACGGGACGGTCGCGGATCTCGGCGGCGGTGACGGGACGCTGCTCGCCGCGATCCTGCGCGCCAACCCCGGACTGCGCGGAATGCTCTTCGACCTGCCCGCCGGCCTCGCCGCCGCGTCCGGTCCGCTGGAGGACGTCGCGGACCGGGCCGAGACCGTCCCCGGCGACTTCTTCGAGGCCGTCCCCGAAGGCGCGGACGCCTACGTCCTCAAGAGCGTCATCCACGACTGGCACGACGAGAAGGCCACCGCGATCCTGCGGAACGTCCGCGCGGCGATGCGCCCCGACGCCCGGGTGCTCGTGCTGGAGCAGGTCATGCCGGAGATCGTCACGCCGGAGACCCGGGGCGTCGTCCACAACGACCTCAACATGCTCGTCTCGACCGGCGGGCGCGAACGCACCGAGGCCGAGTTCCGGGAGCTGCTGGAGGGCGCCGGGCTCACCGCGGTCTCGCTGACCGGGCCGCTGCCGCCGTCCGCGTACCACGTCATCGAGGCGCGGCCGGCGTAGTCTCCGGCAGCCTGTCTCCGGCATCCTTCGTCAGGGGCCGCTTACCGCGGCGGGCCGCGAACGGGCAAGATGGGGCCACTGCCGTAGGCCCCTGACGAAGGAGCGTCCCATGGGTTCTCTCGCCGGTCGTACCGCCCTGGTCACCGGGGGCGGCCGGGGCATCGGCCGGGCGATCGCCCTGGCCCTGGCCGCGGACGGCGCCGACGTGGCCGTCGCCTACCGGAGGGACGAGGACGCCGCGCACAAGACCGCCGCCGCCGTCGAGGCCGAGGGCGTGCGCGGCCACGCCTTCCGCGCGTCGGTCGACGACCTGGAGGAGTGCCGCGCCCTGGCACGCCGGGTCGAGTCGGACCTCGGCGCCCTCGACATCCTGGTGCACAGCGCCGGGATCGCCAGCCGCGGCCACAGCGTCGCCGACACCGACCCCGCCGAGCTGGAGCGGGTCCTGCGGGTGCACGCGTTCGGCCCGCACCACCTGAGCCAGGCGCTGCTGCCGCTGATGCGCCGCGCCGAACGCAGCGACATGGTGTTCGTCTCCAGCGTGATCACCGACGGCATGCCGCCGTTCAGCGGCCCCTACTCGATGGGCAAGGCCGCGATGGAGGCGCTCGCGCAGACCATCGCCAAGGAGGAGCGCCGCCACGGCATGCACGTCAACGTCGTCGCTCCCGGGGTGGTCGACACCGACATGGGGCGGCGGCTGGTGCGCGCCACCGCGGGCATCGAGGACATCCGGCAGGCGGACGCCTCGTCCCCCTACGGGCACGTGTGCACGCCCGAGGAGGTCGCAGACGTCGTCCGGTTCCTCGTCTCCGACGCCGCGTCCTACGTCACCGCCCAGCGCGTCGTCATCGACGGCGGGACGTTCTGACGCCCGCCCGTCCCGGTGCCGGGTTCAGTCGCGGGTCCAGTCGGGCTGGACGAAGTCGGCGACCCTGACGTTCCGCCCGAGCAGCACCACCTCGCGGAACTGCCACAGCATCGCGCCGGTCGGGGCGTGGACACGCCATCGGGGCCCCAGCCACATCTGCAGCAGATACCCTCCGCCGGGCTGCGGGACCCATTTCGGCGTGTCGTCGTCGGCGAGCCTCCGCAGGCTCGTGTGGTGGACGGAGTGGACCTCGTCCGGGCTCGGCGTGAGCGGCCCCGGATCCTCCAGCACCACCACGATCGGGGTGATCGAGAAGCCGGAGGCGGCGGGGAAGTCGTCGAGCCGCCCGAGGACGTCGCCGGGCCCGGCGGTCAGGCCGATCTCCTCGTTCAGCTCCCGCAGCGCCGCCTCCTCGGGCGTCTCGCCGTCCTCCAGCCCGCCACCGGGCAGCCCCCACTGGCCCGCGTTCCGCCCCCGGTAGGCGCGCTTGATCAGGATCACGGAGGGGACGCCCTCGTGCTCCACCGCGCACAGGACGACGCCGGCGCGGCGCAGGCCGGGCGCGTCCGGAACCGTCGTGTGCTCGAACGGGCCGAGCCGCCCGGCGGCGACGCTCCGGAACGCGGCGAGGTCGTCGAGCGGGCCGCGAGGGGCGCCGGGCGGATCGAGGGGGTCGGTCATGGATCGATGGTGCCAGGCCCGCCTCCGCGGTCAGGCTCCCGCCTCCCGGTCCGCGCCCGCCTCCCGCGCGTATCTCGCGGGTGACGTCCCGACGGCCGCGGTGAAGTCGCGGGTGAAGTGCGCCTGGTCGGCGTAGCCCAGCTCGGCGGCGAGCTCCGCCCAGTCGACCTCCGAGCCGGACGCGGCCCGCTCGTGGGCCTCCTGCATCCGGAACCGCCGGATGACCCACTTCGGGCCGATGCCCACATACTCGTGGAACAGCCGCTGCAGGCCGCGCGGGCTCAGCCCCACGTCCTCGGCCAGCTCGTCCACCCGCAGCAGTCCCGGCCGCGCCGAGATCCGCTCGACGATGGACGCGGCCCGCTCCGCGGACGGGTCGGGCGCGGGCCGCCGCGCGAGCAGGAACTCCCGCAGCAGCCCGAGCCCCTCCTCGGCGCCGGGCGCGGCGAAGATCTCGGCGGCGAGCGCGAGCCCGTCCGCGCCGAACACCTCGTCGACCCCGGCGAAGCGCCCGGTGAGCGCCGCGACCGGCACGTCGCCGCCGAGGAACGGCCGGAAGCCCCCGGGGCGGAAGCCCACGCTCACCACACGTCCCTCGTCGGCGATCTCCTCGACGAACTCGTCGCGTACCACGCCCACGATCCGCGCCCTCGTCGCCCCGCCGGTCAGATAGCTGGTGAAGGTCATGTGGACGGACGGCAGCGTGAGCAGCCGCTGCCGGTGCGGAGCCCTCCCGCGCAGATCCCAGTGGAGCACCCAGAAGAAGCCGACGAACGGGGCGAGCGGCGGCGGTGGCGCGGTCCGCTCGGCGTGGAAGCGCTCCAGACCCGCCCGCGCGTGCAGGATGCCGCGCGTTCCACCGGGTAGGGCACGTTCCATCGCCCCAGGCTAGCCGTGTCGCGTTTGTTCAAGACCGGTTCCCTCGGCGGTCTCTAGCGTGGACGGCGTGTTCGAACGAATGAGCGAAGGAGAGGCCGTGGACATCCGGAGCCGGATGCTTCCCGCCGCGGAGGCCGCGGCGCGGATCGTCCTGGAGATTCCCGAGGTGAGGCTGGACGCCCCGACCCCGTGCGCGGGCTGGGACGTCCGGGACCTGGTCAACCACCTGATCCTGTGGAGCGCGCGGGGCGAGGCCGCCGCGCACAAGCAGCCGGTCACCGGGCCGGGGGAGGACCACGACTTCACCGCCGAGCCGCGCTGGGCGCAACGGTGCGAGGAGCAGGTCCGCAAGACCGCCGAGGCCTGGCAGGACCCGGCCGCCTGGGAGGGCAGCACCAGCCTCACCGGCAACAAGGAAGGGATGCCGGCCGGGTTCATCGGCGGGATCCTCTATGGCGAGTGGGTCACCCACGGCTGGGACCTCGCGGTCGCCACGGGACGGGAGCCCGCCTTCCCGGACGAGGTCGTGCGGGCCGCGTGGGAGCGGCTCGTGCCGACGGCGGAGGTCGGCCGCGAGTACGGGGCGTTCGGCGCCGAGGTGCCCGTGCCGGAGGACGCGCCGCTGCTCGACCGGCTCGTCGGGCTGTCCGGGCGCGACCCGCACTGGCGTCCCGCATCGGAGGCGTAACGGACGCGAGGGCGCGCGGGTCCCGGGCGCGAGGGGGCCCCGCGCGCCCTACCCTTGAAGCATGTCTTCGACCTCTTCGATCCGTGTCCGCTTCGCCCCGTCCCCGACCGGCATGTTCCATGTCGGCGGCGCCCGGTCCGCGCTGTTCAACTGGGTGATGGCCGCGCAGTCGGGCGGGACGCTCGTCCTGCGGATCGAGGACACCGACGCCTCCCGCAACAGCCCGGAGTGGACCGAGGGCATCATCCGCGCCCTGGCCTGGCTCGGGATGGACGGCGAGCAGTACGAGGGCCCCTACTTCCAGTCGGCCAACGCCGACCGGCACGCCGAGGCCGTCCAGACGCTCAGGAGCGCCGGCCGCGCCTACTACTGCGACTGCACCCGCGAGGCCGTGACGGCCCGCACCGGCGACCAGCACAAGGGCTACGACGGGTTCTGCCGCGACCGCGGCCTGGAGGCCGGCCCCGGCCGCGCCCTCCGCTTCCGCACCCCCGACGAGGGCCAGACCACGGTCGTGGACCTGCTGCGCGGCAAGCCCGTCTTCGAGAACGCCGTCCTGGAGGACTTCGTCATCGCCCGCGCCGACGGCTCGGTGACGTTCCTGCTGGCCAACGCCGTCGACGACATGAGCCAGGGCATCACCCACGTGGTGCGCGGCGAGGAGCACCTGTCCAACGCGCCCAAGCAGCAGCTGCTGTGGGAGGCGCTCGGCGGCGAGCCGCCCGTGTGGGCGCACGTCCCCGTCATCGTGAACGAGAAGCGGCAGAAGCTGTCCAAGCGCCGCGACAAGGTCGCGCTGGAGGACTACCGCGCCGAGGGCTACCTCCCCGAGGCCATGCGCAACTACCTGATGCTCCTCGGCTGGGCCCCGTCGGGCGACCGCGAGATCGTCCCGTGGGACGTGGTCGTCGACGAGTTCCGCATCGAGGACGTCAACACCTCGCCGGCGTTCTTCGACGAGAAGAAGCTGCGGGCGTTCAACGGCGAGTACATCCGCGCGCTGCCCGTGGAGAAGTTCATCGCCGAGTGCCTGCCGTTCCTCCAGGAGGCGCCCTTCGACGCGGACGTCGCGGTGTTCGCCGAGCTGGCGCCGCTGGCGCAGACCCGTGTCGCGCTGCTGTCGGAGATCGTCCCGATGATCGACTTCGCGTTCCTGGACGAGCCGCCGTCCGACGAGAGGTCCTGGAACAAGGCCATGAAGGAGCCCGCCGCCGCCATCCTCGCCGCGACCGAGGCCGCCTACCGGGACGCGCCGTGGAACGCCGGCGAGCTCAAGGACCGGCTGGAGCGGATCGGCGCCGAGCACGGCCTCAAGCTCGGCAAGACCCAGGCCCCGGTCCGCGTGGCCGTCACCGGCCGCACCGTGGGCCTGCCGCTGTTCGAGTCCCTGGAGATCCTCGGCCGCGACCGCACCCTCACCCGCATAGCCGCCGCGTGCGCGCGGCTTGCATGACCAAGTGCCCGCTCAGCGGGCCCCCGGGGTTTCGCCGTTCAGGGTTTGGCGTAGGTCCGTGAGGCGTCGGGTCAGTTCATCGAACTCGGTGCGGGCTTCCGGCGGGACGTGCTTGCCTACCAACTCGGCCTGCCTCTCCACCGCCGCCAGCCGCTCGGCGACCCGGTCCGGCGCCTCCTCGGCGGGACGCGAGCGCAGGAGCGTCGACTGCTCCCGCAGCAGGGCGGCCTGGTCGCGCAGGAGCGCCGTCTGGTCGCGGAGCTGCTTGTTCTTGTTGTGCAGTTCCACGAACACCGACACCTTGGCCCGCAGCACCCACGGGTCGAACGGCTTGGAGATGAAGTCGACCGCGCCCGCCGCGTAGCCGCGGAAGGCGTAGTCGGGATCGCTGTTGACCGCCGTGAGGAAGATGATCGGCAGGTCGCGGGTCTTCTTGCGGCGCTTGATGTCGCGGGCCGTCTCGAACCCGTCCATCCCCGGCATGACGACGTCCAGCAGGATGACCGCGTACTCGTCGGTGAGGAGCGCCTTGAGCGCGTCCTCCCCGGACCGGGCCCGGACGAGGTCCTGATCGAGCGAGCTGAGGATGGCCTCCAGCGCGATCAGGTTCTCCTCGCGGTCGTCCACGAGCAGGATCTTCGCCTTGTCGTCCACGCGCGTTCTCCGATTCCGGTCCCCGACTCCCCGTCCGCACCAGCGCGCACGGCGACCCTTCGCTCAGCCTCTCCTCTCCTCAGCGGACGATGGAGGGTTGCAGCCAGTTCCTCATGACGTCAAGGAGATGGTCGACGTCCACGGGTTTGGGCACGTAGTCCGAAGCGCCGGACTCCAGGCTCTTCTCCCGGTCGCCCTTCATCACCTTCGCAGTGATCACGATAATGGGGAGTTCCGCGAACTGCGGCATCTCCCTGATCGCGGCCGTCGTCGCGTAGCCGTCCAGGCCCGGCATCATGACGTCCATCAGCACGGCCGCCACGTCCGGGTTGCGGTGCAGGACCTCGATCCCGGCCTGCCCGTCCTCGGCGTAGAGGACCTCCATGCCGTAGCCCTCCAGGACGCTAGTCAAGGCGAACACGTTCCGGACGTCGTCGTCGACGATCAGGACCTTGCGGCCGGACAGGACGGTGTCGAGGAAGTCCGCGGGCGGCTCCTCCAGCAGCCCGGTCAGCACCGGTTCCGGCTCACCGGGACGTTCCCCGGGCGGGCGCTGCTCCACCGGCAGCCCGTTGTCCCCCGCCGGCCCGTTCACCGCGCCGGATCGGGCGCCTGCGGGCTCGTCGCCGGCCAGCAGGCCCGGCACACCCTCCGGCGAGCGGGCCGCCTCGTCCGGCGCCACGGCGCGCCGCCTGCCGTCGCGCTCGCTGTACTGGGCGGGCAGGTAGAGCGTGAACACGCTGCCGCGGCCCGGCTGGCTCTCGGCGTGGATCTCTCCGCCCAGCAGCCGCGCGATGTTCCGGCTGATCGACAGGCCGAGTCCGGTGCCGCCGTAGCGGCGGCTCGTCGTCCCGTCCGCCTGCTGGAACGGCTCGAAGATCTCCTGCAGCTTGTCCGAGCTCACCCCGATGCCGGTGTCGATCACCCGGAACGCGATCACGTCGGGGGTGTTCCACAGCGCGGGAAGCGTGAAGTCGATGTCGGCGGCCCGCTCGATCAGCAGCCGCACCTCGCCCTCGGCGGTGAACTTCACCGCGTTCGACAGCAGGTTCCGGAGCACCTGCTGCAACCGCTGCTCGTCGGTGTTCAGCGTCGACGGGACGTCCGGAGCGACCTCCACGCCGAACTGCAGCCCCTTGTCGACCGACAGCGGGCGGAACGTCGCGTCCACGTAGTCGACCAGCGCCGACACCGAGATCCGCTGCGGGTTCGCCTCCATCTTCCCGGCCTCGACCTTGGCCAGGTCCAGGATGTCGTTGATCAGCTCCAGCAGGTCGGTGCCGGACTCGTGGATCGTCTGGGAGAACTCCACCTGCTTGTCGGTGAGGTTGCCGTCCTGGTTCTCCGACAGCAGCTTGGCCAGCACGAGCAGGCTGTTCAGCGGCGTGCGCAGCTCGTGCGACATGTTCGCCAGGAACTCCGACTTGTACCGCGAGGAGATCGCCAGCTGCTCGGCGCGCTCCTCCAGCGTCCGCCTGGCCTGCTCGATCTGGAAGTTCTGGATCTCGATCGCGCGGTTCTGCTGGGCCAGCAGCGCCGCCTTCTCCTCCAGCTCGGTGTTGGAGTGCCGCAGCTCGCCCTGCTGGCGCTGCAGCTCGTCCGAGCGCTCCTGCAGTTCCTGCGCGAGCCGCTGCGACTCGCCGAGCAGCGCCTCGGTGCGGGTGTTGGCGCTGATCGCGTTCAGCGTGACCCCGATCGTCTCGATCAGCTGGCTGAAGAAGGCCAGGTGGACGTCGGTGAACCGGCCGAAGGAGGCCAGCTCGATCGCGCCGAGCACCGCGTCCTCGAACACGATCGGCAGCACGATGATGTTGACCGGGGACGACTCGCCCAGCCCCGACCCGATCTTGACGTAGTCGGCGGGGGCGTCGGCGATCAGCAGCGGCCGGCGCTCCTGCGCCGCCTGCCCGACCAGGCCCTCGCCCATCGCGAACCGCACGGCCCCGACCCGGCCCCGCCGCGTCCCGTACCCGGCGATCATCACCAGCTCGGTCTCCTCGCCGATGCTCTCGGCGAGGTAGAACGCGCCGAACTGGGCGCTCGCCGTCGGCGTCAGCTCCCGCATGATCAGCTCGGCGACCTGCATGAGGTCCCGGTGGCCCTGCATGAGCCCGCCGATGCGCGCCAGGTTGGTCTTGAGCCAGTCCTGCTCCTCGTTTGCGCGGGTCGTCTCGCGCAGCGTCGCGACCATCAGGTTGACGTTGTCGCTCAGCTCGGCGACCTCGCCGCGCGCCTCCACGGTGATCGTCCGGGTGAGGTCGCCGGTCGCGACCGCGCTGGCGACCGCGCCGATCGCGCGGACCTGGGTGGTCAGGTTGCCGGCCAGCTCGTTCACGCTCTCGGTCAGCCGCTTCCACGTGCCCGAGACGCCCTCGACCTCGGCCTGCCCGCCCAGGCGCCCCTCGCTGCCGACCTCGCGGGCCACGCGCGTGACCTCGGAGGCGAACGACGACAGCGTGTCCACCATCGTGTTCAGCGTGGTCTTCAGCTGCAGGATCTCGCCCTGCGCGTCCACGTCGATGCGCCGCGTCAGGTCGCCGTGCGCGACCGCCGTGGTGACCTGCGCGATGTTGCGGACCTGGGTGGTCAGGTTGTTGGCCATCGAGTTGACGTTGTCGGTCAGGTCCTTCCACATGCCGCCCGCGCCCGGCACCCGGGCCTGGCCGCCGAGGCGGCCCTCGGTGCCGACCTCGCGGGCGACGCGGCTGACCTCGTCGGCGAAGGCCGACAGCGTGTCGACCATCGTGTTCAAGGTGTCCTTGAGCTGCAGGATCTCGCCCTGCGCGTCCACCTCGATCTTGCGGGTCAGGTCGCCCTGCGCCACCGCCGTGGTGACCTGCGCGATCCCGCGGACCTGGGTGGTCAGGTTGTTGGCCATCGAGTTGACGTTGTCGGTCAGGTCCTTCCAGACGCCGCTGACGTCCGGCATCCGCGCCTGGCCGCCGAGGCGGCCCTCGGTGCCGACCTCGCGGGCGACGCGGGTGACCTCGGAGGCGAACGACGACAGCGTGTCCACCATCGCGTTCACGGTGTCCTTGAGCTCCAGGATCTCGCCCTGCGCGTCCACCGTGATCTTCTTGCCGAGGTCTCCCTCGGCGACGGCGGTGGTGACCTGGGCGATGTTGCGGACCTGGAAGGTGAGGTTGGACGCCATCCCGTTGACGTTGTTGGTCAGGTCCTTCCAGACGCCGCTCACACCCGGCACGCGGGCCTGGCCGCCGAGGCGGCCCTCGGTGCCGACCTCGCGGGCGACGCGGGTGACCTCGTCGGCGAAGGCCGACAGCGTGTCCACCATCGTGTTCACGGTGAGCTTCAGCTGCAGGATCTCGCCCTGCGCGTCCACGGTGATCTTCTTGCCGAGGTCCCCGTCGGCGACGGCGGTGGTGACCTGGGCGATGTTGCGGACCTGGTAGGTCAGGTTGTTCGCCATCGCGTTGACGTTGTCGGTGAGCTTCTTCCACACCCCGCTGACGCCGGGCACGTTCGCCTGCCCGCCCAGCTGGCCCTCGGTGCCGACCTCGCGGGCGACGCGGGTGACCTCGTCGGCGAAGGCCGACAGCTGGTCGACCATCGTGTTCACGGTGAGCTTCAGCTCCTGGAGCTCACCGGTCGCCTCGACCGTGACCTTGCGCGTCAGGTCGCCGCTGGCCACCGCCGTGGTGACCTCCGCGATGTCGCGGACCTGGGAGGTCAGCCGCGCCGCCATCACGTTCACCGAGGCCGTCACGTCCCGCCACCGGCCCGTCATGCCGCGCGCCGGGGCCTGCCCGCCGAGCCGCCCCTCGGTGCCGACCTCGCGGGCGAACTGGGTCACCTCCCAGGTGAACTGGTCGAGCAGCTCCACCATGCCGTTGACCGACTTGGCCATGCGGAGCAGCTCTCCGCGCATCGGCCTGCCGCGCACCCGCAGCTCGACCCGCTGGCTCAGGTCGCCCGCGGCCACCGCCTCCACGACCTGGTTCATCCCGGTGGCGAGATCGGTCAGCTTGTCGATGATCGCGTTGGCGTCGTCCACGGCGGCGGCCCAGGTGCCGCGCATCGCCCCCGGGGTCAGGCGGCCCCGCAGCTTCCCCTCCCGGCCGATCTCGCGGCGGACGCGGCTCAGCCCCGACGCCAGCTCCATGCCGTTCTGCCGGATCTCCTCCAGGATCGCCGCGGCCTCCGCCACGGCGCCGTCGCCCGGCACGTTCAGCTCGGACCTCGCCTTCCCGTCCCGCACGGCGATGAGCGCCTTGAGGAGCGGTTCGAGATCGGCGTCGCTGTAGCGAGGGGTGGTATCGAGGTACGCGCCGCCGGGGCGTGCACGAGACGCGGTACGCGGCATGGTCTTTCATCCTCCTGGCCCGCGATTGTCGGGTATCCGGATACCGGGTATCCGGATGGCACGGACTCCTTCTCTAGGGCCTTCTCCTGGCCGCACCTGTACTCTACGTCGCCGTGCGGAACTGGACGCCGTTCGCACGCCGAGGGTGAACGGATGGCAATGATCGTGCATCCGTGCTTGTAGTCTTCGTGTTACGGTCTGTCGTGTCATGGCGGGGATCGCATCGCCGAGGCCGGGCGGATCGCTTCGTCTCCGGGGCTACGGGTCCCGTGGCCGGGCGATCGGCCGTTCTGTCACGATGGCCAGGCCCGGTAGTGACGCTTCGAACGAGGGACGACAGTTGGATCGGCAGACGGCGTCGGCCACCTTCCCGTCCGCGGCCCCGGCGGTGGCGGACGCGCGCCGGTTCGTCCGGAAGGTGCTCGCCGACTGGGGCATGGAGGAGGCCGCCGACGACGCCGTCCTGGCCACCAGCGAACTCGCCACCAACGCGATCGCCTACGCCGGCACGTCCTTCGAGGTCTCCTGCCGGCTCGAGGACGGGGACATCAAGATCGAGGTCCGCGACCGCCACCCCACGCGGGGGATCGAGATGCCGGGCGTCACCGCCTCCAGCGGGCGCGGCCTGCCGTCCATCTCCCGCCTCGCCGTGTCCTGGGGCGTCTCCTACGACCGCCGCACGAAGGGCGTCTGGTTCCGGCTGCCCCGGCCGGGAGCCGCGGGCGGCGCCCCGGCGCCCGCGTCGCTCACCGGCGAGCCCGCCGAGCCCCGGCCCTCCGCCGAGACCGCCCGCGCGGCCGCCGGAGACGCCGCCGCGCGGCGTGAGCGCGCCCGTGAGCGGGCCGCGCGCGACGGCGCCGCCGAGAGCGCGCACGACCCCGCCGGATCCGGCGGCCAGGCCAGGGAGGGCCGGCTCGGCGAGGGCGCCGGGGAGGTCCCCGCGGCCGGCGACCGGCTCCTGCGGTCCCCGGCGGCCGTGGAGTCCATGGAGGACGGCATCGCCAACGTGCGCGAGGTCCTCGCCGCCGAGGGCGCGGCCGTGCTGCTGACCGAGCGCGACGGGCGCCTGATCATGGGCGCCTCCGCCGGAACCGCCACCGACGTCGCGCTCGGCGAGCTGTCGGTGGCCGGGCTGGCCCCCGCCGCCCGCTCCGGCTCGCCCTGGGTGGCCGCCGACGCCTCCGATCCGACCGCCGCCGCCCTCCAGGCGGGGTCCCTCGCCGCCGCTCCGCTGGAGTCCCAGGGGCGCCTCACCGGGCTCCTCGTGGCCGTGTCGTCCGGTTCCGACCGGTTCGCCGAGGCCGACGGCGTCCGCATCGGCCGGCTCGCCGACGAGATGTCGCTCTCTCTGGAGAAGGCCAGGGTCGGAGAGTTGGAACGGTCCTGGCGCGGCTGGCTCAGCTTCGTCGCCGAGGCCAGCGACCTGCTCGCCGGAACGCTCGACCAGGAACGCACGATGGCGCTGGTCGCCCAGCTCGTCGTCCCCCGCCTCGCCACCTGGTGCGCCGTCTACACCGTCACCGAGTCCGAGCCCGACCGGCTCGCCTACGTGTGGCACGCCGACGAGAACCGCGCCGACGGCCTCCGCGAACTGCTCGAGCACGCGGGCGCGGCGCCGCCGATGGACGTCCCCGGCGCCTGGAACGGGCTCGCCACGGCCCCCGAGGAGGTCCGCGCCGCCGCCGGCGGCACCGCCGCCGACCAGGTCTACGCGTTTCCGCTGATCGCCCGCGGTCGCCGCATCGGCACCATCGTCATCGGCCGCCCGCCCGGCGACCGGTTCCCCCGCAGCGCGATCGAGCTCGCCGAGGAGCTGAGCCGCCGCGCCGCCCTCGCCGTCGACAACGCGCGGCTGTTCTCCGCGCAGACCGCCATGAGCAGCGCGCTCCAGCGCAGCCTCCTGCCGCCGGGCATCCCCGAGATCCCCGGCCTGGAGGTGGCGGTCGTCTACGAGCCCGCCGGTGAGGGCAGTGAGGTCGGCGGCGACTTCTACGACGTGTTCGAGAGCGGGGGGCGCCCCGTCGGCCCCGCGTCCGCGTCCCGCTGGCGGTTCGCCATCGGCGACGTGTGCGGCACCGGGCCCGAGGCCGCCGCGGTCACCGGGCTCGCCCGGCACGCGCTGCGCATCCTCGCCGCCGAGGAGATGTCCGTGCCCGCCGTGCTCGCCCGCCTCAACCGGCTCATCCTCGGCGAGGGCGAGCGCGGGCGCCTGCTCACCCTCCTGCACGGCGAGATCGCCGCCCGGCGCCGCAACGGCGGCGTGACGATCAGGCTGACGAGCGCGGGGCACCCGCCCCCGCTGGTGCTCGCCCCGGACGGCGAAGTCCGCGAGGGCGCCTCGCCCCAGCCGCTGCTCGGCGTGTTCGACGGCGTCGAGTTCCACACCGACACGGTCGACCTGCGCCGCGGCGAGGTCCTGCTCTGCGTCACCGACGGCGTCACGGAGCGGCGCTCCGGCAACCGGCTCCTCGGCGACGGCCACGGGCTGGAGAACCTGCTCGCCGACTGCACCGGGCTGAGCGCCGGCGCCGTCGCCGCCCGCATCCAGCGCGCCGTGCGCGACTTCGGCCCCGAGCCTTCGAACGACGACATTGCCCTCATCGTTCTGCGGGCGTCATGATGGAGACCAACAATCGGTAAGGTGGGGTGGCGTGGGGCTTGCCTTGCACACGACACGACAGGACGGCCGCGCGACGATCGCCGCGCGCGGCTCCATCGACCTGCACTCGTCCGACGAGCTGCGGTCCCGGCTGACCGAGCTCGTGGACGCGGGCGAGCGGGCGGTCGTCGTCGACCTCGCCGCGGTGGATTTCTGTGACTCCTCCGGTCTCAACGTTCTCGTACGCGCGTACAAGCACGCCCGCGCGCAGAACGCCACGCTCACCGTCACCGGCGCCTACGGCCGGGTCGAGAACGTGCTGCGGACCACCGGCCTCGACCGCTTCCTGATCGAGGACCCGGCGGAGGAAGCCCGGCGGGTGGACGGTGAGGGAGACACGATGAAGAACGGCGAGCGGGCGGAGTGACCGACCCGATGACCGAGACGACATTGCGCGCGGCGCCGCAGACCGAGGCCGTGGAGTACGCACGGCGGCTCGCCGCCCGCACCATGCGGACCTGGGCCCTGATGGACCGCGAGGAGCTCGTCACGGCGATCGTGGCCGAGCTCGTCGCCAACGCCGTCCGGCACGCCGGGACGGCACTGGAGCTGCGCCTGCTCCGCGGCGGCGGGCGCATCCGCGTCGAGGTCCGCGACCGCGCCGCCCAGCTGCCGCGGCTGACCGTCCCCGGACCGCTGGACGAGTCGCATCGCGGCCTGTTCATCGTCGACCGCTTCTCGAACTCCTGGGGCGCCGACCCCGTGACCGGCGGCAAGGTCGTCTGGGCCGAGGTGGACATCTGACGTCGGGCTCCGCCCGAACGTACCCCCGCGCGGATCCGGAAGGTGCCTCCGCCCGGAGCCTTCCGAGGGATCACACGCGCCGGACGCGCCCCGCGGTCGGGGGCGCGCCGCGCCGGGCGAGTCGATCAGGTGGACTTGCGGTACAGCTCGGCGACCATGAACGCCAGGTCCAGCGACTGGCTCCGGTTGAGCCGCGGGTCGCACGCCGTCTCGTAGCGCTGGTGGAGGTCGGTCTCCGCCAGCCCCTGGGCGCCGCCGACGCACTCGGTGACGTCGTCGCCGGTGAACTCGATGTGGATGCCTCCAGGGTGCGTCCCGAGCGCCCGGTGGACCTCGAAGAAGCCGGCCACCTCGTCCAGGACGTCGTCCAGCCGCCGGGTCTTGTGCCCGCTCGGCGCCTCGAACGTGTTGCCGTGCATCGGGTCGCAGATCCAGGCGACCGGGGCGCCGCTCTGGTGCACCTTCTCGATCAGCGGCGGAAGCGAGTCCCGGACCCGGCCCGCGCCCATCCGGGTGATGAACGTCAGCCGGCCCTCCTCACCGTCGGGGTTCAGCCGGTCGATCAGTGCCAGGGCGTCGTCGGCGGACGTCGTCGGGCCGAGCTTCACCCCGATCGGGTTGCGGATCTGCCGCAGGAACTCCACGTGCGCGCCGTCCAGCTGACGTGTGCGCTCACCGATCCACAGGAAGTGCGCCGACACGTCGTACGGCAGGCCGCTGAGGTGGTCGATGCGGGTCAGCGCCCGCTCGTACTCCAGCAGCAGCGCCTCGTGGCTGGAGAAGAACTCCACCCCGTGGAACTCGTCGGGGTCGGCCCCGCACGCCTTCATGAACGACAGCGCCCGGTCGATCTCGCCCGCGAGGCGCTCGTAGCGGCGCCCCGCCGGGCTCTGCGCCACGAAGTCCTGGTTCCAGGCGTGCACCTGGCGGAGGTCGGCGTACCCGCCCTTGGTGAACGCCCGGCACAGGTTCAGCGTGACCGCCGAGCAGTGGTAGGCCTTCAGCAGCCGGTTCGGGTCGTTGCGCCGGGACGCGGCGTCGAACCCGAACCCGTTGACCGCGTCGCCCCGGTACGCGGGCAGCTCCACGCCCCCGCGGACCTCCACCGGCTTCGAGCGCGGCTTGGCGAACTGGCCCGCCATACGGCCGATCTTCACGACCGGCACGCTGGCGGCGTAGGTGAGCACCACGGCCATCTGCAGCAGCGTCTTGAGCTTGTTCTTCACCGCGTCGGCGTTCGACCCGTCGAACGTCTCGGCGCAGTCGCCGCCCTGCAGGACGAACGCCCTGCCCCGCGCGACGTCCGCGAGCTGGGCCTTGAGCTGGTCGCACTCACCGGCGAAGACGAGCGGGGGCTGCGCGGCCAGTTCGGCGGCGACCGCCCGGACCTCATCCGGGTCGTCCCAATCGGGCTGCTGGAGGGCGGGGAGGGAGCGCCAGGCGTCAAGCTCCCCGGAGGCGGATGTACTCACGCTGAAAGGCTATGGCACGCCCTGCCCTGCCGGACGACGAGCCCGCCCGCGCCACGGCCCCGCCGGGTGTCGGCCGGAACGGGCGGACGCACGGACGCGCACGGGCGGCCCCGGTTTCGGGGCCGCCCGTGGGTCGATCACAGAGCGGAGGGGCGCAGGCCCGGCGCCTCAGGCCGCGCGGTTCCCGGCGGTCGCGCGCACCGGCTCCCGCGCGGCGCCCGGCCCGCCCGCCAGCGCCCGGCGGCCGCTCAGGTCGGCCTCGCTCGCCAGCTGCCGCAGCCGCCGCAGCGAACGGTCGGTGATCTGCCTCACCCTGTTGTGGCTCAGGCCGTACCGGGCGCCGATCTGCGCGTACGACAGGGGCTGGCCGCTGTCCATGCCGAACCTGGCGCGCAGGATCGCGGATTCGCGCTCCGGCAGCCGGTCCAGGAGCCGTCCGAGGCCCTCGATGTCGTCCAGCGCGAGGATCTCGGCCTCCGGTGTCACGGCCTCCGGGTCCTCCAGCAGGTCGCCCATCGGGGTCTCGCCCGCGTCGTCGACGGTCGCGTCCAGGCTCGCCGGGTCGCGGCGCCAGCGCAGCAGCTCGTCCACATGTTCGGCCTCCGCGCCGAGCGCGTGGGCGAGCTCCTCGCGGGTCGGCTCCCTGCCGAGCTCGCGGCCCAGCTGCCGCTCCGCGCGGCGCAGCCGGGAGAGCTCCTCCTCGACGTGTACGGGCAGCCGGATCGTGCGGGCGGTGTGGCTGAGCCCGCGGCCGATCGCCTGCCTGATCCACCATGTGGCGTATGTGGAGAACTTGAAGCCGCGGCGGTAGTCGAACTTCTCCACCGCGCGCATCAGCCCCAGGTTCCCCTCTTGTATGAGGTCGATGAGGGGCAACGAGTCGGTCGGGTACTTCCGGGCGATCGAGACCACGAGGCGCAGATTGGCCTCGACGAAGCGCTGCTTGGCACGCAGCCCCGCCGTGGCCACCGCCTCGAGCTCCTCCAGGGTCGTGCCTTCGGGCACGTTCCCCTCGACGAGAAGCTGTTCGGCGTACAGTCCCCCTTCGATCGCCTTGGCCAGATCGACCTCCTCCTGCGCATCGAGCAGGAGGGTACGGCCGATCCGGTCGAGGTACGCTCCGACGAGATCCTTGTCGGGAACGTCGACCCTGTCGCCCTTGGTACGGGTTGCAGCCATCCTGACCCTTCTCCGGTGCGATCTCCCTACGAGGACAACGCTAATTACCGCTCTGTGATTCCCGGCGGGGAATACTGCGAGGCTGTTAGCCGCTCTACGTGCTGATACCCCGACTGAGGAGAAACCGACATGGCGACGGTCACACTCACCGCAGAGAACTTCGACCAGGTCGCCCAGAGCGACGGCATCGTCATGGTCGACTTCTGGGCGGAGTGGTGCGGACCGTGCAAGAGGTTCGCGCCCGTGTTCGAGAGGTCGGCGAACAAGCACGACGACATCGTCTTCGCCAAGGTCGACACCGACGCCGAGCTGGAGCTGTCGCAGCGGTTCGGGATCAGGTCGATTCCCACCCTGATGGCGATCCGCGACGGCATGATCGTTTTCGCGGAGCCCGGCGCGGTGGCCGAGTCGGTCCTGGAGAACGTGATCGAGCAGGTGCGCGGCCTCGACATGGAGGACGTCCGCCGTCGCGCGGAATCCTGAACGGCCCGGACCCGTGAACCCGGTGCGCTGAAGGGCACCGGGCCGGACCGGTCCGCCGTGGCGGGCCGCGGGCGAAGCGCCGTCCCAGGTGGCGGGCGCGGGAAGCGCCGCTGACGCCCCGGAGGCGTGACGGCAAAGAAGCGGACGGTACCGCCCGTTCCGCATCCCCCATGGTCGATGATGGACGGATGCTCGCCGATGTCGTCCAATACCTGGTGTGCCCCGTGTGCGGAGCGGACCTCGAACTGGCTGACCGCGGACTCCGGTGCCCGGGAGGGCACGCCTTCGACATCGCGCGCCAGGGGTACGCGAACCTGCTGCCTGGCAACGCCCGTCCGGGCACGGCCGACACCCCGCAGATGGTGCGGGCGCGAGACGAGTTCCTGAGGGCGGGCCATTTCACCGCACTCGCAGGCCGTGTCGCCCGCGACATCTCACGCGCCGAGCCTTCCTTGGTCGTCGACGCGGGCGCCGGGACCGGGTACTACCTGAGCCGGATCCTCGACCGGTCGCCGGACGCGGCCGGGCTCGCCCTGGACATCTCCAAGCACGCCGCGCGCCGGGCGGCGAAGGCGCATCCGCGCGCCGGGGCGGTCGTCGCGGACCTGTGGCGCCCGCTGCCGCTGAGCGACGGAGCCGCCGACGTCGTTGTGAACGTCTTCGCACCCCGCAACGCCGCCGAGTTCCACCGCGTGCTCCGCGACGAGGCGCTGCTCGTCACCGTGACCCCGTCGCCCCGGCACCTCGGCCCGCTCGTCGAGTCCCTCGGGCTGCTCTCGATCGACAAGCGCAAGACCGAACGCACGGACGCCGCACTCGCCGGCTACTTCAAACTGGACAGGCGCGAGGAGATCGACACCGAGGCACTCCTGACCCACGACGAGGTCACCACGCTCGTGGGGATGGGGCCCAGCGCGCATCACGTTCCGCCCGATCAGCTGCGTGAAAGGCTTGTGCGGCTACCCGACCCTCTGCCAGCGCCGCTGTCCTTCGTGTTGTCGAGCTACCGGCGGCTTGAGTAGACGCCGTACGTCCACGTGCTGCGCGAGGTCCAGGAGCACCTGCGTCACCTCGCCCGGCTGTGTCACCGACTCCACACCGGGGATATCGACGTCGAAGGTGAACGAGGTCGAAACCGCGTGGACCGTGCCGCTCAGCAGGAGACGCTGAAGGGCCTGCCCCGCACGGAGCCACTCGGCGGGGGAGTCGCCGTAGGTGGTCAGAACCGCGCGTTGAGCCATGGCGTCCGGTGCGGAGGGCAGCGGGTGAAGCGCGGCTCCTTCCAGCTTCGCCAGCTCGCCCAGCCGGCTGACGAGGGAGGCGGACGGCCGGGCGCATTCCACCGGCTTCGCCCCGATGAAGGGCCGGAGTGTGGCGGCGTAGAGAAGGCGCTCCTCCCGCGTGATCCGATGCCGCCCCGCAAGCCGCACCGTCGCGAGCACCGTAGGACGCCCGGCGTCGGGGAGGAGCCGCACGACGGCCTCGCGTCCCAGCTGGGCGGCGGCGAGCCGCAGGTTCACGAGCGCGGCACCACTGCTGAGATGCAGGCTTCGCCCCGACGGGTCGCGTTCCGGCCGGAGCCTGCCGGGGTCGGCATGAACTTCGATCAGTCCGGACGCGACCTTGAACCGCCAAGCATGCACGTGATGAATGGTCGGACCCATGGTCGCGGCGACCATCAGGCGTTCCGCCGAGGCACGGATGGCGACGGGCACGTTCACGAGGTGCGTCCTCCCGACGTGATCGGCTCCCATGCCGGAAGCCGCCGCAGCCCGCTACGGGGGCTCCGAGGGCCGCGTGGTCTGCGCACCGTACCCCACTGTGACCCGGCCCACGAAGCGGGTGAACAGCGAGGTCATTGAGGCGTTCGGGGTACCTGGACGGCAACGTGGCGCAGGCCGCCGACGTTCCGATTTGACGAGGTCGGCGGAGGACCATAACGTCACTGCTGCCCCAGGGGAGCGGGACGCCACAGCGGCGGTCGGCCCCGGGGGAACCAGGCTTCCGAAAACGGTTCGAGTCACGCTCGGGCTGTTGTACAGTGGTCTGACAGCCTGAGACGGGATGCAGGACGCCGCGAGGTGGCCGGCCCGGAGGGCGCCTCCTGCGAAACGATCTTCTGATGGGGCTTCGGCCTGTTGGTGTGTCGTTGTGTGGGGGCTTGGTGAGTTGACCGTCCGTCGAAAAGATCTTGGTTGATCGGCTTGACAGCGGTGGCGAATCAGGTAAGTTAGAAGGGTTGCCCCGGAGCCGGGGCCTGCGGGAGCGGGGTTCGGCGCGGTGGGTGTCCGTTTCTTGAGAACTCAACAGCGTGTTAAAAGCCAGTGCCTTTTTCGGCTCGGCCGGATGTTTGTTCGGTCGGGT